>JBDTNQ010000121.1:0-12884 GCA_039933635.1 Acidobacteriota bacterium
GCTACGAGACGTTCCATCACGTCGAGTACACGCGCGAGGCCATCGAGGCGGCGGTGTACCAGTCCAGTCGGTACATCACAGATCGGTTCCTGCCGGACAAGGCGATCGACCTCATCGACGAAGCCGGCGCACGCGCGAAGTTGCGCGATGCGGAGATGAACGCCGAACTGGGCGAAATCAGCCGCGTGGTGCGCACGGCGGTCGAGCAGATTGACGCCGCGGTCACCGAGCGCAACCCCGAGAAGGCGTGGCTGTACCGCGATCAGGAGCTGCAGGCGCGCGAGAACCTCCAGGTCGTGCGCGAGAAGATGGACGTCAAGTCCATTACCTCGCGCGTGCAGATCACCCGGCACGACATCGACGACGTCGTGTCGAAGTGGACGGGCGTGCCGATGACCTCCGTGAACGAGGACGAGAGCGGCAAGCTGCTGCGGATGGAAGAGGAACTTCATCGGCGCGTCATCAGCCAGGAGAAGGCCATCTCCGCCCTGTCCCGCGCCATTCGCCGCTCGCGGGCCGGCCTGAAAAATCCACAGCGTCCGGTCGGCAGCTTCATCTTCCTTGGGCCCACAGGCGTCGGCAAGACGGAACTCGCGCGCGCGCTCGCGGGGTTCCTGTTCGGCAGCGATCATTCGCTCATCCGCTTCGACATGTCCGAGTACATGGAGAAGCATTCGGTCTCCAAGTTGATTGGCTCGCCGCCTGGCTACGTCGGCCACGAAGAGGGCGGGCAGCTCACGGAGAAGATCAAGCGGAACCCATACTCCGTGGTGCTGCTCGATGAGATCGAGAAGGCGCACCCGGATCTGTTCAACATCCTGCTGCAGGTCTTCGAAGACGGCCACCTGACCGACGGTCTGGGCAATCGCGTCAACTTCAAGAACGCGATCATCATCATGACGTCGAATATCGGCGCCCGCTTCATCCAGAAGAAGGCGTCGCTCGGGTTCCAGTCTCCCGATTTGAAGGAAATACAGAAGTCCGTCACCGACATGGTGCTGGGGGAAGTGCGGAAGACGTTCAACCCCGAGTTCATCAACCGTCTTGACGAAATCATCGTGTTCGAGCCGCTGTCCGATGACGACCTCCGTCGCATCACCCGGCTGCTCATCGCGAACCTCAACACGCATCTGGCCGACCGCCAGCTGCAGCTCGAGGTCATGCCCGAGGTCATCGACTGGATCATCGACGTGACCTGCCGGGACCGTTCCTACGGCGCGCGGCCGCTCCGCCGCGCGATTCAGCGCTATATCGAGGACCCGCTCTCGGAGGAACTCATCCGCGGCGAACTGCGGATGGGCGTCGTCGAGATCTACATGGACCATGGCACCCTGGCCTGGCGCTCGTCCGGGCAGGACGAAACCGGCCGCCGGTTGGCCGTGACCGTCTAAGCCCTCGAGTGCCAGCCTGACGTGCTGTCTGCGCACCTCCCGATCCCGAGGCCGTTTGTCTAAGAGTCCTATTGTGAAGGTCGTCGTTCGTCTGGCCCTGGCGCTGGGGGCTGTACTGGCCGCCAGCGTCCCGGCGTTCGCGCAGGTGCAGACCTGTCACGAACTGCAGGAGCAGACGAACAACCAGCCCCCGGCCGGATCGGCGCCGGTCTATCGCTGCGCGCAAATCATGCCGCACGGCGCGGGTGATCGCCTCACCCAAGTCGATTCGATGGTCGACATCTACACGTACGCCGGCCGCCTCACCGCGGCGTGGTCGCTGGTCGACCGGAACCAGTGGAAACCCTACGACGAGGCCGTCGTCACGGCCGACTTCTGGCGCCTCTGGCGCTTGGACTTCCTCGAGGATCTGTGGATTCAGGTCGTCGACGAGCCGTTCGAGAACGGCGTCATCGGGAAGCACGTGATTTTTCACCTCGAGGAGAAATCGCGGGTGAAGATCGTCGACTACATGCCGCTCAACGAGAAGGAGAAGCTCAAGGTCGAGGTCTCCAAGATCGAGAGCACGCTCCGCGAGAAGACGATTGCCGTCAAGCTCGACTCGATGGTCGATGAGTCGAGTATCCGAAAGGTCGTTGGCGCGATCAAGGAGCTGTACGGCGACCAGGGCTACAACGACGCCGTGATCACGACGCAGCGTTTGCCCATGGCCGGCGGCCCCAAATTGCTGCACCTGACGTTCCGGATCGATCCGGGGCCAAAGGTGGAAATTGCCGAGCTGGTCTTCGACGGGAACAAGGCCTTCACCGATGGCAAGCTCACGCATCAGATGAAGGACAACCGGCCCAAGGGATTCCTCGGATTCCTCGGAGACGCGACCTACCACGAGATCAAGTTCGCCGACGATGCGGAGCGGCTCACGGAGTTCTACAAGGACCACGGCTATGCCGGCGCCCAGGTAGGGCAGCCGCAGGTCGAAGTGATCCGGACGGCGCCTGATGCCAAGAAGCGGTGGATCCGGTTGCGGGTGCCCGTCGACGAAGGCATGAAGTACACGATCGGCAAGTTCGAGGTGACAGGCGACTCCAAGCTCAACCTCGACGCCATCAAGGCGCTGTTCAAGATCAAAGAAGGCGACGAGTACAGCAACAAAAAGATCCGCAAGGGCATCGAGAAGGCCAAGGAAGCCTACGGCACGTATGGGTTCTGGCAGTGGTCCTACGATCCGGACCTGAAGCCCCGCGGCATTGATCCGACGACGGGGCAGCCCATCGGCGAAGGCCCGCCGCCGCCCATCATGGACATCACGCTCCATATGGACGAGGGCAAACAGTTCTACGTGAATCGAATCACGTTCACGGGCAACACCAACACGCACGACGCGGTCATCCGCCGCGAGATGCGCGTGGCCGAAGGCGGCGTGTTCAACGCCGAGGCTCTCAAGGAAAGCGTCCGTCGCCTGAACCAGCTCGGATACTTCAAGGCCTTCGAGAACAAGGAAGGCGAGATGGACGTCACCCCGACGCCCAGCACGGACGACAAGGTCGACATCAAGCTGAAATTCCAGGAGCAGAACCGCAACCAACTGGCGTTTGGCGCCGGCATTTCGCAGTTCGATGGCTTCTTCGGGCAGTTGTCGTTCCAAACGTCCAACTTCCTCGGACGCGGCGAGACCGTCGGGCTGTCACTCCAGAAGGGGTCGCAGGCCCGGCAGTATCAGTTGTCGTTCAGCGAACCGTACCTGTTCGAGCGGCCGATCACGGTCGGCGCGGATCTGTTCAGCCGCGAGTACGTCTTTCCGCTGCAGTACACGCAGCGGTCGACGGGATCGAACCTGGTCTTCGGATTTCCGCTGGCCAACTTCACCCGGGCGTTTCTGTCCTACAGCTACGAGCAGATTCAGGTGCGCGATATCAATCCGACCTACCTGACGCCGCAGGTGCTGAGCGCAAGCCCCTATCTGGCCGACTCGTTGCTGCTCAAACAGAACGGCGAGCGCATCGTCAGCAAGATTTCGCCGAGTGTCGTCTTCAACACGGTGAATCAACCCATCTTTCCGTCGCAGGGCGCGCGGTACACCGCGTCGTTCGATATCGCCGGCGTTGGCGGCAACACCGAGTACACGCAGACGCGTCTCGAAGGGATCTGGTACAAGCCCTTCACCGCGCGCACGGCGATTGGGCTCCGTGCCGAGGCGCAGTACATCCGTCCGTACGGATCCACGACGACGCTGCCGATCTTCGAGAAACTGTTCACCGGTGGCGAGTACTCGATCCGCGGCTTCGACCTGCGCACGGTTGGGCCGCGTGACCCGGTGTCGGGCGTCCTGACGGGCGGCAACAAGATGGTGACGTTCAACGCCGAGTACTACGTCAACATCTTCGGGCAGGTCCGGGTGCTCGCGTTCTACGACGCAGGGCAAGTGCAGGACATCGGCACCAAGCTGTCGTTCAAGGAAGACGTCACGCGGCTCGTGTCGCCGCCGATACCGTTCCTGTCGGACGTCTTCGGCGTGACGAACCTCTTGACCGCGCCGGGGGCGATTCGGACCGAGGTCGTCGGCCAGACGAGTGCGTTCAAGACGTCGACCGGTCTCGAAGTCCGGTTCATGATGCCCGTGTTGAACGTGCCGTTCCGCCTGATCGCGGCCTACAACCCTCAGCGATTCGGCGTGCTCGACAATCAACTGCTGCAGACCAAGCGGTTCACGTTCCGTTTTGCCGTCGGCACGACGTTCTAAGCGCGTTTCAGGTTCGGGGTTTTCAAGGAGTAGGCATGCGCCGTCCGATGTTCCGTGGAGTGATTGTTCTGGCCCTGGCGGCCGCGACCGGCGCGGCGTGCAGCAAGTCCACTCCGTCCACTCCCGTCACGCCGACGCCGTCGGCGACGACCGAGACGTTCACTGGCTCGCTGCCGGTGAATGGGGCTCTGACGTTTCCGTTCGTCGTCACCCAGGCAGGCTCCGCCAACGCCTCCATCAGCGCCCTCGATCCCGACGTGATCGTCGCCACGAAGGCGAACGGCACGGGCAGCTTCAGGGTCGGCGAATTGGTGTACCAGGGGACCAGCTTTGACGCGGGGACACTCAAGGCCACGGTTTTCTCGTGGAATCCGCCAACCCTAGGCGCGTCGACAGGCAGCTTGCTCCTCCGTGACTTCACGGGCGGGTTCACCGCCGATGCCGCGATCGTCGGCGTGGATAGCGGCGCCAGCTGGACGGTCTCGACCGTCGACACGCTGGTCATCGGCGTTGCTCTTGGCACCTGGAGCGGCACGACCTGTTCGATTGTGCTGGCGAACGATGTTTCGTCGGCCGGGAGCAGCGTGACGGGCCAGGTACAGGGGGCCGGTTCGCTCTGTGCCCGGGTCTACGACGTCGGCAAGCTGACGATGCCTGCGACGTTTACGATCGAGGTGACGCACTTCTGAGGGTCTGGTAGGATTTAGCGTTTGCGGTCAGAGGCCGGCCGTGCCGGCTGGGCAACAAGATCGTCCATGTGCGTCCCGAACCATCTGGAGGGACCAGCGAAGGTGCAGACAAAGATGACGCGAGTGATGATTGCCACTGTTCTCAGTCTCGGGCTCGCCGTGAGCGCGGTTTCCGCGCAGACGCCGGCTGCGCCCGCCGCTCCGCGCCCGACGGCGCCCGCCGCGCCACGCCCGGCCGCGCCGGCGCCTCAGGCTCCCGCCGCGCAGGCACCGCCTGTCGTCGCGCCGACTCCGGTCGCCGCGCCGTTCCCGGCCGACGCCAAGATCGCCTTCATCAACATGCAACTGATCGTCGGGCAGTCCAAGCTCGGCAAGTCGGGCCAGGACAAGATGAAGGAGCTGAACGACCGCAAGAGCGGTGAGCTCGCGACGCAGAACAAGCAAGTGCAGACGCTGCAGCAGGAAATCGCCGCCGGGCAGGCCGTCCTCTCGGCGACCGTGCTCGCGCAGAAGAACGCGGAACTCGACCGGATCACGCGCGAGACCCAGTTCAAGCAGGAACAGGCACAGGCGGACGTCCAGGCGCTGAACGATCAACTCCTCGAGGAGTTCCAGGCGAAGGTCCTGCCGATCATCGAGCAGGTCCGCTCCGAAAAGAACCTCTGGGTCATCTTCAGCACGGGTGATGCGGGCGTCGCCGCCATGCACGCCGGACTCGATCTGTCCCAGGAAGTCATCAAGCGCCTTGATGCCTCGAAGTAGGACCGGCCCTCGGGCCGAACTCCTGACTCCGGGAGTCGCGTCTGTGGCCCCGGCCCGGACGCGGCCCCCGGAGTCTTTTTTTTGCGCATGATCACCATCCCGCCCGTCCTCGAGCGGCTCGCTCACCGTTATCCGTCGGTGCTGGTCGATGCCGTGACCCGGCACGAACCCGGCCACCGGATCGTGGCCGTGAAGAACGTCACGGTGAACGAAGAATTCTTCCAGGGCCACTTTCCCGGCACGCCGCTGATGCCGGGGGTGCTGATGATCGAGGCGCTGACCCAGGTGGCGACGATTCTCCTGGTCGGGTGTGACACCGAAGGCCGCACGGCGCGGCTGCGCGGCGTCGACAACGCCAAGTTTCGCCGGCAGGTCGTGCCGGGCGATCGTCTCCAGTTGGACGTCACCATGGGCCGCCGACGCGGCGCCATCGTGCGCGCCGGCGCGGTGGCGTCCGTCGAAGGCCACGTCGTGGCCGAGGCCGAACTCGTCATCGTCTTCGAGCGGCGCGCGGCCGAGTGCAGCGCCACCGGAACCCGCATTCACCCAACGGCCATCATCGATCCCAGCGCCGTCATCGGCGAGGGGTCCGAGGTGGGGCCGTACGCGTCCATTGGCTCGCGCGTGACCATCGGACGCCATTGTCGGATCGGCGCGTCCGCTATCGTGGATGGCTGCACGACGATTGGCGACCACACGGAGATCTACCCGTTCGCGTCGATTGGTCTCGCACCGCAGGACCTGAAGTTCAAGGGCGAGCCCACGCGTCTCGTCGTCGGCACCCACAATGTGTTTCGCGAGTTCGTGACGATTCACCGTGGGACGGCCGGCGGCGGCGGCGTGACGACGATTGGCGATCACAACCTCTTCATGGCGTACGCGCACGTCGCGCACGATTGTCACGTCGGTAACTGGACGATCTTTGGCAACGGCGCCACCATGGGCGGCCACGTGACCGTCGAGGACAACGCGACGATCAGCGCCTATTCCGGCGTGCACCAGTTCTGCCGGGTCGGCCAGCATGCGTTCATCGGGGGCTACACGGTCGTCACACGCGACGCGCTGCCGTACGCGAAGACGGTTGGGAACCGCGCGCGCATCTACGGCGTGAACACGATCGGACTGGCGCGCCGCGGGTTCAGCCCGGAACTCATCGGCAAACTGCGCCGCGCGTATCGGCATCTGGTGCAGCACAACACGAGTCGTGCCCTCGAGTTGATCGAACGCGACGCTTCGCTCGAGGCGCCGGAAGTCAGCTATCTCGTCAACTTCATTCGCTCGGCCCGGCGGGGCGTGATTCTTCGACGTCCATCCAAGCGGGTCGACGACAGCCTCGACGTGGAATAGCCCGTGCCGATCGGCCTCATCGCTGGCAACGGCCATTTTCCGTTCCTGGTGCTGCGCGCCGCGCGGCAGCTCGGCCATGACGTGACGATCGTCGCCATCAAGGGCGAGGCGTTTACCGAACTCGAGCCGCTGGCCGCGGAACTCGGTGGATCGACCCTCGAGTGGATCTCTCTCGGTCAGCTCGGCGCCTGCATTCGCGCGCTGACGCGCGCGGGCGTGACCAAGGCCGTCATGGCGGGACAGGTCAAACACGTCAAGCTCTTCACCGACGTGATGCCCGATCTCACGATGGTCTCCGTGCTGACCAAACTCCGCAGCAAGAATACGGACGCCCTCATTTCCGCGATTGCCGACGTGCTCGAGAAGAACGGGATCACGCTGATGGACTCCACGGCGCTGCTGGGCGACCTGCTCGCGAAGCCCGGCGTCTTGACGAAGACCCGACCCTCAGAGGCCATGCAAAGGGACTTTGAGTTCGGCTATCGGGTGGCCGACGCGGTCGCAGGCGTCGATATCGGCCAGACCATCGTCGTTAAAGACCGAGCCGTCGTCGCCGTCGAAGCGATGGAGGGGACCGACGCGACGATTGCGCGCGCGGGCACGCTGGCGGGCGACGGCACGCGAGTGGTGAAGGTCGCCAAGCCGAAACAGGACATGCGATTCGATGTGCCGGTCGTCGGCGTGCCGACGATCGCGGCCATGCGCGCGGCGGGGGCCGACGGGATCTCGATCGACGCGGGCCGCACGCTCATCCTGGACGGCGAGGCGTTCATCCGCGAGGCGAATCAGGCGGGTATCGTGGTCGTCGGGCGCGTCACGTCATGACGAATGCTGACCTGCGCCTGGCCGTGATCGGCGTCGGTCACCTCGGCCGCCACCATGCACGGATTGCGGCCTCGGTGCCGGGCGCGTCGTTTGTCGCCGCCGTCGACGTGGATGCGAGCCGGGCTGAGGCGGCCGTCGCGGGATCCGGGGCCGAGGCGCTGACGGACTATCGCGATCTGTTCGGCCGCGTTGATGCGGTCACCGTCGCCGTGCCCACGGTCGATCACCTGGCTGTCGTGCGCGAGTTCCTCGGCCGTGGCGTGCACGTCCTCGTCGAAAAGCCGATGGCGTCGTCGCTGGACGAGGCGGACGAGATGCTCCGCCTGGCCGAGGACGGCGGTGCCACTCTCGCCGTGGGCCATACCGAGCGGTTCAACCCGGCCGTCGAGCAGGCGCTGGCCGTGCTGCAGCATCCGCGCTTCATCGAGATCCATCGCCTGAGTGGCTTTCCGGAACGCAGCCTCGACATCGACGTCGTGTTCGACGTCATGATTCACGACCTCGATTTCATCCTGAGCGTGGACGACTCGAAGGTGGTGGCGGTGGAGGCCGTCGGTGTGCCGGTGCTGACGCCGAAGATCGACATCGCGAATGCGCGCGTGAAGTTCGCGTCCGGCTGCATCGCCAACCTCACCGCCAGCCGCATCAGCCGCGACCCGGTGCGGAAGATTCGCTGCTTCCAGCCCGATATGTACGTGTCGATCGATTCCGGTGCCCAGGAGCTCGAGGTCTGGCGTCTTCGCCATCAGCCTGCCGGGCGGCCGGCGATCGAGGGCGGCGCCGTGCCGGTGCCGGCGGGCGAGCCGCTTCAGAAGGAAATCGCGGATTTTGTCGACGCGATTCGGCGGCGGCGGGAACCGCGCGTGTCCGGCCAGGCGGGCCGCCGGGCGCTGGCGCTGGCCACGCGGGTCGCCGAGGCGATTGCCGGAGGATAGTCACGCCATGTTCGTGGACGTCAACGCTTTCATCGCCGAACTCGATCGCCGCAAGGATCTGGCCCGCGTCGCGGCGCCGGTCGATCCGCACTTGGAGATTGCGGCGGTCATCGATCGCGCCTGCAAGTCGCCCGCAGGCGGGCCTGCCTTGCTGTTCGAACAGCCGACGGGTCATACGATTCCGGTCGCGGCGAATCTGTACGGGTCCATGTCGCGGATCTGTCTCGCGCTGGGCGTCGAGAAACTCGACGACCTGGCGCACGAGATTGAAGAGCTGACGACCCCGCCGATGCCGCGTGGCTTCATGGACGCGCTGAAGTTGATGCCGCTCGTGAATCGCCTCACGGATCTGATGCCGAAGACGGTGAAGGACGCGCCGTGTCAGGAAATGGTGAAGATGGACGGCGGCCTCGACGAGCTGCCGATCCTGACAACCTGGCCCGAGGATGGCGGCCCGTTCATTACGCTACCGCTCGTGATCACGAAGGATCCTGAGACCGGCATGCGCAACATCGGCACATACCGGATGCAGGTGTTCGATCGCCGCACGACCGGCATGCATTGGCAGCGTCACAAGGGTGGTGCCCAGCACCATCGGATTGCCGAGCGCATGGGCAAGCGCCTGGAAGTCGCGGTCGCACTTGGCGCCGATCCCGTCCTGCAGTACTCGGCCACCGCGCCGATGCCTGAAGGACTCGACGAGTTGATGCTCGCCGGCATCGTCTCCAAGCGGCGCGTGGAACTCGTCAAATGCCGCACGGTTGATCTCGAAGTGCCCGCGCAGTCTCAGATCGTGCTCGAGGGTTACGTCGACCCGGGTGAGCGCCGTCGGGAGGGACCGTTCGGCGATCACACCGGGCTGTATTCCCTGGCCGACGATTTTCCGGTGTTCCACGTTCAATGCATCACGATGCGCAAGAAGCCGGTCTACGTCACGACCGTCGTCGGTCGTCCGCCGATGGAAGACGTGTACCTGGGCAAGGCAAGCGAGCGCATCTTCCTGCCGCTGATTCGAAAGACCCTGCCGGAAATTGTGGACATGGCGTTTCCGCCCGCGGGCATCTTTCACAACATCGTCATCGTCTCGATCGACAAGCGCTACCCGGGCCACGCGCGCAAGATCATGAGCGCGTTCTGGGGGCTCGGTCAGCTGATGTTTTCCAAGTGCATCATCGTCGTCGACAAGGACGTCAACGCGCAGGACTTCGAGGAAGTGGCGTGGGTGGTTGGTACGCACGTCGATCCGGCCCGCGACATCGAGATCACGCGCGGCCCGGTCGACGACCTCGACGACGCGGCGATGTATCAGTCGTTCGGTGGCAAGATGGGCATCGACGCCACACGGAAGGGGCCGTCTGAGGGGGTCACCCGCCCGTTTCCCGGAAGGCTGATCACAACGGAGCAGGCGCAACGCCGCGCGGACGAGATCTGGCGGCAGATTTCCGGAAAGCGCTCATAGCGCGCGACGGACGAGGAACGAAGGATGACCACGACGACACACACCCTGGGGGACCTGGAACGCAAGGTGAACGCGGGCGAGCCGCTGAACGGCGCGGAATTGGCGCGGGTGCTCGCGTGCCCGGATCTGGTGAGCGTGGGCGTGTTGGGTGAGATGGCTCGTCGCCGCGCGAGTGGCGACACGATCACGTTTGGCAGGGTGAGTGTCGTGGCCCCCGATGCGACGATTGAGGCGGGTGAAGCGGGGGAGATCCGCCTGGTCGGGGCCCCGGCTTCGATCGACGCAGGTAGGGCTCTGGTGCGTGCGGCAGCCGCCGCTGCTCCTGGCCTGCCGGTGACCGGCTTCTCGCTGGCGGACCTCGTCGATCTCTGTGGCCACGATCACCTGGCGCTGGCGGAGGCGGCGGCGTTGCTGCGCGCTGATGGACTTGATGCAATCGCGGAAACGCCAGTGGATCGCTTCGACTCCACGGAGCTCCTGGTCGAAGCACTCCGTGCGGTGATCCACGGGGGCCTGACGGCGCCGAGGCTGACGGTCGATCGCGCGAGCCTCGCGGATCGCCTGGCGCTGATTGAACGGGTCGTGGACGTGCAGGAGTGCCTGGGCAACGTCCGCGTGTTTGCGCCGCTGCCCCGCCTCGATCCGGTCGACACGCCGTCGACGGGCTACGATGACGTCAAGACGATTGCGCTGGCACGGTTACGTTGCCCGGCGAGCATCGTCATTCAGGTTGACTGGCCACTCTACGGTCCCAAGCTCGCGCAAGTGGCGCTGGCGTATGGCGCGGGGGACATCGATGGGGTGGCCGCGGTGGACTCGCTGAACCTCGGCACGAGGCGATCGCCGGTCGAAGACATCACGCGGCAGATTCGCGCGGCTGGCGGTATCGCGGCTGAACGCGACGGGCGCTTCGCGCGCCGAGGCTAGCGCGTGGTCCGACTCGGGGCGGTGAACTATCTGAACGTGCGCCCACTGGTGTACGGACTTGGCGATCGCCCGGACGTGAGTCTGCGCTTCGACGTCCCGTCGACGTGCGCGCGTCTGTTGGCCGATGGCGAGATCGATCTCGGCATGGTGCCGTCGATCACCTACGCGGACCGTCCCGGCGACCGGATTGTTCCGGGTGTGTGCATCGGATCCGATGGTCCGGTCGCCTCGGTGGCGCTGTTCACACGCAAGCCGATGCGCGACGTGCAGCGCATCGCGCTCGACACGTCGTCGCGCACGTCTGCCGCGCTGGTGCGGATTGTGTGTCGGCGGGTGTTCGATGTCGCTCCAGACTTCCAGCCGCACGCGCCCGAGATTGCGTCGATGCTGGACGTCGCGGATGCGGCGCTCTTGATAGGTGACCCGGCGTTGTTCTTTGATCCGCCGCCTGGCGTGACAAAGGTCGACCTTGGGGCCGTGTGGTCCGGGATGACGGGGCTGCCGTTCGTCTGGGCGTTCTGGTCGGGCCGATCTGGCGCAGTTGACGCCTCGACGCTTGGGGTGCTCCAGCAGGCCGCTGCCGCGGGCGGCGAGCACATTGACGACATCGCGCGGGCCTATCTGGCGGCGACGCCGGAGCGAATTCCGCTGGCGGCCAGATACCTGCGGGAGAACCTGGTGTTCACGTTCGGGCCCCGTGAACAGCAGGGGCTCGAGACCTACTATCGGGAAGCGGCTGATTTGGGCCTCATTCCGGCGGCTCCGCACCCGGTGTTCTTCGCTCCGCGTTCCGCGGACTGAAGTTGCCGGGCGTTTCCGGCAGCCCGTACAATGGAACGCGCATGTCCATCGCGTCGATCGCGGAACAGGTCACACGGGGAGAGCGCCTCTCGCGCGACGAGGGGCTCGAACTCTACACCCAGGCGCCGACGGCGTTGCTCGGCTCCCTCGCGGATGCGATGCGACGCCGCAAGCATCCTGACGCTTTGGTCACGTACATTATCGATCGCAACGTGAACTACACGAACGTGTGTGTGGCGCGGTGCAAGTTCTGCGCGTTCTATCGGCCCGTCGGATCGTCGGAAGGCTACACCCTCGGCTTCGACGAGATCTTCCGGAAGATCGAAGAGACGATGGCGATCGGTGGCGGGCAGTTACTGCTGCAGGGCGGCCACAATCCGGACGTCCCGCTGGCGTGGTACGAAGATCTGTTCCGGCAGGTGAAGGCGCGATATCCGGCGTTCAAACTGCATGCCCTCTCGCCGCCCGAGGTCCTGCACATTTCGCGGTTGTCGCAGTTGCCGGTGTCCGTGGTGATCGATCGGTTGATCGCAGCCGGGCTCGACAGCATCCCCGGCGGCGGCGCGGAAATCCTCGTCGACCGTGTGCGCAGGATTCTGAATTGCTACAACAAGGCGACCGCCGATGAATGGCTCGACGTGATGCGTCAGGCGCATCGTGCCGGGCTGCGGACGACAGCGACGATGATGTACGGGACGGTCGAAACGCTCGAGGAGCGGCTCGAGCATGTGTTCCGTCTCCGCGACCTCCAGGATGAAACCGGCGGGTTCACGGCTTTCATTGCGTGGAGTTTCCAGCCCTCCCACACGGAACTTGGCGGCACGGAGGCGACGGGCGTCGAGTATCTGCGCACGCTGGCCGTCGCTCGACTCGTGCTCGACAACTTCGACAACCTCCAGGCGTCGTGGGTCACGCAGGGGGGCAAGGTGGGGCAGTTGAGCCTGGCCTACGGTGCCAACGACATGGGCAGCGTCATGATCGAGGAGAACGTCGTCCGCGCCGCCGGCG
>JBDTNQ010000122.1:0-12797 GCA_039933635.1 Acidobacteriota bacterium
ACCCGACGTACCCGACGTACCCGACGTACCCGCTATGATACTGACATGACTGCCTCGCGCGGGGCGCGCGAGCCCGTCGACATTCGCGTCGTCACGTACAACATCCACCGCGGCCGTGGCATGGACCGCCGCGTGCGGCTCGAGCGGATTGCCGCCGTGCTCGCGACCATCAACCCGGATGTCGTGGCGCTCCAGGAAGTGATCGGCCCTGGTCTGTCGGGCGTCGGCCAGGCGGAGGCGCTCGGCGCGGGCCTGGGGATGGGCTGGGTGATGGCGGCCACACGTGAGCTGCGGCGGCATCAGTTCGGCAACGTCGTGCTCAGCCGCTACCCCATCCGCGAACACACCCGCATCGACCTGTCGTGGAAGACGTGCGAGCCCCGGTGCGCGCAGCGGGTCGCGATCGATCTCGGCGCTGGCGGTCTGCTCAACGTGTACAACGCGCACCTTGGGACCGCCCTGCTCGAGCGGCGCTACCAGGCGCCACGGCTCTCAGAGTGGATCCACGACCGCCGCGTCGCTGGTCCCCGTATCGTACTCGGCGATTTCAACGAGTGGGGACGCGGGTTGGTTGCCGACGTGCTGGCCGAAGGCTTGAACAGCATCGACCTCTTTCCCCACCTCCGACGCCGGCGCACCTACCCCGGGTTCTTCCCGGTGCTGCACCTCGACCACATCTACTTTTCGGGACAGGTGGAGATCCGCAAAGTGGAGCTGCCGCGCACGCGGCTCGCGCTGGTGGCGTCGGACCACTTGCCGCTCGTCGCCGACGTGCGCATCTTTCCGAAGTAATTCGAGGCTAGTGCGCGGTGGCGGGTCTGGCAGAGATATTCGGATCGACCGTCTTCGCCCAGGCCTCGAATACGGCTTTGTCCTGAGCGCTCAGGCGCGCGTGGGGATGCAGGGGCAGGTAGATGCTCATCGGCATCTCGCCGGTCGAGACCTGTTTCCAAATCTCGCGGACGAGCTTGGCCTGTTTGGCCGGCTCGTACTGGCCCCAGGTCGAGAAGTTCAGGTGCCGGCGGCCTTCGTGCACATCGCGCGCGACGAGAAACGACACCGGCGCCACGCGCGAGTACCACGGCCACATCGTCTCGTTCGAGTGGCAGTCGTAACACGCCCGACGAATGACGGAGTTCACGGCCGCTGACGCGGGGATTTCCGCCGTCACTGGCGGATTGCTCCGATCGAGCGGCAGGAACTGCAGGCCGACCAGGGCCACGGCCGCGAACACGGCCAGTCTGGGCAGCATCCGTCGGAGAGTTAGGAGGGCGCCCATGGCAGTCGAAGCCGACTAGCTCTCTTCGTAATCGGAGTGCACCGACGGCGTAAAGCGCGTCGAGGGGCGCAGTGCCTCGCGGTGATCGTGAATCGGCAAGCCCGCGACGTGAATCGTCACGCCGCATCCAGCCGCCTTGGACACGAGCATGACGGCCACCGGGCTGCCTTCGACACCAGGGCGGAAGCCCACCGTGCAGCCGCAGCCCAGGGTGGCGGTCATCGGATCATGTTTCGGTCGTTCGTCGTTGGCCATGCGCGTCCGCTCAGAACATTGCCTGAATCTGCTCGTCGAACCAGTTCTTGCCGTGAATGCCCGTGACCTTCGCCTGCACGGACCCATCCGCCCGGATCAGCCAGGACACGGGGATCACCTGCTCGGCGTCGAACGCCTTCGCGATGTCCGCGCGGTCTCGGCCCACCAGCATCGGATAGTTCACCTTGAATTGGGCGGCAAAGGTCTTGATGTCCTCGGGCGGGTCATCGACCGAGATACCGACGACCGTGAGGCCCTTCGCCTTGTACCGATCGGCAAACTCGACGAACCAGGGGATTTCGGCCTTACAGGGGCCGCACCACGTGGCCCAGAAGTTGATGAGCAAAGGCTTACCCTTGAGATCGGCGAGCCGAACATCCTGACCTTCGATGTTCTTCAGCACGAAGTCGAGATTGGCCACCGGCTGGGCGGTCGCGCCACCGGCTGCCTCGCCGGAGGCCACGCCCTGTTGGGCGCGTTCCAAGGTCACATTGCGGTCGCACGCCACGGGCGACGCGGCAATCGCCGCAGCCACTCCGAGCGCCGCCCACCATCGGTTCGTCCACCATTTCCCGCGCGCCATGTTCGCTTGCACCACATTACTACAGTCACTCCGAACGAGCGGCTCCGGGAGAGGTCGTTCCGGCGGCCCACTGTGGAGACAGTGCCTGTGAGGACGGCACTTCTGCGTAGGCGCAGCAAGGCATGCACTTTGCTCACAGCCAGCGCGGGAACAGGACACCGGACGAATCGCGCGGGCCGCTCTCGTGCCAGGCCCACGTGAGCGTCCGGTGTAAGATGCCCCAATAGTGGTCAATCAACCCGCGTTTCTGTGCTTTCGAGGTGATGTTATGCGCCGTATGCGCATGCTCCTGCTCCCGGCCTGCGTCGCGTTGGGACTCGTGTCGACCCCGCAACCGGCGGCGGCGCAAACCGCGTTCGTCCCGTATTTCGGCCAGATCCCGCCCCACTACGATCGTTTCGACTGGCACATCTACAAGACGGACCACTTCGAGATCTACTACTACCCGTCCCTCGAGCCGCATCTCGAGCGGGTAGCGTCCTACGCCGAGAGTGCCTACCAGCACATCAGCGCCGATCTCAAGCACGACCTCGCCACGCGCGTGCCGCTCATCGTCTTCAAGACCTCGAGTGAGTTTCAGGAAAACAACGTCTTCGGCGGGGAAACGCCGGAGGGGGTGCTGGCGTTTGCCGAACCCGAGCGAAACCGGATGCTGCTCCCCATCGACGAGCCGCCGGACCAGTTGTACCGCCTGATCACGCACGAGCTGACTCACATCTTCGAGTTCGACATCATCCCGCGCGGCCTGATCAGCTCGGCGCTGCCGCTCTGGGTCGACGAAGGCCTGGCCAACTACATGGCCGGCTACTGGAACATTCTCGACCTGATGCAGGTGCGCGACGCGGCTCTGACGGACAACATCCCGAAGATGAGCCACTTCGAGTCGGAACCGCTGACCGGACGCTTGCCGTATTCGCTGGGGCACGCGACGTTCGAGTTCATCGAGTCGCGGTGGGGCAAGGAAGGTCTGCGGCAGTTCCTGTTCTCGCTGCGCAAGAACGTGCTCGGCAGCGGCGAGACGGCGTATGAAGAAGCGCTGAAGCTGAAGCCCGAGGAGTTCGACGAGCAGTTCGACCGCTACATCAAGGAGCGGTTCAAGCCGTTCCGCGACAAGGAACGGCCGGCCGACTACGGCCGCAATCTGGCGCCGAGTCCCGAGAAGACGCCCTACGTCGCGGTCCTCTCGCTCGAGCCGTCGCCGAGCGGCGACATCCTCGCGGCCGTCGTCGGCAATCGGCGCGATCAGGAATACGACATCATCCTGGTCTCTGCCAAAGACGGCCAGTTCATCCGGAACCTGACCAAGGGCTTCGACAAGGACCGCGGATTCGAGAACATCGAACAGGCCGGCGGTCTGCGCGGCAACCTCGTGCCGTGGATCGCGTGGGCCCCCGTCGGCGACCGGCTGGGCTACTTCGTCCGCACCGAGAAGGACAAGACGCTCATCATCCAGAACGTCGTATCAGGCAAGACCGAGAAGCGGATCAAGCTGACCGCGGTGAACAACCCGGAGTCACCGGCGTTCAGCGCCGACGGTAAGTCCGTCGCCTTCGCGGCCATTCAGGGCGGGGTCACCGACATCTATGCTGTGGATCTGGAGTCTGGCGCCATTCGAAACCTCACGAAGGACGCCACGGCGGACTACGCGCCGACGTTCTCGCCTGACGGCCGGACGCTCGTGTACACCGCGCGCGTCGGCGGCAGCGACAAGCTGTTCCAGATGGATCTGGCGACCGGCACCAAGACGCAGATCACGTTCGGCAGCCACGACGACACGGCGGCGAAGTACTACGACGACCACACGCTGGTGTTCACGTCGACGGCCACCGACCCGTCGGTGAACGTGCCGCTCGAGGTCGCGAAGAACGCGAACATCCCGAACGTCTGGACGCTGGATCTGCGCACGAAGGTCCTCAAGCAGTGGACAGACGCCGCGACGGGCAACGTGTCCCCCGTCGTCCTGCACCAGTCCGGCGCCCTCAAGGTCGCGTTTGTCTCGTACTACAAGGGTGAGAACGGCATCCACGCCATCACCGGAGATAAGCCGGTGGCGACGGTGGCATCCGAGGACTTCGGCGGTCCCGGCCCCGTGTTCGACTTCACGGCGCCGATCAGCCACAGCCTCGTGCGGGACAACATCCATCGCAAGGGCGCGTTCGAAAAGATGACCCTGGCCGGCCGTCCGCCGCTCAACCTCGGCGTCACGAACAGCGGCACGATCTACGGCAACACCCAGATCACGTTCGCGGACGTCCTCGGCGACAAACAAATCAGCTTCTACGCGCAGTCGGTCCAGCAGTACCGGACGACGGCGTTCACGTATGTCAATTCCGAGCGCCGCCTGCAGTACGCGCTGCAGGGGTTCTCACAGGACCTCTTCTACTACGGCCAGAACCAAGGCGCGCTCTACGATCCGACGCTCGCGCCCTACGTGACACGCGATCTCGCGGAGTCCGTCCAGACGCAGCGCGGCGGCACGGGCTACGTGATTTATCCGCTCAGCCGACACTCGCGCGTCGAGGCCTACACCGGCTACATCTTCCTGAACGAGAGCTATACGAACGACGCGTTACAGCAGCTCGCCCTGCAGTATCAGCAGGCGCAGTTCGGGCAGTCGGTGCTGCGTAACGGCAACATGGTGCCGTTCGGGCTGTCGTTCTACAACGAGACAACGCTCTACCGGGAATACGGCCCGGTGGCAGGACGCGCATTGAAGCTGGGATACGACGGGTCGCCCGCGATCGGCACGAGCTGGATCGCGCGGAACACGCTGGACGTCGACTCGCGCTACTACAAGCGGCTCGCGGCCAACGGCGTCTTCGCGCTGCGTTTCCGCGGCCTGAAGAGCTGGGGCCGCAACCCGGACTTCATGTACTACGGCGGCAACTCCGAAATGCGCGGCTACGAGTACCTGGAGTTCATCGGGAACAAGGGCTTCTTCGCGAACGCGGAACTGCGGTTCCCGCTCATCGAAGCCATGCTGACGCCGGTCGGCGTGCTCGGGGGCCTGCGCGGCGTCTTTTTCGGCAACCTCGGCGCCACCGGCTTCAACGGCCAGCCGTTCAAGGTCGCGAGCCGGAATTCCGAGGTGGCCGCGCCGCTCGCCGGATACGACATCGATGACCAGGGCAACCTCACACCGCGATTCGGGTCGCCCTTCGTGCTCGATGGCCTCAGGCTCGTCGACGGACGGGCTTCCTACGGGTTCGGACTCGAGAGCTTCCTGCTGGGGTTCCCGATGCACTTCGACTGGTCCTGGAAGACGCTCTTCAACAAGACCTACGAAGACCTCCTCTTCCCGAAGTGCACACAGACGAGTGCGACCAACGCCGACTGCACGGCAGACGGCGCGTCATTCAGGAAGGTCAAGTTCGACTTCTGGATCGGGTACGACTTTTAACATCGGATCGTCGGGCGATCGATGATCGGGCGATTGCATCGGGATATCGGACATCGGGGTAATGCATCGGGACGTCGGACATCGGGGCATTGCATCGGACATCGGCGTCCCGCGGTCAGATCCGTCGCAGTCTCACCCGCTGCACCGTGTGATCCGGCGCCTTTTCGAGTACGAGCCTGGCGCGCTCGCGCGTCGGCTTGATGTTGTCGCGCAGGTTGACGCCGTTGATCGACGACCAGATCTCGCGCGCGGTATCGTCGGCTTCGTTGTCGCTCAGCTCCGCAAAGCGGTGGAAATACGATCGGGGATCGCGGAACACCGTTTCACGCAACGCGAAGAACCGATCGATGTACCAGCGTTCGATGTCGGCTTCCTCGGCATCGAGATAGATCGAGAAGTCGAAGAAATCCGAAACGAACACCCGCGCGCGTGAGGCGTCGCGGAGCCGCGGCGCGGCATCCGGCGACGTCGGTCGCCCGCCCTCTCCGGTCTGCAGCACGGTCAGCCCCTCCACGATGACGATGTCCGGGCGATCGACCACCTGGAACTCGCCCGCGACGATGTCGTAGGACTGATGCGAATAGACCGGGGCGTGAACCGCACCAGCCGCGGCCTTCACCTCCGCCATGAACTCGATGAGACGACGCACGTCGTAGCTCTCGGGGAATCCCTTGCGCGTGAGCAGCCCACGCGCCTCGAGCTCGCGATTGGGCAACAGGAACCCGTCGGTCGTCACCAAGTCCACGCGAGGGTGATCGGGCCATCGCGCGAGAAGCGCGCGGAGAATGCGCGCGAACGTGCTCTTGCCGACGGCGACGCTTCCGGCAACGCCGATGACGTACGGAGTGGGGCGCGGAAGCGCACCTAGAAACGTGTCGGTGGCCTTATGCAGCGTCTGCGTCGCGGCGACGTGCAGGTTGAGCAGCCGCGACAACGGCAGGTAGATCGCTTCGACTTCAGCGATCGAGACCCGCTCGTTGATGCCTTGGAGTTCCGTCAGATCGGCTTCGGAGAGCGTGAGCGGTGTGGCCGCACGCAGACGCGCCCAGGCGGCGCGCTCGAAGTCGAGATAGCGGGAGGACATGCCTCCCGCCCTACTTCTTGAAGTAGGTCGCGTTCTGCTGGATGTAGTCCTTCCACTTGTCCGGCACTTCGTCGAGCGCGTAGATCGCTTCGACCGGGCAGGCCGGCACGCAGGCGCCGCAATCGATGCACTCGTCGGGGTGGATGTTCAGGATCTTGGCCGCTTCGAACTCGGGTTCGTCCTTGCGCGGGTGGATGCAGTCGACGGGGCACACATCGACGCAGGCGCTATCCTTGGTGCCAATGCAGGGCTCGGTGATGACGTAGGCCATTCTCTCCTCCGAAGTCGGCGCTTCCCGCCCCCACACGAGCCTGAAGCGGCTCGCGGCGGGACGTGCCGATCGGTCGTGACGCATTGTTACATGCCGTGCGCGGCGCTTCAACCGCCGCCAGCAAACCCGTGCAGCGGCCGGCAGCCGCAGGGAGTAAGATCGAGCATCGCCATGGCGTCAGGCCGGCCCGGATTCGGACTCGTCGTGCTCGCCAGCGTCCTCGTGCTGCTGTCGCGCCCGGCGGCAGCGCAGACCGACGACGCGCCGCCGCACCCGGCGGAGCGTCGTGTCGCGATCGGAGGCGACGTCGCGCTCCTCCTCGCCCCGCCCGACGACCGCACCTACTTCAACTACACCACCTACGACATCGATGGCTTGCGGATGGCGCAGGTCCAGCTCTACGGAGAATGGCACCTCCACGAGAGGCTCTCTCTCGTGGGAGAACTGCGCACCCAGAACGCGGTCACGCTGGAGGCCTCCGCGCTGTACGCGCGCTGGCGTCCCTTCGCGCGCAGCTCCCTGGTGATTCAGGCCGGCCGTATTCCGCCGGTTGTCGGTGCCTTCGCCCGTCGCGCCTACAGTCGCGACAATGCCGTGCTGGGCATGCCGCTGGCCTACCAGTACCTGACGTTGCTCCGTCCCGATGCGCTGCCCGCCTCCACGAGTGACGTCCTCAAGATGCGGGGCCGCGGATGGCAGCCCGCCTACCCCATCGGCAATCTCGCCCTGGCGCCAGGCGTCCCGCTCGTCGCCGGCTCGCGCTGGGATACCGGCGTGGAAGGCAGCTGGACGAGCCGCTGGCTGGACCTCTCGGCTGCCGTGACGCAGGGCGCGCCCGCGGTGCCGGTGATCCGGGAATCGAATCGCGACCTGATGTGGTCCGGCCGCGCCGCCGGCCACTTGCCCGGCGGCATCACCGTCGGCGTCTCCGGTGCCCGCGCCGGATGGCTGGCCGACAGCGTGCTTGACCTGACGACGGACGGACGGCAGACGCCTCATGCCCAGACGTTGGTTGGCGTGGATACCGAGTTCGGCGTCGGCCGATGGCTCGTGCGCGCTGAGTGGCTGCGTTCGCGCTTTGATCTGCCCATCGTGGATGACGCGGATCCGTTTCATCGTCTGACCGCGCACGGGGGATTCATCGAAGGCCGGTACCGTTTCCATCCCCGCATGCAGGTCGGCGTGCGTGTCGACCGGCTCGCGTTCGGTCGTCTGTTCGACCGGCTGACGGGCACGAGCCCCACGTGGGACGCCGACGTCACGCGCGTCGAGGCGACGTTCGGCGTGCGGCTCTCGCGGACACTCGAGGTTCGAGCCGGCTGGCAGGAAAATCGGCGGCAGTCCGATCGAGCGGCGCGCCGCGGGTTGCCGATCGCCGGCCTCCTCTACTGGTTCTGATGACGCGCCCTGCCCCCCTCGCGATCGTCTTCGCCATCGCGGCGTCCATCGTCGGCATCGGGCACGCGGCCCAGGGTCCGCTCGGCGGCGGCACCGTGCGCGGCCGCGTCACCGTGCCCGACATGACCGTGGTGGCGCCACGCCCCTCGGTCTCGGGCATCATGAGCGCATCGCACATGCCCGTCGATCGCCGGCGCGTGGTCGTCTTCCTGGAATCGACGGCGGTGCTGACCGCCTATCCGAAGACGCCGGGGCACGCACGGATGGACCAACGTGACGAGCAGTTCATGCCGCGCCTGCTCGCCATCACCACGGGTTCGACGGTCGAGTTTCCGAACAACGACACCACCTTCCACAACGTCTTCTCGCTTTCGCGCACCCGGACGTTCGACCTCGGCCGCTACCCGCCGGGCCGGAATGGCGCGATCCGATTCGAAAGGCCGGGCATCGTGCCCGTGTTCTGCGACATCCACTCGCACATGAGCGCGTACATCCTCGTGTTCGACCATCCGTTCTTCGCGGTATCGGACACCAGCGGCCGCTACGCGATCCGGGACATTCCGGCCGGGACCTACGCTCTCGGCGTGTGGAGCGAGCTGGGACAAGCCAGGAGCCGCCGCATCACCATCAACGCCGACAGCGCCGTCGAGGCCGACTTCGACGTCGACGGCGACCCGCGATAGCCGTGCTCTCGTCGCTCACGAACCGGATCTTCCTCGCCAGCGCCCTGCTGGTCATCGTCTCCACGGCCGCGGCGATCTTCTTCGTGCAACGCGCGGTGTCGCAGCGCGCGGAGGCCGACCTCCTGCTGCGCCTCGACGAAGCCGCGTCGCTCGTCGACACGGTGAGCCGTACGCAGTTCATCGACTTCATCGTCAAAGCCCAACTCGTTGGGGATTTGCCTGTGCTCGGCGGGGCGGCGGCGACGGAACATCCACCAACCGTCCAGCCCATCGCCGAGGAATATCAACAAAGACTGCAAGCCGACCTGTTCGTCGTCCTCGGCCGCACCGGGGGATTGCTGGCGCAGGCCGGCAGGGTTCATCTCGGCGCACCCGTGATCCAGGAGATCGTGGCGGCGTGCCGGCGACGTCCTGATCGGACCACGTTCTGGCCGCTCGCGGATGGCATCCTGCACGTCGCCGTGATTCCCCTGGCGACTGGTGACGCGTCTCTCGTCGTCGGGACGACGCTGGACCGCAAGGCGGCCGAGGCGATCAAGGCGCTGACTGAAACGGAGATCGCGTTCCTTCAGGGGACCACGGTCGTGGCGGCCACATTGCCAATCGAGTCGCCCGCGCAGCTCGGAGGGGTGCCGGATCCGTCCCACGTGTTCCTGGTGCCGGCGGGCGGCGAGGACTACATTGGACGACTGCAGCCGCTCTCGACCGGTGACAGCGCCGATGCGCCGACGGCGCTCGTGCTGCGATCGCGCACCGAGCTGACCCGCTTTCTCCGCCAGCTGCGGTGGCAACTCGCCGCGTCAGGTGCGGCGGCCGTCCTCGTCGCCACGCTCGTCGGCTACGTCGTGGCACGCGGCGTCACGCGTCCCCTCCGCGCGCTGACCGGGACGATGCACGAGATGGCGACGACCGGTGACCTGGGCCGGGCGGTGCCGCCGCTCGGCCGGTGGGATGACGAGGAGGTCCGCGTGGTGGCCGCGACGTTCGGACGCCTGACTGGCGCTCTGAATCGGTTTCAGCGCGAGGCGTCCGCACGCGAACGGCTGGCTTCGCTTGGCCGGCTCTCCGCCGTCATCGCGCACGAGATTCGCAATCCACTGATGATCATCAAGTCCTCCGTCCGAGGATTGAGGCGCAACGCGACGCCGGAGGTGGCCGACGCCGCCGCGAGCATTGACGAAGAGGTCGCGCGCGTCAACCGCGTCGTGACCGGTGTGCTCGACTTCGCGCGGCCGATTGCTTTCGACGTGGCGCCTGTCGACTTGAATCCGGTGGCGCGCGCAGCCATCCAGGCCGTGCTGACGGGCGGCGACGACATCCCGATTTCGTTCTCGGCGACGCACGCGCACGCGCCGGCGCGAACCGATGCCGAGCGGTTGCGACTCGTGCTGGTCAACGTGCTCGCCAACGCACAGCAGGCCATCAGAACCATGCCGCTGGCGTCGCGCCCGACGACTCCCATCCGCGTCCGGCTGTCACGACCGTCACCGTCTTCCTGGCGTATTGATGTCAAAGACGACGGTCCGGGCATTGCTGCCGAACACCTGTCACGGATCTTCGATCCGTTCTTCACGACGCGTGACACGGGGTCTGGGTTGGGGCTGGCAATTTCCCGCAATATCATCGAGGGTCTCGGCGGCACGATCGTGGTCAATAGCGCGCCGGGCGCGGGCACGACGGTCGTCATCGACTTGTCCGGCGCGACCGGAGGAACCGAGAGGGACGTGTGATTCGAGGATCATTTCTGCTCGTCGACGACGAGCCGAAAATCAGGCAGGCCCTGGGCAGCGCGCTCAAGGCTGACGGACACGAGGTGGCCGCCACGGGCAGTTCGCGCGAAGCCCTGCGCTGGCTCGGCGAGCGGCCGTACGACGTGCTGGTCGTCGATAACCTGATGCCGGAGCTGAACGGCCTGGACGTGATCCGGCACGTGACGAGCACGATGCCGGCCACCGAGCAGCCGGCCATCCTGATGATGACGGCCCACGCGTCGGTGGAGAGCGCGATCGAAGCGATGAAGCTCGGGGCGATCGACTACCTGCAGAAACCGTTTGACATCGACGAGTTCCTGATTGTCGCCGCGCGCGCCGTCGAACATGCGCGCCTGCGAACGCAGCGCGACTACCTCATCACGGAACGCGATGAACAGTTCGATCACTACGGCATTCTCGGAACGAGCCGGGCCATCAGCGATGTCATTGCCCGCGCGCAGCTCGTGGCGCAGTCGCGGAGTACCGTGCTCATTACCGGTGAGACCGGGACGGGCAAGGAACTGATCGCGCGCGCCATTCACGCGTGGAGCGCGCAGCGTGACATGCCGCTCGTACGCGTGAACTGCGCCGCCCTGCCGGACACGTTGATCGAATCGGAACTCTTCGGCCACGTGCGCGGCGCATTCACGGGCGCGATCGGCAACAAGAAGGGGCGATTCGCGTTGGCCGACGGCGGCACGATCTTCCTGGACGAGATCGGCACGCTTGCCCAGACCGTGCAGGCCAAGCTGCTCCGGGTGCTTCAGGAACGCGAGTTCGAGCCGTTGGGATCCGAACAGACCGTCCATGTGGACGTCCGCATCATCGCCGCGACCAACCGCGACCTGGCACAGCTGGCCAGCGAGGGACGGTTTCAGCAGGACCTCTACTACCGCCTCAACGTGATCCCGATCGAACTGCCATCGCTGCGCGATCGGCGCGAGGACATCCCGGTCCTCGTGAACGGGCTGATCCGCCGTCACTCGTCGCGCGCGGGGAAGCGGATCGATGGCATCGACGCCGATGCGATGCGGGTCCTCGTCAGCGCGTCCTGGCCGGGCAATGTGCGCGAGCTCGAGAACGCCGTGGAGCGGGCCGTAGTGCTCGCCACGCGGACCGTGATCACGGCGGCCGACGTCACGCTCGTCGGGGCCCCTGGGGCCACGTCGAGCGTCCTGCCCGGCCTGAGCCTGAAGCAGAACCTCGACTGGGCGGAGCGCGAGACCGTCAAGCAGGCATTGACCGCGGCGCGAGGCGTCAAGAAGGATGCGGCCGAAGCCATGGGGATCAGCCAGCGCGCCATGAGCTATTACCTCGCCAAGCACCGCCTGGGCGACGACGACGCCTAGAACGGCCTCCGCGCTTGCCGGCTGGAATCAACAATCGACGTAAGCCCCTTACGCCGCCCGTAAGACGACCAACGGGCATCCTGATGTTTCCGCGCCTTGGAGGCACCGGTGACCCGGTACCGGCTTTGCCTATAGATCCGTCATCAGATTCGGAAGGGCGCGACGAGGCTCAGAGGCCGGAACGATTGGGGGACCGACGGTGCTTTGGTATCGGGTGCCACCGAAGACGCCGGAACGATTGGCCTGGCGCTGACTGCCACCTCGCGCCCTTCGGAATCTGATCCGCCCTTCGCCGTCGTCCGCAGCCTCGGCGTGCACGTCTGCTGGTCCGCTCACGCTAAGATCAGCCCATGGCACGTTCGAGTCGCTCCTGGAGACTGGCCGCAGGTGTGGCCACCTTGACCGTCGCCTGCGCCAAGTCGCCGACGACTCCCGATGCTGGAAGCACGCCACCCGTGCAGACGACGCAGGTCACGATCACCTCGGCCGGAGCCAACCCTCGAAACGTCTCGCTTGCGCAAGGCGGACGCGTGCTGTTCGTCAACAACGATTCGCGCACGCACAACATGACGTCCGACCCGCACCCCGAGCACGACGACTGCCCGCCAATCAATCAGGTCGGATTCCTCAAGCCTGGTGAGAGCCGTGAGACGGGCAACATGGTGGAAGTGCGTACGTGCGGGTTTCACGATCACGACAACCCGGGCGACAACGCCCTGCACGGACAGATCGTGACGAAGTAGA
>JBDTNQ010000123.1:0-12630 GCA_039933635.1 Acidobacteriota bacterium
CGCCGCCCGACCATGCGCCGCGCGTACTGCACGGTGACCCGCCGGTGCCCCCGTTCGACGAACACCACGGCGCCCACGACCACCACCATCAGCGCCACGAGCAGGATCAGCCGGATGGGCCCCATCTCGCCCGTGCTCAGCTGCGACAGCGTCCGCATGGCCCCGCGCGGCAGTCCGACGACGATGCCGGCATAGATGAGCAGCGACATCCCGTTGCCGATGCCGCGCTCCGTGATCTGCTCACCAAGCCACATCACGAGCACCGAGCCGGTCGACAGCGTCAACACCGTCATGAGGCGGAAGCCCCATCCCGGGTTATCGACGATGGCGAAGCCGCCCGCCTGCCCGGCGTTCTCCAGGTAGATGGCAATCGCCATCGACTGCACCACGCTCAGGACGATCGTGCCGTAGCGCGTGTACTGCGTAATCTTCCGGCGCCCGAGCTCACCCTCTTTCGAGAGGCGCTCGAGATACGGCCAGACCACCGTGAGCAGCTGCAGGATGATCGAGGCGCTGATGTACGGCATGACCCCCAGGGCAAACACCGTCATCTGCGACAGGTTGTAGCCTGAGAACATGTCGTACAGGCCAAACAGATTGCTGCTGGCCGCCTGCCTCGTCAACTCGCTCAGCGCCGAGATATTGATCCCCGGCGTGTTGATGTGCCCGCCGACCCGATAGGCCGCGAGGATGCCGAACGTGAACAGCACCCGCTTGCGCAGCTCCGGAATCGCGAAGATGTTTCTGAGACTGTCCATAGGGATCTCGCGTGCGTGTCCGGCGACCGGACCACCCACCCGTGACTGCTAACCGATGACCTCCGCCACGCCGCCCGCGGCGGCCAGTTTCTTCGATGCCGTGTCGCTGAACTTGTGCGCACGCACCGTCAGCGCCTTCTCGCATTCCCCGCGCCCGAGAATCTTGATGAGGATCCCGGTTTCGCGCACGATCCCGCGCTCCCGCAATAGTTCGGGCGTCACCGACGTCCCCGCGTCGAACACCTCCGCGAGCGTGTCGAGGTTGACGACCGCGTACTCCACGCGAAACGGGTTATGGAACCCGCGCTTCGGCACACGGCGGTGGAGCGGCATCTGACCGCCCTCGAAGCCCCGCTTGAAGCGGAAGCCCGACCGCGATTTCGCGCCCTTGCTGCCGCGCGACGCCGTCTTGCCGTGGCCCGATCCCGGGCCGCGTCCCACGCGCTTCTTCGGCTGTTTCGCACCGCGAGGCGGGCGGAGATTGTTGAGAGACATCAGCGTGATTCCTTCGTGAATGGCACCTACTCGTCCACCTGGACGAGGTGCCGCACCTTCAAGATGAGCCCGCGCACCGACTTCGTGTCTTCCACCTTCACGGTGTGACGAATGCGGCGAAGCCCGAGCCCGCGCAGCGCCAGCGTCTGCTTCTTGTCGAAGCCGATGCCGCTCCGTAGTTGCGTGATCGTCAGTGTCTTCATGGCTCCCAGCCTCTAGCGCGCCGGCGCGCCAACCAGATCCTCGAGATCCTTGCCGCGCAGACGCGCGACGAGCGACGGCTCACGGAGCATTTCGAGCGCCGTGAACGTGGCTCGGACCACGTTGTGGTGGTTCGCCGATCCCAGCGACTTCGTCAGCACGTTATTGATGCCGGCCGACTCCACCACGGCGCGCACCGCGCCACCGGCGATGATGCCCGTGCCATCCGGCGCGGGTTTGAGCAGCACGGCGCCGGCGCCGAAGCGCCCCAGCACCGGGTGCGGAATCGAGGTGCCAGCCATCGGCACGCGCACCAGCGACTTCTTCGCCGCTTCGATCGCCTTCTTGATGGCCGAGGGCACTTCCTTCGCCTTGCCAATCCCGAAGCCGACCACGCCGTGACCATCACCGATGACCACGAGCGCGCTGAAGCTCAGGTTCTTACCGCCCTTGACGACCTTGGTGACACGGCTGATGTTGACAACGGTGTCTTTCAGCTCAAGTTCGGCCGGATCGATTTTTTCGCGAGAGTGCGCCATATGTCCCTCAGAACTCCAGCCCGGCCTTGCGGGCCGCGTCGGCCACCGCACGCACGCGCCCGTGATACAGGTTGCCGCCGCGGTCGAACACGACCTTCTTGATGCCCTTCGACTGCGACCGCTCCGCGATCAACTGCCCGAGCGCTTCGGCGCCCGCCAGGTTACCGCCGCTCGTCTTGCCGGTGAACACGCTCTTCAGCGACGGCTCGGTGCTCGACGCCGCGGCCAGCGTGTGGCCCGCCATGTCGTCGATCACCTGCGCGTAGATGTGCCCGACCGATCGGAACACCGCCAGGCGCGGCCGCTCCGCCGTTCCATGGATCCGCTTACGCTGCCGCAGCTGAATCCGATCTCGCCGATCTTGCTTTGTTCGAATTCTCATCGTCTAGGCTCCGGTCTTGCCGACCTTCTTCTTCAGCACTTCACCGGTGTACCGCACACCCTTCTGCTTGTAGGGGTCCGGCTTGCGCAGGCTCCGAATGTCGGCCGCGACCTGCCCCACGAGCTGGAGATCGATGCCGGTCACCGTCACGTGCGTCTGCTTGTCGATGACCACGTCGATACCCGTGGGAATGTCGAACACCACCGGATGCGAGTAGCCGAGCGCAAACACCACCTGCTTGCCTTTGACCTCGGCGCGGTATCCGACACCGACAATGTCGAGCTCGCGCTTGAAGCCGTTGGTCACGCCTTCGACGGCGTTCGCCATCAGACTGCGCGCCAACCCGTGAAACTTCCCCAGCGCCGGATCGGGCCGCTCGAGACTGGCCACGAGATCCGTGCCCTTCATTTCGAACACCACGCCCGGCGGCAGGCGCTGCGTCATCGCGCCTTTGGGGCCTTTGAAATCGAGGGCGCCCGGCTTCACCGTGACGGTGACGCCTGAGGGAACCGGAATGGGCTTCTTGCCAATACGAGACATCGCGTCACCCCTACCAGATGTTGCAGAGTATTTCCCCGCCCACGCCAGCCTTGATGGCGTCGCGGCCGGTCATCACACCCTGCGAGGTCGTCAGGATGCTCGTCCCGAGACCGCCCATGACCTTCGGCACGTCGTTGCGGCCGAAATAAACCCGGCGGCCCGGACGGCTGACCCGCTCGAGGCCCGTGATCACATTCTCGCCGCGCGGCCCGTACTTGAGCGCAATCCGCAGCACGGGAGGCGCCTCGCCGGTCGCGTCAACCTGTTTGATACCGGCCACGTAGCCCTCTTGCTCGAGAATGCGCGCAACCTGCGCCTTGAATCGCGACGCCGGAATGTCCACGCGCTGATGGCGCGCGTGCACGGCATTGCGAATCCGCGTGAGCATGTCTGCGATCGGATCGGTCATATCTGCCTTCCTGCTCTCACCTCGCCCGCGACGGCTCCCCGTCGACCGCCGCGACGGCTCCCCGTCGGGCTGGGCTCGTTACCAACTGCTCTTGATCACGCCCGCCACCTCGCCCCGCAGGGCGAGTTCGCGGAAGCACAACCGGCACAGCGCGAACTTCCGCAGGTAGGCCCGGGGGCGCCCGCACTTGCGGCACCGGTTGCGATGCCGGATCGCAAACTTCGGGGCCTTATCGCCGTTGTCCTTGAAGCTTTTTGCAGTCGTCGCCATAACGCCTCTAGTTCTGCCGGAACGGCATGCCGATCAGCTGCAACAGCCGCCGGGCTTCCTCGTCGGTCTTGGCCGTCGTGATCACCGAGATGTTCATGCCGCGCGCCTTGTCGACCTTCAGATAGTCGATCTCGGGAAACAGCAGCTGGTCGCGCAGGCCGAGCGTGAAGTTGCCGCGGCCATCGAAGCCCCGCGGCGACACGCCGCGGAAGTCGCGCACGCGCGGCAACGCGATCGCGATCAGGCGATCCAGGAACTCGAACATCCGCTCGCCGCGCAGGGTGACCATGGCGCCGACCGGCATGCCCTTGCGCAGCTTGAACTGCGCAATGGCCTTCTTCGAGCGCGTGACGGCGGCCTTCTGGCCGGTGATCTTGCTCAACTCCTCGGCGCCGGTCTCGACGATCTTCGCGTTCTGCGTGCCTTCGCCGAGTCCCATGTTGACGACCACCTTCGTGATCTTGGGCACGGCCATGACGTTCTTGTAGCCGAACTCCTTCTGGAGGACCGGCATCACGTCCGCAATGTACCGCTCTCGCAGGCGATTCATTTGTCCACCACTCCCTTGCACTTCACGCAGAACCGCACGCTCGAGCCGTCATCGTTCCGACGGCGGCCGATGCGCGTGACCGCGCCGCATTCCGGGCAGACGAGCTGCACGTTCGACGCGTTGAGCGACGCTTCCCGCTCGACGATCCCGCCCTTGACGTTCTTCTGCGGGTTCGGCCGGGTGTGCCGCTTGATGAAATTCACGCCCTCGACGATCACGCGGCCCTTCTCGGGGATCACGCGAAGCACGCGCCCGCGCTTGCCGCGGTCGCGCCCCGTCGTCACGATGACGTTGTCGTTCTTCTTGATGGCTGAGGCCGTCTGAGCCATGACTAGATCACCTCCGGCGCGAGCGAGATGATCTTCATGAACCGGCGTTCACGCAGCTCGCGCGAGACGGGACCGAACACGCGGGTGCCGACCGGTTCGTTCTGGTCGTTGATGATCACCGCGGCGTTCCGGTCGAAACGGATGTAGCTGCCGTCGCGACGGCGCAGTTCCTTGCGGGTGCGCACGATGACGGCCTTCACGACCTGGCCCTTCTTCACCGTGCCGTCGGGCGTGGCTTCCTTCACGGACGCCGTGACGATGTCCCCGATCCGGGCATACCGCCCCGTCGAGCCGCCGATCGGGTTGATCACCGCGATCTTGCGCGCGCCGGAGTTGTCGGCCACGTCGAGAATCGAACGCATCTGCACCATGACTAAACCCCCTTCGCCCGCTGGACGACACGCGTGACGACCCAGCGCTTACGGCGCGACAGCGGGCGCGACGGCACGAGTGCCACGCGGTCACCGACCTGCGCCGTGTTCGCTTCGTCGTGCGCCATGAATCGCGACGTAAGGCGCTGGAGCTTGCCGTACAGCTCCTCGCGCACCTTGCGCTCGGTCGTGACGACCACGCTCTTGGCCATCTTGTTGCTGACGACTGTGCCGATAATCTCTGACTTCGCCATCGCTAGCCCCTGACGCCCTTCTCCCGCAGTACGGTCTTGATGCGCGCCAATTCCTTGCGGAGCGGCCGGATCTTGTTCCCCGACTCGGCCTGTCCCATCGCCCGCTGCAATCGCAGCCGGAACACCTGATCGTCGAGGTCACGCGCGCGCTGGCCCAGGTCCTCGGCCGACAGCCCGCGCAGTTCGGTCAAGAGTTCGACCACCTTCATGACACCTTCTCCTCGCCAAACCTCATCGCGAAGCGCGTCTTCATCGGCAACTTCGCGGACGCCAGCCGCATCGCCGCCTTCGCTTCCACGACCGAGACGCCTTCCATCTCGAACAAAATGCGGCCCGGCTTGATGACGGCCACCCAGCCTTCCGGCGCGCCCTTGCCCTTGCCCATGCGGGTTTCCTGGGGCTTCTTGGTGATGGGCTTGTCCGGGAACACCCGGATCCACACCTTGCCGCCGCGTTTGATTCCGCGCGTCAGCGCCACGCGCGCGGCCTCGATCTGCCGGTCCGTCAGCCAGCACGGCTCGAGCGACATCAACCCGTAGTCCCCAAAGGCCACCGACGAACCGCGCCACGCCAGCCCGCGCATCCGGCCGCGCTGCTGCTTGCGGTACTTGACCTTCTTTGGCATCAACATAGTGACAACCCTGCTAACTCAAAACTTCCAAGCCACAAGCCAAACGAGGAACGTCTCACCCCCGCGCCGCGCGACGCGGCTGGCGGTATTCCTCTTCGCGACCCACGCGCGGCGACAGGCGCTCGCCCTTGTAGAGCCACACCTTCACGCCAATGGCGCCGTAGGTCGTGAACGCCTGCGCGAACCCGTAATCGATGTCCGCGCGCAGCGTCTGCAGCGGCAGCTGGCCGTGCAGATACCACTCGGAGCGCGCGATTTCCGCGCCGTTCAACCGGCCGGACACGCGCACCTTGATGCCCCGCGCGCCGAATCGCAACGCCGACTCGACGGCCTTGCGCATCGCACGACGGAACGCCACGCGCTTCTCGAGCTGCGCCGCCACCGATTCGCCGATCAACTGGGCGTCGAGCTCGGGCTTCTGAATCTCGAGGATGTTGATGAACACCTCGCGGCCCGTCGTCTTCTGCAGCTCCTGCCGCAGCCGATCCACTTCCGTGCCCTTGCGGCCGATGATGATCCCGGGGCGCGAGGTGTGGATGTCCACCTTCAACTTGTTCGCCGCCCGCTCGATGTCGATCCGCGACACACCGGCGTGCGCAAATCGCGTCTTCAGCTCCTGACGGAGCTTCAGATCCTCGTGCAGCAGCTTTGCGTAGTCCTTGTCGGCGTACCAGCGCGATCGCCACGTCTTGTTGAAGCCGAGCCGGAAGCCGTACGGATGAACTTTTTGACCCATTGTGCCTACTCCGCCTTCGCCGTTTTGGTCCGACGTCCCTTGGCGGGCGCGGCCGCCGAGGCCTTCACGGGCCGCTCGGCCACTTCGACCGTCAGGTGCGCCATGCGCTTCACCACGCGGAACGCGCGGCCCATCGGCGCAGGGCGAATGCGCTTCATGCTCGGCCCCTGGTCCGCAAAGCACTTCGCGACATAGAGCCGATCCACATCACCGCCGAACTCGGGCTTCTGCTGCGCGTTGGCAATCGCCGACCGCAACGTCTTCTCGATGTCACGGGCGATGAGCTTGCGCGAGAACCGCAGCGTCGCCAGCGCGCGGCTTACTTCCGCGCCGCGAATCTGGTCGAGCACGAGCCCGGCCTTCTGCGCCGACGTGCGGATGTACTTGGAAGTCGCCTGGCCCGCCATTACTGGCCTCCCTTACCGCCGGACGCTCCAGACGACGCCACCTGCGCAGCCTTCTCGGCCTTCGTCGTGTGGCCCTTGAAGAGCCGCGTCGGCGCGAACTCGCCGAGCTTCTGCCCGACCATGTTCTCGGTGACGTAGACGGGGATGAACTTCCGGCCGTTGTGCACGGCAATCGTGTGCCCCACCATCTCCGGAGCCACCGTGGATCGCCGCGACCAGGTCTTGATGACCTTCTTCTCGCTCCCGCGATTCATGGCTTCCACCTTCTCGAGCAGGTGGAGGTCGATAAAGGGACCCTTTTTCAGTGATCTACCCATAGGTGACTCTCTCTACTTCTTCCGCCGCTCGACAATGAACGCATCGCTGCGCTTGTTGCGCCGCGTCTTGTAGCCCTTCGACGGCTGCCCCCACGGCGACACCGGATGCCGGCCACCCGAGGTCTTGCCCTCACCACCGCCAAGCGGATGGTCGACCGGGTTCATTGCGACGCCGCGCACGTGCGGCCGTTTGCCGCGCCAGCGGTTGCGTCCCGCCTTCCCGATCGAGACGTTCTCATGGTCGATGTTGCCAACCTGGCCGATCGTCGCGAAGCACTCGACGCCGATGAGCCGGATTTCACCCGACGGCATCTTCACCGAGGCGTAGGCGCCTTCTTTGGCCACGAGCTGCACGGACGATCCGGCTGACCGCGCAATCTGGCCGCCCTTGCCCGGCTTCAACTCCACGTTGTGGAGCATGGTGCCGAGGGGGATGTTCTTGAGCGGCAGGCAGTTGCCCGGCAGGATGTCGACCGCTTCGCCCGATACCACCGGATCGCCGACCTTGAGGCCGAGCGGATGCAGGATGTAACGCTTGTCGCCATCCGCGTAGGTCACGAGCGCGATCCGCGCCGATCGATTCGGATCGTACTCGACCGTCGAGACCTTCCCCGGAATATTGAGCTTGTCGCGCTTGAAGTCGATCACGCGATAGCTGCGCTTGTGACCGCCGCCACGCCACCATGAGGTGAGGTGACCCGCGTTGTTGCGGCCGCCCGATCGCTCGAGCGACTCGGTCAGCGGCTTGTACGGCTGGTCCGTCGTGATCTCGTCAAACGTCTGGACGCTTTGAAAGCGCCGGCCCGCCGACGTCGGCTTGTAGTTACGAATCGCCATGATGCCCTCGTGCGCTCTTAGGCGCCTTCGAAGATCTCGGGCACTTTCGCGCCCGCCCGGAGTCTGACCCACGCCTTCTTCCAGTCCGACCGCTGTCCGGCGAACCGTCCCTGGCGCTTGATCTTCCCGTGCATGATCCCCGTCCGCACCGACTCCACTTTGGTGTCGAACAACTTCTCGACTGCGTGCTTCACGTCAATCTTGGTGGCACGCGCCGCGACCTCGAACACCACCACGGTCGACACCTCACGCGCCATGGACGTCTTCTCGGTAATGAGCGGACGACGAATGACATCGGTGAGCTTCATGCCAACACCTCCTGCAGCCGCTCGACGGCCGCGCGTGTCGCGATGATGCGCGTCGTGTTCATGACGTCGCGCGCGGTCAACCGCCCGCTCGCCACGATCGTGACGCCGGCCACATTGCGCGCCGACAGCACGAACCGCTCTTCCAGCTTCACGTCCACCACGAGCGTCCGGCCTTGCGCGCCGAGCCGGCGCAGCAGTTCCGCAGCCGCCTTCGTCTTGATCTCGCCGGCGCGCAGCTCGTCGACCACCGTCACCACGCCCTCGCGCAGCTTCGCGGTCAACGCCGCCTTCAGCGCGCCGCGTTCGACCTTCTTGGGCAGCGCGTAGTCGTAGCTGCGCGGCTGCGGTCCGAACACCGTGCCGCCCTTGCGCCACAGCGGGTTGCGGATTTCGCCGACGCGCGCGCGGCCCGTCCCCTTCTGCCGCCACGGCTTCCTGCCGCTGCCGCTCACCAGCGCCCGGTTCTTGGTCATGTGCGTGCCGCGGCGCTCCGCCGCGTTCGACCGCACGACCGACTCCCAGATCAGGTCCGACTTGACGGGGCCGGAGAACACCTCGTCCTTCAGATCCACCGATCCGACCTTCTTGTTTTCGCCGTTCACGACATCGAGTGTCATGGCTACTTCTTACCCTTCTTCTTCTCCACCTGCGGCTGTGGATCCGGCTTGCGCGCCACCGCGCGCCGAAGCGTCACCACGCCGTTCGGTGCCCCGGGCACCGCGCCACGGAGGACGATCAGGTTGTTGTCCAGATCCACCGACACGACCTTCAGATTCCGCGTCGTCACCCGCTTGCCGCCCATCCGTCCCGCCGCCCGCATGCCCTTGACGACACGCGACGGAAAGGACGAGGCGCCAATCGAACCCGGCGCGCGATGGAACATCGAGCCGTGGGTCGCCGCGCCGCCGGCGAAGTTGTGGCGTTTCATGACGCCCTGAAACCCCTTGCCGCGGCTCGACGCGATCACGTCCACGCGATCGCCGGCCGTAAAGATGTTCGCGAGCACCTGATCGCCGGCTTTCAGCGCATCACCGCCCGGCGCAATCTTGACCTCGAGACGGATGCGCGTGGCCGGCGCGTTGGCCTTCTTGTAGTGCCCCACCGTCGGCTTGTTGGCCTTCGCGGGCGTGTCATCCACCAGGCCCAGTTGCACGGCCTCATACCCTTCGGTGGCCGCGGTCTTCGCCTGCACGACGACGCACGGACCCGCCTTGATGACCGTGGCCGGCACGACGGTGCCGTCGGTCTCGAAGACCTGGGTCATGCCCACTTTTCGTCCGATGATTCCTGTGATCATAGAAACTCTCGACGGCTCGAGCTCAGGGCCTGCGCCCCGAGTCGTGAGCCTGAAGCCTTACTTGTGCTCTTTACCGAACGCCTTGATCTCGACGTCCACGCCCGCGGGGAGGTCGAGCTTCATCAGCGCGTCCACCGTCTGCGGGGTGGGCTCGAAGATGTCGATGAGCCGCTTGTGCGTCCGAATCTCGAACTGCTCTCGCGACTTCTTATCGACGTGCGGCGACCGCAGCACGGTCCACTTGTTCTTCTCGGTCGGCAGCGGCACCGGGCCGGCCAGGCGCGCGCCCGTGCGCTTCGCCGTCTCCACGATTTCCGTCGTGGACTGATCGAGCACGCGGTAGTCGTACGCCTTCAGGCGGATGCGAATCTTTTCAGAGAACGGTGTCGCCATAGTTACTCTCGCAAACTTCGAAGTTCGAACTGCCTACTTGCCGCTGGCCTTCTTGATGACCTCGTCGCTCACCGACGACGGCGCCGGCTCATACCGGTCGAAGTGCATCGAATACGATCCGCGGCCCTGGGTCCTCGACCGCAGGTCCGTCGCGTAGCCGAACATCTCGGACAGCGGCACGCGCGAATTGATCACCTGCGTGCCGCCACGCGCCTCCATCGACTGCAGATGGCCGCGGCGGCTCGTGAGGTTGCCGATGACGTCGCCCATGTACTCCTCGGGCACCGTCACTTCGACGCGCATGACCGGCTCGAGCAACACGGGATGCGCCTTCTTCGCCGCATCCTTGAACGCCATCGACCCGGCGATCTTGAACGCCATTTCGTTCGAGTCGACGTCGTGGTACGAGCCGTCATACAGATCAATCAGGACGTCGTCGATAGGGTAGCCCGCGAGCACACCCGTGGTCATCGCTTCGCGAATGCCCATGTCGATCGGCTTGATGAACTCCTTCGGAATCGATCCGCCGACCACGTTGTTCTCGAAGAGATAGCCTTCGCCCGGCTTGCGCGGCACCAGACGGATCTTGGCGTGACCGTACTGCCCGCGTCCGCCGGTCTGTTTGATGTAGCGCCCCTCGCCTTCGGAGGCCCGCGTCACGGTTTCCTTGTAGGCCACCTGCGGCGCGCCAACGGTCGCTTCAACGCTGAACTCGCGCTTCAGACGGTCGACGATGATCTCGAGGTGCAACTCGCCCATGCCGGCGATGACGACCTGACCGGTCTCCGTGTCCGTCTTCACACGGAACGTCGGATCCTCGGCCATCAGTTTCGCCAGGCCCATGCCCAGTTTTTCCTGGTCCGACTTCGTCTTGGGCTCGATGGCCAGCGAGATGACGGGCTCCGGGAAGTCCATCGCCTCGAGGATGACCGGCGTCTTCTCGTCGCACACCGTGTCGCCAGTCGAGACCGACTTCAGGCCGACGGCCGCGGCGATGTCGCCCGCGTACACTTCCTTGATGTCCTCGCGCTTGTTGGCGTGCATCTTCAGCAACCGGCCAATGCGCTCGTGCTTCTGCTTGGTCGAGTTGTAGACCGCCATGCCCGACGTCATGACACCCGAGTAGACCCGAATGAACGTGAGCTGCCCGACGAACGGGTCGGTCATGATCTTGAACGCGAGCGCCGACAACGGCGCGTCGTCCTTCGGGCCCCGCTCGGCCGTGGCCCCCTCGGCCCCGTTCGGGTCGATACCGATCACCGGCGGAATATCCAGCGGCGACGGCAGGTAGTCGACCACGGCGTCGAGCAACGGCTGGACGCCTTTGTTCTTGAACGCCGACCCGCAAATCACCGGCACGAAGGCGGTTTTCTCGTCACGGACCGACGCGATCGTGCGCTTGCGCAGCGCCGCCTTGATCTGCTCTTCGGGAATCTCCTCGCCGTGCAGGTACTTCTCGAGGATCTGATCGTCGACCTCGCTCACCTTCTCGATGAGCTCCTCGCGGTACTGCTTCGCGAGATCCAGCATGTCGGCCGGAATGTCCTCGATGACATAGTCGGCGCCCATCGTTTCGTCCTTCCACCGAAGGGCCTTCATCTTGATGAGGTCGACGACGCCGGAGAACTTGTCCTCGATGCCGATCGGCAGGTGCAGCGCGACAGGGTTGCCCTGCAGCTTGCTCTTGATCTGTTCGTACGTCCGGATGAAGTCCGCGCCGATCCGGTCCATCTTGTTGACGAAACAGATGCGCGGCACGCGGTACTTGTCGGCCTGACGCCACACCGTCTCGGATTGCGGCTCGACGCCGGCGACCGAGTCGAACACGGCGACCGACCCGTCGAGCACGCGCAGCGAGCGCTCGACCTCCGCGGTGAAGTCCACGTGTCCGGGCGTGTCGATGATGTTGATGCGCGTATCGCGCCACGTGCACGTCGTGGCCGCCGATGTGATGGTGATGCCGCGCTCCTGCTCCTGCTCCATCCAGTCCATGACGGCCGTGCCTTCATGCACTTCACCGATCTTGTACGTGATGCCGGTGTAGAAGAGAATGCGCTCGGTGGTCGTCGTCTTGCCGGCATCAATGTGGGCCATGATGCCGATGTTGCGACAACGATTCAGGGAAATGGTGCGTGCCATGACGAATATGTGCTCGTGACCGTGTCGGAATCGTTACCAGCGGTAATGCGCGAACGCCTTGTTGGCTTCCGCCATGCGATGCGTGTCTTCGCGCTTCTTGACGGCGCCCCCGCGCAGGTTCGCGGCGTCCAGGAACTCGTTCGCCAGCTTCTCCTGCATGGTCTTGCCGTCGCCGCGTTCCGAGGCGTACCCGGCCACCCAGCGAATCGCCAACGAGAGGCGGCGGTTCGGGTTGACCTCGATGGGCACCTGGTAGTTCGAGCCGCCGACGCGGCGAGATTTCACTTCGAGGCTCGGCTTGACGTTGTCGATCGCCTTCTTGAACACCTTGAGCGGATCGTCGGCCGACTTCTCCTTCACGATGTCGAGCGCTTTGTACATGATGCGCTCGGCTGTGGAGCGCTTTCCGCCCCGCATGATCGTGCTGATGAACTTGGTCACGAGCGGACTGTTGTAAATCGGGTCCG
>JBDTNQ010000124.1:0-12083 GCA_039933635.1 Acidobacteriota bacterium
CAACCATCGCCTGTTCTGCGGCACCGAGAGCTTCTTCCGCACCGGCTACCGCGCGTCGTTGGTGAACGAATGGCTACCGGCGCTCGACGGCGTCGTCGACCGCCTGAAACACGGCGCCAGGGTTGCCGATATCGGCTGCGGACACGGCGCGTCCACCATCCTGATGGCGCAGGCATTCCCGAAGTCGAGCTTCATCGGCCTGGATTATCACGACGCGTCGATCGCGACCGCCCGCGAGCGCGCGGTCGAGCAGGGCGTGACGGGCAACATCACGTTCGAGGTCAAACCTGCGACCGAACTCGAGGGTCATGATTTCGACCTCATCTGCTTCATGGACTGCCTGCACGATCTGGGCGATCCCGTCGGCGCGCTCGCCCGTGCCCGCCAAGCGCTCAAGCAAGACGGCAAGGTGCTGCTTGTGGAGCCCTACGCCGGCGACCGGCTGGAGGAGAACCTGAATCCGATTGGCCGCATGTATTACGCCGCGTCGGCAATGGCGTGCACGCCACACTCGCTGTCGCAGGAGGTCGGACTCGGCCTTGGTGCGCAGGCGGGCGAGGAGCGCCTGCGCAAGGTCGCGCGCGACGCCGGGTTCTCCAACCTGCGCCGCGCCGCGCAGACGCCGGTCAACCTGATCCTCGAGCTGACCGCCTGATCGGCGACGTTCGGCCCAATGCGACGCACATACGCGGGTGGCGACGATGTCGCCGCCCGCGGTCTGCCAGGTGCAATTCAGACCGTGTGCAGGCGGGATCTACCGCGGACCACACAGCGACTAGACTACCCGCATGAACGAGGCGACGACCGCTCGGTGCCCCAGCTGCCAGACACCCATCAGCGACCGCTTCTGCCCGAAGTGCGGCGAGAAGCGCTTGACGACGCACGATTACTCCGTCGCGCACTTTGTTGAAGGAGCGCTCGAATCGATTTCGCACTTCGATCTTCGGATCCTCCGCAGCGCCTGGACGCTGCTGACTCGTCCCGGCTGGCTCACACGTGACTACCTGTCCGGCAAACGTAGAGCCTCGGTCGGACCGATGCAGCTCTTCATCGTCATGAATATTCTCTACGCGCTGTCTGGTTGGAACTCCTTCCGCACGCCGCTGGCGATCCAGGAACAAGATCCACCCTTTACGGCGTTCAAGCAGGCAAGAGTCACCTCGGCGATCGTAAAGAGCGGCCTCAACCATGAGGAGTTCGGGCGAGAGTTCAATGCGGCCGCCGGAACCCAGGGCAAGACATGGATTCTCGTGATGATTCCGGCGTTCGCCGGATGCCTCGCCGCGCTCTATGGATTCCGGCGTTACTTCTTCGAGCATCTGGTCTTCGCCGCGCATTTCTATGCCTTTGTCCTGGCGGTGATGCTGATCACATCGCTCACCGTCACAAGCCTTCTGCTCGTCCTGCACCTGCATCTGGGATCACGAGGGCTCGACGCTCTCCTGAGCTCGATTGATCTCGGTGCCTTCATTCTTTACCTGTTTCTCGCGCTCAGGCGCGCGTACGGTGATGGCGCCATGGCCTCGGCGATCCGAGCTGTGGTGCTCGCGGGACTGCTCACTCCGATCCTGATGGCGTATCGCTTCCTGCTCTTCTTCGTCACGCTGTGGGCGATGCACTAGCCATCGCCGCAAGAGCGAGAACGATCCGGCCGCGCTGCCGAAGGCGATGCTGATGAAGAAGGCGCCGTTCGATCTGCCCGTACCGAGCGTGCCGGGGCTGGCCGCGCCCCACGAAGTTCCACGCCGAGTACGACGCGGCACAGCGCGCGTATCGGTTCACGTTGTCAGGCTTCGTCGCGGCCTGAACGAGTGGCGCGGAACATCTGCCACCACGTTTCCGTCCGAGGGACGATGGATTGGCTTCGCCGTGACCTGCGTATCGCCGCCCGCGCGCTTCTGCGGCGGCCCGCCTTCACGATTCTCGTCGTCGGAACGCTCGCGGTCGGACTCAGCGTGAACCTGGTCGCCTGGCGGGTGGTCGACGCGCTTGGCGCCAGCGCCAGTCGGTTCACAGGGCCCGGGGGCGCCGGATGGGTGTTCGCGGGGACTGCCTCCCGTCCGTGGGCCGGCACGTCGCCGCGCGTATTCGACGCGGTCGTCGGGCAGAGCGTCGCGTTTGAAGCGGTGGCGGCGGAAGGCCGGACGCCGCTGGCGCTGAAGTCCGAGGCGGGCGCCGTTCAGGTATGGGCTCTTCTCGTCTCACCGCGCTACTTTGATCTGGTGTCGGCGCCGCTCGTGGCAGGCCGGCGCCTGCCGCCTCTCGACCCGGCGGACCCATCCATCCCTGTCGTCGTGAGCGAGCGCTTCTGGCGCACGCAACTGCGAGCCACGCCCGACTGGTCCGTCAACGGTCTCGTCCTCAACACCCGCAACGCCAGCATCGTGGGAATCGTGGCCGACGACTTTCAGGGTCCCGGCGGCCTGTTCGAGCCGGACGTGTGGATGCCGCTCGAGGCGCGTCGCCCGTTGGCACTACCGGCGGCCCTCAGTGCCGACGACTCGACGTGGCTCGCGCTGATCGCGCGTCCGAAGCCCGGTGTCCATCCCGCGGCGCTCGCGCTCGACCTCGAGCGCATCGTGCAACCGCTTCGCCGCTCATCGGTCCTCGGGGTCCCCGGGGGCCCCGGGGTCCCCGGTGTGCGGGCGGCGTTCGTGCCGTTCGTGGACGGTCATCCAGAGGCGCGCGCGCTGAGGCCCGTCGCGGCGATCGCCATGGTCGCGGTCGGCATGGTCCTGCTGGTCGCCTGCTTCAACGTCGCAGGGCTGATGCTCGCGAAGTCCGCGGACCGTCGGCGCGAGTTCGGTCTTCGCGCTGCCCTCGGCGCGTCGCGAGGCCAGCTGATCCGACACATTCTGATTGAGCAGTTCCTGCTCGCGCCGGTGGCCGTGCCCGTCGCCCTGCTCCTTGCGACCTGGAGCAGTGCGCTGCTGTCGGCCTTCAGTTTGCCCGCGCCCATTCCCCAGCGGTTGCACGCCCAGACAGACGGGCGCGCGATCGCGGTGGGCGTGGTCCTGTCGCTGGTGGCCGCGCTCGTTCCAGCGATCGTGCCGGCCTGGCAGGTCTGGCGCGGCAGCCTCGTGAAATGGATCGCCGGTGGCGCAACAGGATTGACGGGCAGTCGCGCGCAGGCTCGCGCGCGCCGCGTGTTCCTCGTGCTTCAACTGGCGGGATCGACCGTCTTCCTGACCCTGGCCCTGCTCCTGGGCCGTGGCTACGTCACGCTTCGACACGCGAATCCCGGCTTCGATGCCGAGCACATCGCCGTCGTCGAACTCGCGCCCGCGGCGTACGGCCACCCGCCCCAGGCCACTCGCCAGATCGTGTCCGCCTTTCTCGATCGGGCCGCGGCGTTGCCGGGCGTCACAGCGGTCAGTGCCGCCGATCGCGTTCCGTTCTTCGTCGGCTCCGATCGGGTCGTGCCCATCGGAGCCGAGGGCCGTGACTGCGCCAGGGGAGGCTGTTCCACGGCCGATGTGTATGCCGTCGATGCGCGGTACATGCAAACAATGGGAGTCGCCATCCAGGCCGGGCGGATGTTCTCCGACGACGGCCGCAGCGATCAGGTGGTGATCAACGCCGCTGCCGCGACCGAGTTCTGGCCTGGTGTCTCACCGATTGGGCGATCCTTTCGCGTCGACGACGGTCGAATGGTCACCGTCGTCGGCATCGTTGGCAACATGTCGTACCGTCTGCTCACCGACGGGGACGCGCGCCCGGCAATTTTTCGGCCACTGCGTGACGGCGATTTCGGCGGTCCTGTCACGATCGTCGTGCGCACGCTTGGTGAGCCGGGCCTTCTCGCCGCGCCGCTCCGAGAGGCGATCCGCCGGGTGGATGCGAGCCTTCCTCCGCAGTCAATCGGCACGATGGTGGATCGTCTCGCGCAACCCCTGTGGCCCGCGCGCGCGCTGGCGGGCTTCCTGGCCGTCTGCGGAGCACTCGCCACAGCGCTCGCCGCGGTGGGCCTTTTCGGGGTCACGCACGCGGTCGTCAGTCAGCGGACGCGCGAGTTCGGAGTGCGCGCGGCAATCGGCGCATCGGCGCGCGCGCTGCGAATCATGGTCCTCGCTGAGTCCCTGCGGCTCGTCGCACCCGGTCTGGCGCTGGGCGTGTTGCTCGGGACCGTGGTCAACGCGCTGCTCCGGGTGCGCGTCCTCGGCATCGATCGCGTTCAACCGGAAACGTTTGCGATGGCGGCCGCACTGGAAGTGACCGTGGTCATCGTCGCCAGTTGGCTGCCGGCGCGGCGGGCGGGCCGCACCGATCCACTCCAGGCTCTGCGGGCGGAGTAAACCGCGGATCTTCATGGGCCAGCCCTCCCGTCATCGTCGTTCCGGAGGATGCATGCCACCACAGACCTCAGCCATTGTTCTCAGCGTCGGCATGCTCGTGACGGTGTTCAAGCCGATCCGGCAGTGTGGCGTCAGCATCCTGGCGTCGGCCGGCATCGCCGGCATCATCGTCGGGCTGGCGGCTGTCCAACGCCGGGGTGGGCCCGTCATATGTCTTGATGACTCCTGAATCCGAACGCCGATCTCTGGGCCCGGCCGATCCGCCGAGGCGATCGATCCGACGACTGTCCGTCCTCGCGGGGCTGACCAGCGTGCTGCTGCCGGGAGGGGCCGCGCCACCGATAGACACCCCGGCCGTGCTGTTCGAGCCCGTGGCCCTGCGCATGCAGGCCGGCCACACGCTGACCGCCGAGTTGGGCCGTTTCGACGTCCCGGAACACCGAGCCAATCCGCGCGCGCGATCGATCACGCTCCGCTTCGTGGCCTGCGGTCGATCGCCGACCATCCGGGCCATCCGATCGTCTACCTGGCCGGTGGGCCGGGGAGTGCGGGCACGGCCGATCTGCAGGGCCCCCGGGGCCCGATGTTCGAGCGACTGCGCAGCGTGGCTGACGTCATCATTCCCGACCAGCGCGGCACGGGGCGATCGAACGCCATTCCGATTTGCGAGCCTGATGCCCGGCTCGACCCGATGATGCTGACAGGGCCCGCCATCGCGGGATACTTCCGTCAACAGTTCGGGCGCTGCCTCGACCAATGGCGCGCGGCCGGGGTCGATCCGGCGGGGTACACGCTGATGGACTCGGCCGAGGATCTCGAAGCCCTGCGCCTGGCCCTCGGCGCGCGACGCATCGATCTAGTCGCGATCAGCTACGGCCCGCAGCTGGCCTCGGCCTACATGAAGGCCCACCCGAGCCACGTCGGCCGCGCGGTGTTGGCGTCGGGACGCGGGCTCGACCAGACGGTGCGACTGCCGGCCGACGTGGATGCCTATCTCCGGCGGATGGGTGGCGCCGAACTGGTCGACACGATGCGCCGGGTCCATGCCCGGCTCGATGCCAATCCGGTGACCGTCGAACTGACGCCACAGGGCAGCCGCGATCCCGTGACGATCCGATTCGATTCTTTTCCCGTCCGCTACGCCGTCTCCTTCTTCCTCATCAACGATGCGTCTGGCGCCCGGAGCCTGACGGATCTCTACCGCCGGATGGACCAGGGTGACTTTGCCGCGATCGCGCAGCTGATCCAGAGCCGCTGCCTCGACCCGCGCGCCGGCCGTTTCACCGCCTTCCGTGGCATGGGGGAAATCATGGACCTGTCCAGCAACTGGTCGGCCGCGCGCAAGGCGCTGTGGCAGTCACAGGTGGCCCAAAGCGCGCTGGGGGATGCGCACAATTATCCGGTGCCGCAAGGCCTGGGCGACTGGCCGGACCTCGACATCGATCCGGCGTGGCGCCAGCCGCTGAAGACCTCCATTCCCACACTCTTCCTGACTGGCACGGCAGACGGACGTCTGCCCATGGAGTCGCAGGCGGCAACGATGCGCGGGTTCAGCCGGGGCCGGCAGATCGTGATCGACGGGGGAGGGCACAATCTGTTCGAACAGTCGGTGGACATTCAGGAGGCGACACGACTGTTCCTGGCCAGTGGGCGCGTGGTCCAGCCGCGCATCGTGCTGCCCTCGGCGTGAAGGCCGAGCGGCCCACTGCGGGACCCTGCGTGCCCCATGGCATGAGCATGCAGGCCTTCAATTGCTCAGCGAGGGCGTCTCACGTAGAAACTCGGATCCCTGGGTGCGCGCCAGGAGGAATGCTGCGGCCGATCCTGCGGTCACCGACAGGCCCAATCCACGCCCGTCCGCGCTCGTGCGCACGGGCTTCGCGGGGCCCTTCGTGATGGCCGCCATGCGGACGGCCACCCACTCCACATCGCTCGCCCGGAGCGCGTCCTTCATCCGCTCCTTGTCCTCGAGAATGGGGCCAAGGCGACGCACCACGGCCGGGAGCACGCGGCGCGTGAACCACGACCCGCTGCCGCCGGTACCGATGTTCGACATGTTCACCAGGCGCCTGACGGCGGCGCTGTCGCCCTATCTGCGCGGCTACAACCATCAGCGTCCACACGCGAGCCTCGGCCGACGCTCGCCGTGGAGGCGTTTCCAAGAGGCTGCCTAAGATGAACAACCTCGGCGAACCCCGAGAGCGCGGCCACAAGAACGACCACCAGCAAGTCGGGCAGGTAGAACCCCTCCGGCGGTGCGCCATTGAGCCCAGTCCTTTGAGCTGTGACAAACAGCTGAACGGCAATCGTTGCGCAGAAGAGTCCGAGTAGTCCCGAGAGCACGGCGATGAAAAGTCGATCGCGTTCAACCGGAAACGTTTGCGATGGCGGCCGCACTGGAAGTGACCGTGGTCATCGTCGCCAGTTGGCTGCCGGCGCGGCGGGCGGGCCGCACCGATCCACTCCAGGCTCTGCGGGCGGAGTAAACGTCCCACGGCCGCCGCTCGCACTCAGGCATCACCGCCAGCGCGTCGTCCTACTGCTTCACAAACGTCACGACGTTCACCGCAGGCGCGCGCTTACAGCTATTCACCTCGGTATTGGTGCCGGTCAGACTGTTCCCCCCCGAAAGGGTCATCTGCCCGGTATCGGTCTCCGTGCATCCGGCCACGAGCAAGGTCGCATGCGTCTGGGTATAGACGAATCCGCCATTCGCGACGGTGCCCGTGATGGTGCCGATGACCCCGGCACCGTAGTAGGGATTGTTCGTGTCGACGACCAGCGCGGTGCCTGTCACCACATCACCGGTCTGCGTCAGTGCCCAGGTCACCTTCAGGTTGTTCAACGCAAAGACCCATGTGCCGGTGACGTCGAGGCTGGCCGCCGCGCTGGGCCCCGCGGGAGGGGTGGGGGAGGACGCCCCAGAACTGGGGCTTGTGGGGGTGGAAGCCGTCGAGCGTCCATCGCATGCTGGAGACACCAGCACGAGAACGACAAGCGCAAGAAAGTAGAGCCTCATGTGATTTCTCCTCGAGTGGTTGACGGAAGCAGCCCGTCACTTACAAAGGCGCAAAGTCGAGGTGAAAAGCCGCACGGGCTTCAGGACTAATGCGGCGTGTCGCGGAGCGACCGAAGTGCTACCTCCGGAGACACACCGAGACGCGCGATCGTCTCCCTGACGATGCGTGCCCGGTCCTCGTCACCGGAAGTGAGAACGCCTTCAAGTCGTGCGGCGGCGGATCGTCCTCCGATCTCAATCAGATCTCGAGCGGCGGTCGCGACGAGTCGCGCGTCGAGGCTGTGAAGCGCCTCTCCGATGACATCGACAGCGGCAGGATGGCGCTCGATGCGCCACAGCGCCATTGCCGCGACCTCGCGGGCCTCTTGGTCGGCATCATCGAGCAGGCTGCGCAGGCGAGCGGCCACGCCGGGCGCAGCTGAGCCGATCGTGCCCAGCGCCCATGCCGCATGCATCAATTGTTCAGGCTGCTCCATGGCGAGAAGAAGCGCGGGCGCGGCCGCGGCCGCGCTTGTGCCGATTCGTCCCAACGCCTTGATGGCCCCCATCCGAACCAGCAACTGCGGGTCACGAAGTGCCGCGACCAGCGCGCTCACCGCGGCCGCGGACGCATCCCCACGGATCCCGAGTTCCTCGGTGGCCTCGAAACGCTCTCCTGTATCCGAGCTCCCGAGGCCGGCGACGATCTCGCTGAGCGACCGCGCAGACTCGTCGTCAGTCATCACGTCTGCGTCCCGACGCGTCGCATATCTGGCGAGGTCAGCATCCCGACGACCACGTTCCAGCGCTGGTGCTCACCATGGAGCAGCTGCCGTCCGTGGCGCCGATCATGCCTCCCGGGCCATTCACGCCGCCAGACCAGAAGCCAGATCCGCGCTGGCCTCCTGGCTGTTTGCTCCGGATCGCCGCCATGAGATTGCCCGAGGGCATGGGGATCCCTTCGAGTCCGAAATCGCCCGTGCGCCCATCGAGCCAGTACCGTCCGGGAAGGGCCGCACCCAGAACCCATTGGTAGAACAGCGCCTCCGCCAGGTTGATTTCGCGCCCGTTGACGAAGATTCGTGTGTTGCCGTTGGACGCACGCGGCGACAGCGTTCCAAAGGGCAGCCCGGGTCGCAGGTATCCGGACAGCTCACGCCCCTCCGCGCCCCACAGCCCGCTGACAGGGTCGTACCAGAAGCGGCCCGCGAGCACCTGGCCATAGGCGCGCACAATCTCCAGGATTTCAGGCCGGGATAGCGCGCGGCCATTGATCACCACCTCAGGCCACTGGTTCGTCTCCTCGAGCGGCGTCAGTGGCATGTGTGCCGCGGTGCCGACATCGGGTCGAAACGCCGCCAGCAGCACGACCATTCCGGCACCCAGCGCGCTCGGCAAGCTCCTGATATTCATCGCGTGTCTCCTTGAGAAACGAGTCCTCACCCCTGAAGGCGTAAAGCCCGGGCGAAAAGCCGCACGGCCGAGCCGTGCGGGTTAGAATCCCCGGTCAGATCCCCTCAATGACGGATGTCCCATCCGGCAATCACGGCGTCACCGAGTTGCTGCTCGCGTGGCGCGCCGGCGACGAGCAGGCCCTCGACGGCCTCGTGCCGCTCGTTTACGAAGAGCTACGCCGCATCGCGCGACGTCATCTGCGACGCGAACAGCCGGGACACACGCTCGCGCCGACGGCACTCGTGAACGAGGCCTACCTGCGGCTCATCGACGCCCAGCAGGTCAAATGGCAGGACCGGCTTCACTTCTTTGCCGTGGCGTCGCGCATCATGCGTCGCGTGCTGGTCGACGCCGCCCGCGCCAAGCGGGCCAACAAGCGCGGAGGCAGTGCCCGCCGGGTGACGTTCGACGACCGCCTGGCGGTGTCGACCGAACGGGCCCTCGATCTGGTCGCCCTCGACGACGCGCTCCTAGCCCTGGCGGCGGCGGACCCGCGGAAGGCCCGCGTGGTCGAGTTGCGGGTGTTCTGCGGCTTGAGCGTCCAGGAAATCGCATCTGTCATCGGGGTCTCGACCGACACCGTGACGCGCGACTGGAAATTCGTCACGAGCTGGCTGAAGCGGGAACTCGGAGGAGAGCCAGCGTGAGTGCACCAATCGATTCCGACCGCTTGAAGCGCGTCGAAGCGCTATACCACGACGCACTCGAGCGCCCGGTCGAGGAGCGGGCGGCGTTTCTGATCTTCGCGTGCGGAGCCGACGACGGACTGCGACGTGAGGTCGCGTCGCTCCTCGCCTACGCGGGCGACGAAGACGGCCTGCTCGCTCCGCTCCTGGACGCGACCGCGGCCGCGTTCTCGGCACGCGTGGCCGCGGGCGACGCCCTGGGGCCGTACACGATCGTGGAGTCCATCGGGGCCGGCGGTATGGGTGAGGTGTATCGCGCCCATGACGCCAGGCTCCAGCGCGACGTCGCCATCAAGATGCTGCTGCCGGCCGAAACCGATCCGGACCGCGAGCAGCGCCTCCTGGGTGAGGCACGCGCGGCGGGCGCACTCAATCACCCCAACATCCTGACGGTCTACGACGTCGGCATGCACGACGGTTCTCCGTTCGTGGTCTCCGAACTGCTCGTCGGAAGGACGCTCCGGCAGGTCCTGGACGACGGCCCCATGCCCGTCGTCACGGCCATTGATGCGGCCATCCAGGTCGCCCGTGGCTGCGCCGCCGCGCACGACCAGGGCATCGTCCATCGCGACCTCAAGCCCGAGAATCTCTTTGTCACTGCAGATGGCCGCGTGAAGATCCTGGACTTCGGTCTGGCCCGAAGGACGGGAATGCCGCAGCCGCAGGATGACGACGATGCCGGCAAGGGCAGTCGAATGACCGGAGAAGGTGGCAGCGGCACCCAGGCCGGCACGGTCATGGGGAGCCCGGGCTACATGGCACCGGAGCAGGTCAGGGGCGAGGCTGTCGACGGTCGATCGGACATCTTCGCGCTAGGTGCGATTCTCGACGAGATGTTGACGGGGCAGCGAGCCTTCGGGCGGGCATCGAAGCGTGAGGAGATGGACGCCGTCCTTCATGACGAGCCGGCGCCGCTGCCTGCATCGATCGGCTCGTTGGCGCCGCGCCTCGACGAGGTCGTCCGGCGCGCCGTGCGGAAGGCGCCTGCCGATCGATTCCCCTCGGCGCACGCATTGGTGGAGGCCCTCGCGTCCGTGCGCGAGGCCGGGCAGGCGGAGGAGTCGGCCTCCGCGGCCCGTTCCTGGTGGCCCTTCGCCACCATGGCCGCGACGATCATCGCTGCTCTGGCCGGGACGTTCCTCCTCTTCGATCGCGGCCGCGCCGCGACCGCGGACGCCGAACCGGTCATCAGGGCGCTGGCGGTGCTGCCGCTGACGCGTGAGTCGGCGAATGTGGAGGACTACTTCACCGACGGGATCACCGACACGCTGATTGCCAATCTCTCTCAGCTCGACAGCGTACGGGTGATTTCACGAACGTCGAGCATGCGGTACAAAGGGCAGCCGCGTGTCCTTCCCGACATCGTCCGCGCGCTGCAGGTCGATGCGATCGTCGAAGGATCGGTGGCGCGATCCGGTGACCGCGTGCGAATCTCGGCCCAGCTCGTTGACGCGACAACCGACCGTGTTCGGTGGAGTCAGTCCTACGAACGCGACATGCGCGACGTCCTGTCGCTCGAAGGCGAGGTCGCCAGGGCCATCGCGGAGGCCATTCGCGTGACGCTGACACCGCAGCAGCGCGCGCATCTGACCCAGCCGGCGCCGGTGGCTCCAGAGGCGCAGGAGGCCTATCTGCGCGGGCGCTATTTCCTCGCGAAGGGCGCCGAAGACAACATCACCCGCGCGATCGCCGACTTCACGACCGCCACGACCGCGGCGCCGCAGTACGCGGCCCCATACGCAGGTCTCTCGGATGCGTACACCGCGCTGCGAAGCGTCTACCGATCGCCGCACGATGTCATGCCGATGGCCAAGGCCGCGGCCGAACGGGCGCTCGCGCTCGATCCCCTGTCGGCGGAAGCGCACGTCTCGATGGGCGGCGTGCTCATGTACTACGAGTTCGACTGGATCGGAGCCCAGCGTGAGTTCCTCCGCGCGATCGAACTCAGCCCGAACCTGGCGTCCGCACATGACATGTACGCGCTCTATCTGGCCGCCCTCGGCCGCCGGGATGAGGCCAGACGTGAGGCGTCACGCGCACGCGAGCTCGATCCGCTGTCGGTGGTCATCATGGTCGACACCGGATTCGTCCACTACCTCGCGCGGGAGTACGACGCGATGATTGCGGTGAATCAGAAGGCGCTCGATCTGGACGACGCTTTCTGGCCCGCGCATCGCGATCTGGGCTGGGGCCTCCAGAAGGTCGGGCGCATGCCCGATGCCATCGCGTCGATGCAGCGAGCGCGGCAGATCGATGACAACTCGACGATTTTCGAGATGCTCGGGAACGCGTATGCGACGTGGGGCAAGACATCGGACGCGCGTCGAGTGCTCTCGGAGCTCTCGGCCAAGGCGCGTGAGGGCTACGTGTGCCCGTACGAGATCGCCATGGTGCACCACGGGCTCGGTGACATGCCGTCGACGCTCGCGCAGCTGGAACGAGGATATGGCGATCGGGCGGACTGCATGCCGTGGATGTACGCCGACCCGGAATTCGAAAGCCTGCACGCCGACCCGCGGTTTCAGTCGCTCTTGAAGCGCATGGGCTTCCCCGATGCCGCGGGCGTGAAGTAGCCACCGACGGTCCGTCTGCGAGTCTCCCGTAAGCGCATGCACCGGCCACTGCCGTCCGACGTCGCTCTCGCGTGTG
>JBDTNQ010000125.1:0-11409 GCA_039933635.1 Acidobacteriota bacterium
CATTTTATGGGTCAACATCCGCGCGTCAAAGGCCGTATGGCGCTCTGGCGTGGCGAGCTCACTGGCCCTTTTCGTGCACCTCGCTGAAGCCGGATGCGCGACCGTCTACTTCGGCGGGTCGTTCGTGACGGCCAAGGCGAACCCGGGCGACATCGACGTGACGTGGGATCTCGAAGGCGTCGACCCGACGATGCTGATTCCCGCGTTCCGTGGGCCCGATGGCATCGAAGAACTGAAGTGGATCTTCGGTGGGCACTTCTTCCCGTCCGAACTCGTCGAAGGCGACTCTGGGATGACGTTCGTGGAGTTCTTTCAGCAGACCAAAGATGGCCGCCCAGTCGGAATTGTGCAGATTGACTTGACGACTTTGGAGGACTGACCCGTGATTCTCAATGCCCGACAGTACGGCATCACCAAGACGCAGGCCGAGAAGTTCCGTGCGGCCATCTCCAAGGCTGAGGCCTCACCGCCACGGCCGGGCCCCCATGCGAAAGAGCGCCGGGCTCTCGAGCTCGCTGGCCTTCGCGCGCAGCTCGCCGACCTGGAACGAGAGATCCGTCTCTACGAGGACCTGGCAGCCGGCAAGAAAGCGTCGGCGATGAACGGCCAGCTCGAGGAGCTCGGCATGCTACTCATCCAGACTCGCGTCGCGCGTGGCTGGAGCCAGCGGCACCTCGCCGATCGGCTCGGTGTCCAGATGCAGCAGATTCAGCGCTACGAAGCGACGCGTTACCAGTCTGCTGACCTCGCGAGGCTCGTCGAAATCGCCCAGGCCCTCGCGGTGACGATCGGAGTCAATGTGTCGGTGCTCGAGATTCCTGACCTGAAGGCCTTCACGGCCGCGCGAAGGAAAGTAGCCGGGGCCCGTTGACATCACGCCCTACGGTGTATGGGACAGCGACACGACCCGCAGCCGGATCAACCAGCTCTTCTGCTTCGCCGAGCCCCACGTCGCCGTGAACTTCGCGTAGTGCGTCTGTCGCTCGCCTTGCGGCACCGCCGGCACATCGGCCCCGGTCACGATCGGGCTGTCCGCTGAACTGAAGACCATCGTGAACTGCCCACTCGTGGCCGCCATCGATCCGCCGGCCGCGTTCTTCACCGAGACGTTATCGCGGCTGTTGATGATCTGGTCCGGCGTCCCGTTGTACAGGGACATCCTGATATCGGCCAGGTCAGCGAGAGCGACCGGGATACCGTCCTCGTCGTCAAGGCGGACGACCGATCGGCACGTGTCGAGTTCGTTCAGTTCGATTTCGTCAATGACGCCTGGCGTGGTCATGGGAACCTCAGTCGAGTGGCGTGTCGCGCGAGTGGGCAATGGCGAAGACGGCCGGGACAGCACCACTGACCGCCGTCAGCCGCGGCAGGGCGCGCGCGACCAGCGTGACGGACGGAACCGAACCGGAAATCGCTGTGACTGTGATGCCGTCCGGCGGTAGCGTGGTGTTGTCGGCGATCGAGATCGCTGGCGGGATCGTGACCGCTGCCCCCACAGCGCTCCCGGCCGACAGCGCCGATGTCTGAACGACGCTCGGAACCACGCACGTCCCACGCGCATCGGCCGCCGGCGTCGACAGCGATGAACTGGTGACGACTGCTGGCGACGCGGGGCACGCGCGTGCGCTTGCGCCCGGCGACGCGCTCGAGGAAGACGCCTGGAAGCTCGAGACGCCAGCAACGCTGTTCCCCTGTGCTGGGGCGACCGACATCGATGAGCTGAGCGTCGTCGACGGCGCGAGAGCCCGAGACGATGTCGCCGAGGCCGGCACCGCGATCGACACGAGATCGACCGTGCTGGCGCTTGGCGCGAAACATTGGGCTCGCGCCTGCGCGACCAGCGCCGCCATTGACGACGAGGCTTGGAAGGCTGGGGTATTCCCCCATCCCAGCGCCCACCCGTCCGGGCTGGCGACGGCGACCGTGTTGGCCGTGCTGATCGACGGAGGACTGGCAACGGCCGTCGCGCAGCCGATCGCCACCGCGAGAGATGACGACGTTTGAAACGTCGGTAGGCTCGCGACGGCGGCTGCGCTGCCGGCGGGCGTGGTCAGCGCTGAGCTTGCCTGATGTGCCGGACCAACCGTCCATCCGAGACACGACGCGGCTGGCGCTCCGAGGGTAGTGGATGTGTTGAGCGCTGGCGGGTTGGCGCACGCGAGGGCGCTGCTTGCAGGCGCCGCGAGCGATGATCCAGCCTGGTTCGACGGCCCGACCGTCCAGCCGGCGCACGCCGCCGGCGGCGTGCTCGCCGTCGCGGAGATCTGGATGCCCGGCGCCAGCGACGCAGCGCCCGCAGAAGCGCTTGGCATCGAGAACGCCGACGCCACCACCAGCGAGACCGCCAGGGCCACGCCTCCGGCCCACGCGGCTGGCGCCACGACGGAGACCACGGTGGCCTCCGTCGATGGCACCCAGCGCGGCCGCCCAGGCGGACGCCGCCACGGTTGACGATAGACGCCGTCAGACACCGATCACCTACTAGGGCGTCGAGAACGTCTCGATACCCAACGCCGCAAACACGGCCGTGAACGTGCCCGACGTCACCGCCTGGTCGGCGCCGAAATCGATCAGCCACAGCAGTGGCGAGGTCGAGCCCGTTCCCGTGCTCTTGTAGATCACGGCATACCTGATCCCTGAAATGGTCGCGCTGGTCCATGACGGATCGGCCGCGTCGAGCTGCGTGAGGCCGCGTCCAATCTCGGCCCACACGACCGTCCCGCTGCCTTCCGCGACGGTCTGGCCGCTCACAGTGGGAAAGGTCGGCGCCGAGCTGTGCGAGGTGCCCGCGACGATGCACCGATAGAGATGCCCGTTGCCCGCTGCCGGGCGCACGATATCTCCCACCACGTAGGCCGTGGAGTTCGCCCGCGCGGTCGCCCAGGAGTTCGCCGCGGTGTAGGTGATCGTTTTCGATCCCAGGGTGGCACCGCCGGCCGTGTACCCCGTGCCGGTCACCTCGGAGGTCACGTCCGAGAACACTTCGTGCGCATCGAGGTCGGGCGTGTAGCCCGAACCGGCCAAGGCCATTTTGAGTGTGTCGCTCAGGAAGTCGACGGCGAACGTATCGCCGGAGGACTCGCCCCCGAGCAGGTTCGCGTAAGCCTTACCGTACTTGTTGATCGAGACAGCCATGGGGCACTCCTTTTAGAGTTCAGCGACCCAGATGGTCGCGCGAAACGTGATGGCGTCCGCTGGGGCTGAGCACGTCAGCACCAGGCGTCCGGCCGCATTAGTGGTCATCGGTCGTTCTTCTGGGGCGAACGCCATGTCGTAGCCCGCGCGCGTGTTCATCGCGTCCTCGAACACCGTGACGGGCGACCCGCCAGTCGCCACGGTGGTGTTCATCGTTTCAGCGGTGAATGCCGCGGCCGCGTCGTTGGGGATGACCGGTACGGGCGTGGGTGTGGATCCACCAGACCCGGACGTCGATTGCGCGCGCTTGATCGTCAGCGCCAGTTGCTCTTCCTCAGTCGTCGGCTCCGACGTCTGAGCAATACGGATCCGATGGACCGCGATCGGCTTGTCGGCCGCCGCGACCAGCTCGAAGAAGTCGAACGCCGCCGCCGGCGAGGCGACTCCGGAGATCACCACGGTATACATGCGCTTCATCGGACACACCTCTCGGAAAACACTTGGGGATATCGCCGCATGCGGCGACGGAGATTGGCGAGCTGGCCGGCGTCGCGGAAGCCACGAAAGGCCGATACGCCAATATCGCCCGCTCCGCCGCTTGCAGGTTTCAGAAGCACAATCGTTCCGATGCACGAGTTACCGAAGTTCTGCGTGAACGTGACGGCCACAGCCCCGAGGCCGCTCGTGACGGCATTCTTGGACGCCGTGTCGCTCGGGTGCCCTACGCTTTGATTGACATCAAGGGCCCAGCCGGACGTGATCGTGCTACTGATTCCGCCGCTGTCGTTGCTGTATCCAGCGACCGCGAAGGCTCCTTCAACCGTCGGCGTGGCTGAGAGTGCAAGAGTGACTGGCGATCCGCCGTTGCTGTTAGTGGCGTGTGCGTCGACCGGCGTTGTAGTGTCGATGCCTGGGTATTCGTAAATGACGCCGTGGTGGTTGTCGCTGTTACCGACACTCCAAATGTAAGGGCCAACACCGTCGCCCGACTGCACGACGCGCGTGTAGACGTGCATCCCGCAGAAATCGAAGTTGTCTTCCCTGACGAGCGACCAGAGCGCGTCAGGCTTGGTAACTGAAAAAGGTGACGGAAAATCGCCAGTCGCGATAAACGCCAGTAGGACGTTTCCGACGGTCGGTGATGCCCCCAAGGTGATGGGGACCGTCGAAAAACTCCCATCACCCTGAGCGTCGTCCGCCTTTTGTAGGTAGAGAGGCAAGCTAGTTCACCTTCACCACAGTGCAGCCGCGCGAATCGCGAACCGTCAGCGTCGTCGGCCCGAAGGTCAGCGCGACCGACTTCACCGTCGCCACGGCACCCGACACGGCATAGCTGTACCGCAGCTGCGTCGACCCCTCCGCAGATGACGGCCAAGCCGAGACGACCAGCGCGGCTGGATTCGCGACGCATGGATCCGATGGCGGAGGCGGCGCCGGCGCCGTTACTTTGACCGTGACGGTCACAGGCGAGCGGGCCGTCCCGCTGACGTCGGTCGCGGCGAGCGTGTGCGCGAAGGTCCCGGCCGCGGTCTTCGTCACCGGCATCGTGACCGCGCACGGACCGCAGTTGAGGCGCGCGCCGTCGAGCATGACGTTGTGCTGATTCGCGTCGGTGGCCACCGATAGCGTGTAGGCCTGGCCGACGAGCACGGAAGCCTTGTCGACCGTGAGTGAGAACACCGCGGCCGTCGGCGGCGGCGTCACGGGCGGTGGCGTCACCGGTGGCGGTTCAACGGGCGGAGGTGGCGGAGGTGGCGGCTGGACCGGCGGCGGCGTTGAGCCCGTGCCGATCTTCAATCGGTAGAGTCGGCCCGTGTCCCACTGGCCGCCGGGCCCGCCGCTGGGGTTCCCGAGCGGAAAGCCGATCGCGTATGGGGTGCCCGTTGCACTGTCGACCGTGACGCCACTGATATTCGCCATCGGGACGTCGCCGTCCCACGAGCCGACAATGCCGCGCGGCAGCACGAGTTCGGCCATGCTGTCTGGTCGGCGCATCGTGTTGCTGCCGAGCTTCGTGCCGTCCCAGGCGTGCACTTCCTGCAGGCGCGTGTCGAAGTGCAGCGTCGAGTTCTGGTACCAGCACTTCCCGCCGCAGACCGCGGCGACGAGCACGAGGGTGTTCCCGTTGAAGAACGCGTTGTTGTAGTAGCTGTCGCCCCACACGAACAGGTTCGCGCCGATCGGCCCCTGCGATGCGACGGTGTTCGGGCTGAGCCACGCCGCACCCGCGTACGGCGCTGACGTCGGTGGCGTCTGCGGATTCTCCCGCCGCACGCCCTGCGCGTTTGCGTCGCCACCGTCGAAGTAGTTGTCAGGCCGCGTCACCCGCGTGCCGCGCTGGTCCGTCGGCGTGTCGAGGAGCACCTTGAAGGCGCCGGCCGGGATGACCGCTCCGTCCGCGTAGCCCGCGATGTCGGGAATGCAGATCACCGACGGTCCCATCGCCGCCCGGCTTACCTGCTGCGCCAGTGACGTGTAGCCGCCCCAGCCGACCATGTACGGGCATTTGCCCCCGAGGGCCGTGTTGATCGCCGCAGGCACCGCGAGCACGCCGCCGTAGATGCGCTTCGACGTCACGCCCTCGAGCGAGACGGTCTTCACGTTCGAGACGGTGCCGTCGGCGTTCAGCGTCAGCGTCGAGATGCGCGACGGGTAGTACGTCCCCGAGTCGCCGTAGTCGATTGAGGCCGAAACCCAGAGGCGGTCCTTCGCCTCCTCGTAGAAGATCCCGTAGAAGTCGCCTGTGACCGCGCTGATATTCCACTGGTTCGTTGGCGCGGTGATTCGACCGGTCGCCGGCGTCGAGCCCGGCCGGAACTCCTGAAGCAGGCCCGTGTGCGTCCCGGACAAGAACCGCAGCTCGCCGTTGACGTGACGCGAGGCCAGTCCACGCATGAAGCTGGTGTTGCTGCCGAAGGTCTGGACATCCCAGTAGGTGTCGAGCGTGACGCTTGAGGCGGCGAACGTCTGCGCCTGCACACCGCTGGCGCCTTCCGTGTTGGCGCTGCGGATCAGCGCCTTCACTTGGGCCATCTGCATCGTTGATAAGGTTTGCGCCTGCGCTGGGACCGCGAAGACGAGCGCGAGAATGAGAAGAAGTCGCTTCATGGTCTATGCCTCTGTGTCGTCGCTTGATTCTTCAACAATCGGAACGAGATCCACCGTCTGCCCGGCTAGCGCGTGCGCGCAATCGCTGAGGTATTCAATTCGCCCGTCACGAACGAATGAGTGACAGCACGTGCAGCGAAACTTCGCTGGGTCTTCAGGTCTGGCCGCGTTGTAGGTGCACCAGCAGTCGCCCGTATGCCCTGGCATGAAGTGCCCAGAACGGACGAGCACACTTGGCGAAATGGTCGGCGCGTCAAGGCTCCCGTTCCATTCCCACCCGCCGGGCCCGACGCGTACCGAGTGCCGCTCCTGGCACCCTGAGCACCAGAAGCTCACGCCGCGATCGCCGTTGTGCTGGTTCGACCACGGCTTACATAGAAGGCTCATAGGGCAACCTCTGATGGAATGCCGTCGATCGTGTCCGTCACGACGGTGAGCGCCGCGTCCGCCCACTCCGCCGCCAATGCCTGGGTCGCGCCGTGCCAATACATCGGGTGCGCCGTGCCTTCCGCGAAGATCACGTCCATCGGCTGGCCCTCACGCGTGAGCAACGGCCCACCCCACGGCGAGTGATCCCCGCGCGCCCGACGCTGCATGTCGGCCAGGTCGTAGACCATCTGCGCTTTCGGAGAGCGCCCATCGCCGCCCGCGTACGGATCGGCCTGCAGGTAGAGCCCGTGCATCCCGGCGTCGAGTGCCGACTGCCACGTGTCCCGCTCTTCCTCGTCGCCCGCTCCTGGGGACAGGTGCCCAGGCGGGTTGTGCCAGTAGCGCCGTGCGTCCGGAAAGCAGGCCGTCACCCACTCGAATAGTCGCCGAGCCACGTCCCGCCGCTGCCACTGCTCCCACTGCGAGACGACGCGCGTTGGAATCACCCCGAGCCCACGCACCTTCGCGTAGAACATCGTGAGCTTCGACATCTGGCCCCAGTCGAACGTGCGCGCGTTGTCGTCGTAGAACGGCGCGTTGTCCGGGGCGACCACGAGCGTCGCGTCCACCTGATTCGTGAGCCAGGACCAGAACTTCGCGAACTCGTACGGCTGGCTCAGCCAGTCCGTCGCCGGGAAGTGCCCGCCGTAGCCGTTCGCCCAGACCGGCCCGCACATGACATGTCGCCCGCCGATCGCGAGGAACCGATCCATCACGCGCTGCGCTTCGGCCTGATCGCGCTGCCAGAGGGTGTCGATTTCTGCCATGAAAAATCGATCCGGCCGAGCGCCACGGTACTCAGGCATCCCGGCAAACGGATTCGCCGTCTCGATCACGAACTGCCCGCGAAGGTTTGGTGAGCCGGTAACACCTCCGGCGTCTAAAAACTTGGCCAGGGCCGATCGGGCAATGACGCCCCTTCGATGTCCGCCACCACGAACTCGAGCGGCCACCGCTCCCCACCGAACCGGCGGAACGTGTCCATCACGCCGTCGCCATAGCCCGTGCCCTTGCCCGCGGACTGACGTGCCGCCAACAGGCCCAGCGCCGTCGCGGCCCACATCGGATACGTCACCGCCGGGACGGGCGACTGCGTTGGGTGACTCTCTCCGGCCGCGACCTTCGCCAGTGGCGTGCCTTCAGCCAGCGCCCGATAGGCGTCCAGGCAGCCATCGGTGTAGTTGCGCCCTGGGGCCCTGGGCGCGAGTGCGGCATCCACGGCGGCATAGGTCAGCGAGTCGGTCGGGTTCGTCTTCGGCATGTCATCCTCGTGCGTTGGTGGAACAGGAATCGGTTTCGGCTTCGGCGCCGGCGCGGGACGGCCCTTCGCGGCTGCCAGCATGTTGGTGAGCGCCCGCACGAACTCTGGGAACACGGGCGGCCGGGTGTTCCCGTACGGCACGACGTCCACGCCGCATTCCGCCGCGACGTCCCACAGCGCTCGGAGCAGGTCGAGCACGTACTGCAGGTTCCACGCGCCCGAGCCGGTGTAGACGCCGACGAACAGGCAGCATGGCCGCTTCGCCTGCTGGCAGGCCCGCACGTTGCGCCGCGCCCGGTCGGCCGTGTCTCGGATGGGCTCTGGTGCGATGCCCTGCCGCAAGTCACCAGACGGGTAGGCGTTGATCCCGATGACGTCGAGCGCGGCCGGGATGCTCGCGATCTTGTCCGCCTGAAACAACTGGTCGTAGTACCCGAGCGAAGGCTTGCCGTCGCGCTTCGCGGCTGCCACGACGACGTCGAGTTCGCGGTTGTCCCCGATGTGGAACGTGCCCCAGGCGTAGACGTCCGCCAGATTCGGCACGCCTGGGAAGGTGTCCGGGATGACGCGGATGGGCGCGGGCGGGAAGTCCGTGACGACGGCCACCGCAGGCTGCGGACGCCACACCTCGAACCGCTCAAACGGCACGAGGATGTCCTGATTCGCCACGGCCACAACCGGCAGGCCGTCGACCAGCGCGAACAGCGTGCGCGTCTGCACGTTGCCCGCCCAGACCTTGTAGAACGTCTGGGTCGATGCGTCCCACGCGGCCACACCGTAGAAGTCGTTTGAGTCGCCGACCGTCCATGACCCGCGGATCATCGGATGCGAGATCCGGTGCCCGCCGCAGACCACGGCCACGTTCTGGTCCGTCATGACCGGCACGCCGCCGATCTCGACATCGATAAACCCCTGCGAGGTGTTCCCGAACGGCGCCGGATACTGCTGCATCGCCGCGGTCGTGGGTGCCAGGTCCGCGTTGAGCACGACCCGGCCGTACGTGGCCCCGATGGGCGCGCGCATCCACGTGACTTCCCAGCGGCCCAGCGGCAGCGCGTTGATGCCGACGCAGTTCTGGCCGAAGGCGACATCGCCTGAGTCCCACCGCTGGCCGAGCGAATCGACCACCTGGCACATGCCGCTGGCCTGCGCGACCGCCGCGATCACGCCGTCACGGTTCGCGGCCGCCCGGACGTAGAGCGCCGGATCGGGCGCGAACATCGCGTCCGTGACGAGCACGGCCTTGCCGTTGACGGTGACGACATCCGAGAACATCAGCCCAGCAACCTCTCAGGACACACCACGAGCACCACGAGCACGAGCAGGCACAGGCGCAGCGTGCTCACTTCTTCCCCTTCGACGTATCCACCACGAGCCGCCCATCGGCCTGCAGCACCATCTGCCCGGAGAGGATCTGCACGACCTCCGCGACGGTCAGCACGGGCGCATCCGCCGCGACCTGACCCGCGGGTGTGGCCGCCGCCATGAGCGTGGCGTGCAGGTTCGGCGTGATCACTTCGCGCCGCCTTCGTGGCGCGCGCGAATCTCGGCCGTCAGCGCGTCGTGTTCCGCCTTCCACGCGAGGATCGCGCCGTCGTCCCACGGCTGGCCGTTCGGCTGCGGTTCGAGGATGCTGTGCTGCGCTTCCGCTGCCATCGCCTTCAGTTCCGCGATCAGCTCGTCCGCATTGCCGCCCGCCTTGATCTGCAGCGACACGGCCGCCAACTTGAGAAGGAACTTCGTCTGCTCGCTCACTGCCCACCTCCGAACGCCCCGAGGTTGTTGAGAAACACACCCGCGGCCGCACTCAGCACGTTGCCGAGTTGACCGAGAAAGTCATGCACCTTCGACTTGATGGCACCCAGCTTCGACGCCGCATCAATCAGCGCCTGCCCGCGCTCGAGCACCGGCTGCACCAGCGCCCGCAGTTCCGGCCATGTCTTCGTCGCGCCAGACACGAGCCCATTCGCTGCCGCGTCCGAGGCGTTCGCGTAGGCCACCATCGCGCGGTCGAAGTCGGCATCGGCCGCGGCCGGAATGACCCCGCCCTTGGAGGCCTCGTCCTCGATTTTCGAGACGGTGTTCGTCACCTGCGCGGCCATCGTCAGGAGCTGCACGAGGTTGCCGGTGACGGCCTTCACGTCGCGGTCGGCGTGCTCGACTTGGACGGGCAACTCGGCGATGCGCGGGATGGAGGCGCAGCCGCTAAGCATCGCTCCAGACAGCGCCGCGACCAGCAGCACGATCGGCAACTGCGGCGGTAGGGATGTCGGCGTGCCCGCACTCGCGGCTTGCCCGGCCGCGATCTTCTGCTTCAGCTCATCGACGGTGGACCCAGGCGGCATGGCCAGCGCGGTGTTGACCTTGATCCGGTCCTTGACCTTCACGTAGATCATCCAGCCGAGCGTCGCGACGGCCAGCGACAGACCGGCGATCAGTTGATCGTTTTGCCCCGGCGTGATGATGCCCTGCTGGATCAACCAGCTCGAGATGCCCGCCAACAGATACCGGACCAGCGCCGGTAGAATTTCAAGAAAGATGCTCATGTCAATGCCTCCACGTGACTGGCCACTCGATTGGCCCACCCTGCGGCCCAACGGGCCTGTCGTTCGGGCTGACTCGTAATCAGTCGCCCGAGAAACCGCATGCGCGCGCCGATAATCAGCCGCGCCATCTTCGGCCGGTCACACGCCACGATCCGCGCCTGCGTCTCCGGTCCCAACACCCCGTCCGCCTGCAACCCGAAGATCCGCTGCAGGTCCTGAATCACCGGCCGATGCCCGCTGTTCACGGCCCAATCGACCACGCCATCTGCGAAGCCGTCCGGGTAGTCACAGACCGAGATCAACTGCGTCCGCACAAGCCACGTCAGGTAGTTCTGCGCGGCTTCCTGCACCGTCGTCGGCGCCGGAAACCCAAACGTCACCAGCCATCCCGGCGTCTGCCCGTATCGCGTGATGCCTTTGCCGTCGTGAATGTCGGACACCCCGCCTTCGCGTGCGATCACGCGCGTAACAATCACGAGCGCCGCCTCGTCGCGCGTCATACCGCGACGCCCGTTTCCGACTTCATGATCTCGATGCGTCCCAGCCACCGGAGAATTGCACCGGTCATCGGGTGCGGCTGCGGTTCTGCAATCACCCGCACGCGCATCACCACGCCTGCCCGCGTCACCGCCCGGTACGTCGACTCGAACATCCGCTGATCCCCGATCGCGTGCATCCACTCGGCCATCACCCGTTCGCGATCGTCCTGGTGCACCGACCGCACCCAGCGCTGCCCGAGCATCTCGGCTGGTGAGTAGCCGAATTGGGTGGTGAAGGACGTGTTGATGCGGACGTTCGCGCCGTCGGCCGCGCACTCGAAGTTCGGCCGGTCGAGTTGGTCGCAGAGCCAATCGGTGCGCGCCGCGATCGTCAGTGTGCGCAGCTCGGTCGAGGTGATCTTGTCGTAGAGGGACGAGCCGCCATTGGGGC
>JBDTNQ010000126.1:0-11024 GCA_039933635.1 Acidobacteriota bacterium
TTCTTGCGCGGTGGACGAGGACGGGATTTGCGGCGCTCGATCTTGCGCTGAGGGTCTCGCTTCGGCTTGTTCGTCGTCCGCGGCTTCCGCTCGCGGCGACGGACCGTGAGGCGGATGGGTGTGCCTTCGAAGCCGAACGACTCGCGCAGACGATTGATGAGAAACCGCTCGTACGAGAAGTGGAACTCGGTCGCAACATTCGTAAAGAGCACGAACGCGGGTGGCGCGATGCTGGTCTGGGCGCCGTAGAGGATCCGAACCTCGCGGCGATTCTTGCTCGTCGGCGGATGCGCCGCCGTCACGGCTTCGAGGAACTTGTTGAGATCCGACGTCGTCACCCGGCGCTTGCGGGCGGCCGCCACCCGATCGACGGTCTCGAGCACCTTGGCCGTCCGCTCACCGGTCAGCGCGGATACGTGAATGATGGGCGCGTAGTCCAGGAACTTCAGCTGAAACCGCAGCTTGTCGTCGAACGCCTCCACCCACTCCTGGCCACGCGCGCGGACGAGGTCCCATTTGTTGACGACAATGACGATGCCGCAGCCGGCCTGTTCGGCCTCGCCGGCAATGGCGCCCTCGCGATCGCCGGCGCCCTCGACCGCGTCCACCACCAGCACTACGACATCGGCGCGAGCCATGGCGCGCTTCGCCAGCACCACGCTCACGGCTTCGACCTGCCCGGCCTCGGCCACCTTGCCGGGGCGCCGCATGCCGGCGGTGTCCAGAATCCGCAGCTTGCGCTTCTGCCACTGCAGCACGACGTCCACGGTGTCGCGCGTCGTGCCCGGCATGGCGTTCACCATCACGCGCTCCTCGCGGAGCAGGCGATTGACGAGCGACGACTTCCCCACGTTCGGCCGACCGACAATCGCGACCTTGATCTCGTCCGCCACGGGCGTCACGTTCGCGCGCTCCGGAAGGCGCGTGAGGATCGCGTCGAGCAGTTCGTAGACGCCGTCGCCGTGCTCGGCCGAAACCTCGAGAGGCGAGTCGAAGCCCATCCGGAAGAACTCCATCACGCGCGACCGCGACCGCTTGTCGTCGGTCTTGTTCATCGTGAGGATGACGGGCTTGCCCGTCAGACGGAGCTTCTGTGCAATCTGCTCGTCACCCGGCACGAGTCCCTCGCGCGCGTCGACGACGAAGACGAACACTTCGCCCGCGCTCAGGGCCTTGAGCCCGTGCTCGACGACCTGCGCGTGGAGCGGATCGGTCGTCGCGCCAAATAGTCCGCCCGTGTCGACGAGCGTGAACCCGCGGTCCTTCCAGGCCGCCGGCGCGTCAATCACGTCACGCGTCGTCCCGGCGATCGGCGCGACGATCGACCGTCGTATGCCGGTTATGCGGTTGAAGAGGGTGGATTTGCCGACATTGGGCCGGCCGACCAGCACCACGGTCGGTCCGGATTCCGAACGAGACATCTCAAACGAGTCTAGCAGGCGCGTGCGGCAGGCTGCGGGCGCGGTCTCCGGGCGGCCAGTGGAAGCGCCTCTTCGCGCTGCCGGCTTCAGCTAAACGACGACAGGCGGCGGGGTTCGGAGATCGGGCCCGTCATTGCGAGGGCCAGGTTCCAGGAGGGGTACGCAGGGGTGCTGGAAACGAGGTCGTGAGCCCCAAACCGGGGACCGGAGCCTGACTCCGGAACGCGGAAACTGCCCTTTCCGGCCCAATTCCGTGTGGCCTCCGGTCAGGCTTGACTCCGTAAGTCCGTTTATTTATCGTGACTTACAGGAAAAGTGCTCCCCTCCCCATGATCAAAGTCGACATCGTGAACGAGGTTTCGAAGCTCGCCGACATCACCAAGGTGAAGGCCGAGCTCGCCGTGGACGCGGTGTTCGAGGCGATGCGCGCCTCGATGATGCGAGGGGAACGCATCGAACTGCGGGGCTTTGGGGTGTTCCAGGTCAAGCCGCGGAAGCGGGGCATCGGCCGTAACCCCCGGACGGGCAAGGAAGTGCGTATCCCCCCTGGCCGCACGATCCGCTTCAAGCCCGGCAAAGAACTACAGAACATCAACGGCCAGTCCGACGGTCAGTCTGAGTGAGCTCGACCGAGATCCCCGAACCCGCTCCATCGTTCCCGGAAACGCTCGCAGGCACGCCGGACGAAGTCGCGTGGGTGGTGCGCGTCCCGCCGGCTCCGAAGTTCCAGCACAAGTACCGGCTCCACATCATCCTCTTCGCGCTCACGTTCATCACGACGACCTACCAGGAGTTGTTGTGGTTCCCGGTCGTCTCGCTTCTCGACAGCTGGCAGACGGGCGTTTGGCACAATCCCCTTGCGGCGTTCGCATGGCCATTCATGCGGCAGGGTCTGTGGTACTCGCTCCCGGTGCTGGCAATCATCAGCGCGCACGAATTCGGCCACTATTTCGCCTGCCGGGCCCACAACGTCGACGCCACGCTGCCCTACTATCTGCCGGCGCCCATTCCGCTCAGCGGCACCTTCGGCGCCGTCATCCGGATCCGCGAGCCATTCCCGTCGAAAGCGGCGCTCTTCGACATCGGCGTCGCCGGTCCCATCGCCGGCTTCGTCATGCTGCTGCCGTTCATGGTCGTCGCCATGAAGTGGTCGTTCGTGGCTCCGATCGCCGCCGGGCTGTGGCTGGGCGAGCCTCTAATCTGGAAGGCCGTCGCCCACTTCTACTTCGGCACGATTCCCGCGGGAATGACGGTCTACATGCACCCGATGGGCATGGCCTCGTGGATGGGCATGCTCATGACGGCGCTCAACCTGCTGCCCTTCGGTCAACTCGACGGCGGCCACATCATGTACGCCGCGCTCGGACGCCGCGCGCATTGGTTCTCCGCCGCCACGCTCGCCGTCGTGGTGTTGCTGGCTTTCCGATCGCCCAGCTGGTACGTGACGGCCGGGCTCCTCGTCGTGATGGCCATGGTCTTCGGCTTCCGCCATCCGCGCGTCTACGATGAAGACCGCCCCCTGGATCCACGACGCACGGCCATCGCCATCATCGCGCTCGTGATCTTCGTGCTGTGTTTCATGCCGGTTCCGATCGCGTAGGTTCCCCAACCACCTTTTACGTCACGCTCATCGGGTCCACGTCCACGATGGTCCGTTTACGCACGTCGGGTCGCGCGGCTAGCGCGGCGAGCAGGGCTTCGCGCATGGCGCGGCGCTGGTTACCCTTGATGAAGAACTGGGCGCGGTATTCATCCTTGAGGCGCGAGAGCGCGGCGGGTGCGGGGCCGAGGACGCGGGCCTTGAGGCCACTCGCGCGCACGCGTGTGGCGAGATCGAGCGCGTCAGCCATTGCCCCCTCGAGCGTCCGCCCCTTGACGACGACGTTGATCAGCGCGAGGGCGGGCGGATAGAGCATGGCGCGGCGGAACTCGAGCTCGCGCGCCAGAAACGTCGCGTAGTCCTGCGCCGCGGCCGCCTGCACGCTGTAGTGATCCGGATAGAGCGTCTGCACGATGGCCTCACCGCGCGCGTCACCACGACCCGCGCGGCCGATCACCTGCGTCAGAAGCTGAAACGTCCGTTCACCAGCACGGAAGTCCGCGAGTCCAAGTCCCACATCCGCTGAAACCACGCCCACGAGCGTCACGGACGGGAAATCGTGCCCCTTCGCGATCATCTGCGTGCCGACGAGGATGTCGATTTCCCCGGCGGCCACGGCCTTGAGCACACGCGCGATGGCGCCGCGCCGTCGGATCGTGTCGCGATCCACACGCGAAATTCGCGCCGTCGGGAAACGCTCGCGTACTTCCGCCTCGAGCCGCTCCGTGCCGACCCCCGACTGTTCGAGAAACTCGCCGCCACAATCGCCGCACACCTTCGGCACCGACGCGCTGTAATTGCAGTAGTGGCAACGCACCCGGCGTGCCGCGCGGTGATACGTGAGCGTCACGCTGCAATGCGGGCACTCGAGGGACGACCCGCACTGACGGCAGAAAATGACGGTGGCGAAACCCCGGCGATTGAGCAGGACCAGGCTCTGCTCCCCGCGCGCGAGCCGCAATTCCATCGCCTGCGCGAGGGGCTCGCTGATGGCGCGCTCCAGGCCGTGCGCCGCCAACTCGCGTCGCATGTCGACGATGCGCGTCTCGGCGAGGGGACGATCGAGCACGCGACGCGTCAGCATCACACGCGCGTAGCGACCGGCTTCCGCATTGCTCGACGACTCGAGCGACGGGGTCGCCGATCCCAGCAGCACCATCGCGCCGTCCATCTGCGCGCGCATCACCGCGACGTCGCGTCCGTGATAACGCGGCGTCTCGTCCTGCTTGTAGGCCGACTCGTGCTCCTCGTCGACGATGATCAGGCCGAGTCTCTCGAGCGGCGCGAACACTGCCGAGCGGGTGCCGACGACCACGTCGACCTGGCCGCGACGGATGCGGTGCCACTGGTCGTGGCGTTCGCCGACGGACAGGCCGCTGTGCTGAATCGCGGTGCGCCCGCCGAACGCCGCGCGAAACACCCCCGCCACGGCCGGCGTGAGGGCAATTTCCGGCACGAGCACGAGCACGCTCCGACCCTGCCCGATCACGTGGCGCGCCAGTCGCACGTAAAGCTCCGTCTTGCCGCTGCCGGTGACGCCGTGAAGGAGCACAGGCCGAAACGCGCGGGCATCCGCGGCCGCGACGAGCCGCGCGAACGCATCCGTCTGCTCGGCCGTGAGTGGACGGCCGGATGTTTCCGCCGCGCGGATCGACCACAATGCGCCTCCCCCATCCGCCGCCTCCGCGAACGGATCGCGCTCATCGGGCTCCTCGGTGAGTACGACGAGCCCGCTCTTCGCCGCGCGCCGAACGACGTCGGACGAAAACCCGCGGCGCGAGAGTTCAGGCAATGAGACGCCCGCGGGAGACCCAGAGAGCGCGGCAACCAGGTCGCGTTGCTTGCTGGTTTTGGCGGTTTTGCGGTTCTGCGGTTCTGGGTTCTGGGGTTCGGGGTTCGGTTCTGGGTTCAGGGGTTCTGGGCTCTGGGGTTCCGAGGATCCAGCTTCCGCTTGCACGAGGCCGTCCGTGGAGCCCGGGACCTTCAGGTCCGGGGCAGACAAGCGCGCGACCGTCTTCGTCCGGAATGACGTCGCCTCCCCGCGCCGCGCCGCCGGCGGCAGCGCAATCGCCAATGCGTCGCCGGGACCGCACGCGTAGTACTCGCCGACCCACAATGCGAGGTCGACGACGTCGGGCGGCAGGAAGGGGTGCCGGTCGAGCACCTCGTTCACGTCGCGCAGTTCGGCGCCGTCCGGCACCGAGGCTGCAGGGTCCACGACGATACCCGTGAGCGCTCGAGGGCCGATGGGCACGACGACGCGCGCGCCCTTGGGGGGCGGCGGATGCGTCGTGCGGTAGCTGAGCAGGCCGAGCCCGGGCACGGGAACGGCGACGCCGATGATGGCGTCAGTCGGGGTCGGCGAGGAGGGCACGGGCTTTCTTCACGTCTTCCCACACATCGCGATAGAGGTCGCGGTTGTTGCGGTTGCGGAGCAGGAACGAGGGATGGAACGTCGGGATGACCTTGGTGCCGGGTCGAAACTCGTGCACGTGCCCACGAAGCTTCGAGATCGGCACCTTCGTCTGTAACAACGTCTGCGCCGCAAAGGCGCCAAGCGCGACGATCACGCGCGGGCGAATGATCTCGATCTGACGCAGGAGAAATGGACTGCAGGTCTCCACTTCGATCGGCTCTGGGTTGCGATTGCCCGGCGGGCGACACTTGACTACGTTGGCAATGAAGACGTCTGCGCGGCCAAAATCGATCGCCGCGATGATCTTCGTCAGCAGCTGCCCCGCCTGGCCGACGAACGGTTCCCCCTGTTGATCTTCGTCCGCGCCCGGGCCTTCGCCCACGAACATGAGCGTCGCCTCCGGATCGCCCACGCCAAAAACGACCTGCTTGCGACCCAACGTGCCCAATGGACAGCGCGTGCAATCGCCGATGTGGACGCGGAGCGCGTGCAGCGCGTCGACGGGCGGCGTCATCGGCAAGGCGGCAAACGCGGCGGCGTCGGGAGCGCCCTGGACCTGAAGGTCCGGGGCTCCTGGGTCTCTCATGGCCGGCCCCCCGGGGACCGCCCGTGCCTGCGACTTTCCGTGGTCACCCTGCGACGCTCCGTGGAGCCCTGGACCTTCAGGTCCAGGGCCTTGCGTCGTGCCGTCCTGGCGCTCGCGCCAGGACGCCTCGCGCGACACGCCCTGAACGCCCAGTTCACTGAAGAGCCGCAGGTGGGCGGCCAAATCGGCGCGGTCCGTCATCGCGCCGCCGGTGCAGCCGCCACACGGGCCAGCCGTCGCTCGACGCGATCGAACAGCGCCGCCGCCACGTCGCGCTTCGGCAACACCGGCATTGGCACCACCTCATCGGCCGTCACGAACGTGACCTGATTGGTGGGCACGTCGAATCCAGCGCCAGGTGCGGAGATGTCATTGGCGACGATCAGATCCGCGCGCTTCGTTAGCAGCTTGCGCCGCGCGGCGTCGACCGGATTGCCGGCCTGCGCGGCGAATCCCACAAGCACCGGCCGGTCGCTCGCGCCGCGGCGAGCGCCGAGGTCAGCCAGGATGTCCGGCGTGCGCTCGAGTGTCAGCGACAAGGCGCCGCCCTTTTCAATCTTTCCATCGACCATACCGCCGCTCGGCGTGTAATCGGCGACAGCGGCCGCCATGACGATGACATCCGCGCGATCCGCGCCGGCCATGACCGCGTTGTGCATCTCCGCGGCGCTGCGGACGCGGACGAGATCCACACCGGCCGGCGGTTCAACGGTCGTCGGCCCAGCAATCAGCGTGACGTCCGCGCCACGCGCCAGCGCCTCTTCCGCGATCGCAAATCCCATACGTCCGCTCGATCGGTTCCCCAGGAAACGCACGAGGTCGATGTCCTCGATCGTCGGTCCGGCCGTCACCAGGACTCGTACGCCCTTGAGCGACGCGCGGAGCTGAAGCAGTGCGTCGGCTGCGTCCACGATCGCTTCCGGCTCGGCGAGACGGCCCTTGCCAACCCAGCCACAGGCCAGGTATCCGTCGCCGGGTTCCACGAAACGCACGCCGCGACTCCGCAGCGCGGCGACGTTCGCCTGCACGGCCTCGTGTTCCCACATGTTCGTGTTCATGGCGGGCGCGATCAGCACCGGCGCCCGAGTGGCCAGATAGAGGGCCGACAGAAAATCATCCGCGATCCCGTTGGCGAACTTGCCAAGGCAATTGGCGGTGCCAGGGACCACGAGCAGCAGGTCCATGCTCGTCGCCAGCGCAATGTGCTCGATCTCGGCGTTCAGGCCCGGAGCGAACTGGCTGGTGATGACCGGCTCACGCGTGATGGCCTCGAACGTCAGCGCCCCGACGAAGCGTCTGGCCGTACGCGTCATGACCGCCTGGACGCGGTGCCCGCGCTTCTGCAGCAGACGCGCGACCTCGACGGCCTTGTACGCCCCGATGCCGCCCGTCACACCGAGCCCGACGAAGGTCATGACGGGCCTACCCCTCGGTGGGAGGAGTGTCGACGCGGCCGATCGCGCCGCTCACGACTTCCTGAAGCGCGCGACGCGCGAGCTTCGGCGATCCTTCGACCTTCGGCACGCAGCCTTCGAGCAGCTGGCGCGAACGCGCGGCGGCAATCGTCACGAATTCGAATGAGTTTCTCGGCCTCGATGTCGGCTTGGTCGTATCCATCTGACGTCTCTCCTCGACTACGGTCACTACCCTACGCCTTGAATGTCTGCAGAATCGGCTCGACCGTCGGGCGCCGCCGCTTCAGCGTGGCCCGATCGGCCGTGATGATGGCGTCGATCTCGGCCACGCACCGTTCCAGGCCGTCGTTGACCACCACGAAATCATATTCGTCGACCGCGTCGATCTCGTTGCGTGCCGTCGCCAGGCGCCGGACGATGGACGTCTCGGGATCCTTGTTGCGTCCGCGCAACCGGGCGGCCAGCACGTCGAACGACGGCGGCAGGACGAAAATCGCAGCGGCCTCGGGCAACCGCGCGCGAACCTGCCGCGCGCCTTGCACGTCGATCACCAGAACCAGATCGAGTCCGGTTGCCAGCAGCGCTTCGGTCTCCGCCCGGCTCGTGCCGTACAGGTTTCCGAAGATGTCGGCCCACTCGAGAAACGCGTCCTCACGGATCATGTCCTCGAACTGCTGGCGACTGATGAAATTATAGTCGACGCCGTGGGTTTCCCCTGTCCGGGCCGCCCGGCTGGTGTACGACCGCGACCGTTCCAGACGGGGCGTCCGCTCCATCAACTTGTCGATGACGGTCGTTTTGCCGGTGCCAGAGGGCGCGGAGACGACCCACAGCTGGCCTCGAACGATGGGCGGGCTACTCGACATTCTGAACCTGCTCCTTAACCCGCTCCAGTTCGGCCTTGGCGGCAATCACGACCTCGGTGCCACGAGCGCCTTCGACTTTGGACCCGATCGTGTTCACCTCGCGGTTCATTTCCTGCACCAGGAAATCCAGCTTCCGGCCGCAGGCCTCGGCTCCCTCAGCCAGGCTGCGCCAATGATCGAGGTGGCTGCGGAGGCGCACGATCTCTTCGTCCACGTCCGAACGCGCCACGAACCGGACGATCTCCTGGGCGACGGCCGCGGGATCCCCCTGGAGGTCCGGGGGCAGCGCGGTGACACGCTCGCGGAGGCGCGTCTCCAGCCGCCTCTGGCCCTCCGCGGCCTCCGTCTCGAGGACCGAGACGAATCCGGCGAGCGTGGCCATACGCAGATCGAGGTCGACGTTCAGGTAGCGGCCTTCGGTGGCCCGCATCGTGATGAGCGCTTCCAGAGCGTCACCGACAACCGCATCGACGAGGTCGGTGAGCGTGCTTCCGATGGGCGCGGCCGGATCGGCAGCCTTCGCTCGAATCTCGAGCACCTGCGGCATGCGCAGGACATCACCCGGCGTCAGCGGGCCGCTCACGATGCCGCGCGCCCGCGCCGCGTTGAGCGCCGCGGCCACTTGATCGAGCAGCGACTCGTCAATCACGACCTCGCGGGCCGGCGGGGTCGTGACCTCCGCCGAGATGCTGATCTCGACGCGGCCTCTGGTGAGCCGCTGCTGGGCCAGCGTGCGGACGCGGCCGTCGAGCCCCGCCAGCGCGTGGGGCATCTTGACGACGACGTCGAGAAACCTGTGGTTCACCGACTTGACGGTGACGTGCACCTGTTCGCCGTCGGCCTCCCGGCTGACGGCGGCAAATCCGGTCATCGAACGAATCACGATACGACCTCTTCTACCTGTATTTCGCGATCATCAATCGCCTGCAACGCGTAGAGCTTCGCGTAGACGCCGCCCTCGCGAACCATCAACTCGTCGTGCGTCCCGATCTCCGCGATGCGGCCCGCCTCGAGCGCAAGGATCATATCCGCTCGGCGCACCGTTGACAGCCGGTGCGCAATCACGAAGGTCGTGCGGTTGCGCATGAGGTTGAGGAGCGCATCCTGCACCAACTGCTCGGACTCCGCGTCGAGCGCCGACGTGGCCTCGTCGAGCACCAGCAGCGGACAGTCCTTCAGGATCGCGCGCGCGATGGCCAGCCGCTGGCGCTGCCCGCCCGACAGGCGCTGGCCGCGCTCGCCGATCGGCGTGTCGTAGCCGTTCGGCATCTGCGACACGAACTCGTGCGCGTGCGCCGCGCGCGCGGCCGTTTCGATCGCCTCACGCGACGCGCCCGGCGCCCCGTACGCGATGTTGTTGGCGATGGTGTCGTCGAAGAGCACCGTCTCCTGGGTCACAAGTGCGATCTGCCCGCGCAGCGAAATCAGCGATACGTCCCGGATGTCCGTGCCATCGACGAGAATCGCGCCCTCCTTGACGTCGTAAAACCGCGGGATCAGATTCGACATCGTCGTCTTCCCCGCACCGCTCAGGCCCACGATGGCGACGACCTGGCCTGAACGCACGGTGAACGACGCGTGGCGCAGCACGAAGTGGTTGGGCCGATCGTCGTAGGCAAAGCCGACATCACGAAACTCGACCGACGACTGCATCCGCGGCAAGCCTGGCGCGGACGCGAGCTCGTGGACCTCTGTGTTCTTCTGGAGCATGCCGTAGATGCGCTCAGCGGCCGCAATCGCCTGCTGGATGCTGGCGTTCACGCGGCTCAGCTTCTTGATCGGCATGTACATCATGAACGCCGCGCCAAGGAACGACGCGAAGTCGCCGATCGTGATCGCCCCGGCCTGGATCTCCTTCTGGCCGTACCAGAGCGCGCCAATCGCCGCCAGGCCGCCGATGAGCTCCATCAGCGGCGGTAACGCCGACATCGCGCCCGTGATCTTCATGTTGGTGCGGTAGAAGCTCTGGGTCGCACGCGAGAACCGCGCCGCCTCCCGGCCTTCCGCGCCAAAGGCCTTCACGATGCGATGACCGGAGAACGCCTCGGACGCCAGATGGGTGAGATGCTCCAGCTCGAGCTGGCCTCGCCGCGTCGTCTGCCGGACGCGTTTACCCAGGCGCGCAAGTGGATAGGCGACAAGCGGGGCCGACGTGACCACGACCAGCGCCAGGCGCCAGTCCAACCAGAACAGCAGCACGGCATACGCGACGACCGTCAATGACTCGCGGGCCAGATCGGCGACGGTCTCGGAGACGACGTTCTGCACCTGGTTCACGTCGTTCGTGATCCGCGACACCAGCTGGCCGGTAGTGTTCTTCGCAAAGAACGCGGCCGATTGATCGAGAATGTGCCTGAACAGGCGGTTGCGCAGGTCGCGCACGACGCGCTGCCCCACGTCGGCCATCAGGAAGCCCGACGCATACCCGCCGACGCCCTTCAGGACATACGCCAGCAGAATCAGGCCACCGACGATACCGACCGTCAGGTGAACACTGATTCGCCCGTGGGTGACGGTGAGGACGCCGGCCTGCAGAGGGGTCAGCCCATCGACGATGATCTTGATGAGGTACGCGAGCAGGCCGTTGCCGATGGCGTAGACCACCATCGCGAGGAGCGCCAGGATGAGGCGCCCGCGATAGATCCGGGCTTCGCGAAGGAGTTGACGGAGCTCGTTCACGCGGCGCTCAACCGTCCCTGGAGGCCCCGTGCTCCGTCGCG
>JBDTNQ010000127.1:0-10748 GCA_039933635.1 Acidobacteriota bacterium
CTGAACTTCACGCTGCGCCGCGGCTCGCCGTTCCTCGACGATCGCGCGCTCTACTCGGCCGGCGTGATCCGCATCTACGACGTCCTGTTCCCGGCGAAAGTGCTGCTGGAGACCGACGCCTACATCCGCGAGTTTCTCGTCCGCAGCGGCATGAACGGCCCGGTCTCGACGTCCGAGTTCCACTATGCGCTCGGTCAGGATTTGATCAAGCGCAAGCCCGGCTGCGAGGAGTACTCGGTGGTCGCGCGCGCGGCCAAGCTGGGTGTGCCGCTCTACACCTCGTCGCCGGGTGACAGCTCGATCGGCATGAACGTGGCCTGGCACGAGCTGATGAACGGCAGCAAGCTGATGATCGATCCGAATCTCGACGTGAACGAGGTGTGCGCGATCATCCTGGCGGGCAAGAAGAATGGCTGCGTCATCCTGGGCGGCGGCTCGCCGAAGAACTTCTACCTGCAGGGACAGCCGACGCTCTGGGAGGTCTACGGCATTCCCAAGGGCGGCAACGAGTTCTTCATCCAGATCACGACCGATCAGGTGGTGTGGGGCGGCTTGTCAGGCGCCACGCCATCCGAGGCCGTGAGCTGGGGCAAGGTGAACCCCGGCGTGCTGCCCGACACGGTCGTCGCCTACTGCGATTCGACCATCGCGTTTCCGTTGTTCTGCGAGTACGCGGTTGGGAGCAAGTACGGCACGCGCAAGCGCAAGGACCTGTATCACAAGCGTGAGGCGCTGGTGGCCGAACTGCGGCGACAGGGCGTGTCGTCCCAGAAGAAGCGCCGCAAGAAGTAACCCGGACTCTCGATCGGGGGGACCCGATGGGCACGCTGGCTTCCGAACTGCGTTCGCTCGCACGCGACATGGCGAACGTCCCCCGTGTGTACGCCGACGCGAACATCCCGGCTGGCGCCGTCTCGTTCATGCGGCACCACCTCCACTGGGACGTGCTCTTCGTCGTTGAAGACGACCACCTCCGCCGCGCGTCAGACGCCGCCCACTTCGCACGCGCCATCGAACTCGGACGCACGCTCATTACCCTCGACCGCGATTTTCTCGACGATGGCCGCTTCCCGCCGGCCCTCGGCCCAGGCGTCATCGTCTGCGTCGTCACGGAGGAACGCACGCTGGTGCAACTCCTTCGCCACGTCGACCGCGAAGTGCTGGGTGCGGCGGTGAATCCACGCTGTACCATCGCCGGGCTTAAACTGGCGCTGACGCCGGATGTGCGACATTTCACAAGAGACCCGGTGTAGAACTACAACACCCGGTCTCATATTCCCATGCGCACCTTCCTCCATGCCGGCACCGTCGTCCGTCCCGATCGCGTGGGATTGGACTGTACGATCGTCCTCGAAGGCGCCCGCATCGTCGACGTGGTGAGCGGACGGCAGACCGGCGGCGTTGGCGACGTGGACCTGGATCTGCGATCGCGAACCGTGGTTCCCGCCTTCATCGACGCGCACGTGCACGGCGTGGCGGGGACGGACGTGCTGGAGGGACCCGGCGCAGTCGGGCGCGTCGCCGCGCAGTTGCCGCGGTGGGGCGTCGCCGCGTTCTGCCCGACCTCGATTGCCTGCCCGCCCGAGGTGCTGCGGTCGTTTCTCCGCGACGTGGCGACCGAACGTCAAACGCTTCGACCAGGCAGCGCTCGCGTCCTGGCCGCCCACCTCGAGAGTAACTTTCTGAATCCGAACCTGCGCGGCGCGCAGCCGCTCGAGTACATCTGTGCTGCGGCCGGGCCGCAGAAACCTGGCGCGTTCGAGCCGGGCGAGATTCTGAAGATACTCGACGAGTGGCGCTCGAGCATCGCCATTGTGACACTCGCGCCAGAGACGGCCGGCGCCCTCGACCTGGTCGCCAGGCTGGTGGCGGCGGGATTGCTCGTGTCGCTGGGCCACACGGGCGCGACCTTCGAAGAAGCGCGCGCCGCGATTCACGCCGGGGCCAGCCGCGCCACGCACCTGTTCTGCGCGATGCGACCGCTCACGCACCGTGATCCAGGCGTGGTCGGTGCCGTCCTGACGTACGATCACATTCACGCCGAATTGATCTGTGACGGGTTCCACGTGCATCCGGCCGTCATGCGCATCGCCATCGCGGCCAAGACCCCCGAGCGCATCATTGCCATCACCGACGGCACGGCCGCCTCCGGCCTGCCGCGTGGTTCGAAGACGCGCCTCGGTAATCTGGCCATCACCGCGGAGGATGTGGCGCGCCTCGACAACGGTGCGTTTGGCGGCAGCGTGCTGACGATGGATCGTGCGTTCGCCACGCTGGTGCGCCAATGCGACGTCGATCTTGTCGACGCCGTCCGCATGTGCGCCACGACACCGGCGACGGACCTGCGACTCTCGCATCACGGGTGCATCGAACCAGGTCACGTCGCGGACTTGGCGGTGCTGGATGCGGAACTGAATGTGGTGGAGACGTGGATCGATGGACGGCGCGCCTGGCCAGCGAGCGCGCCGCGGGTCTGAGGGGGACGCGGGCGTCTGGACGCGGGTTCTTGATTCACCGTGGAGGCATGGAGGGGATTCACCATGGAGGCATGGAGGAACTCACCATGGAGACATGGAGGGTATCGGGTTGCTTCGGGCGTTACTAAGGACGGGCGTTAAATTCACCATGGAGGCATGGAGGCGTGGAGGGCGACGAGCTCTGCAGCAATTTCTGCGTACCGTCTGATGGGTGCCTTGCAGATTCCGCGACGCGCGTCGCGTTTGTGGCCGATGTTTCCGCTCCCGATCCAGCACGATTCCTGCAAGCGTTGGCGCATGGATTACGCGCCTGATCCGACCGTCGAGCTGATCATTGGGTGTGCGATCGAAGTACATCGGGCCCTTGGGCCAGGCCTGTTGGAGTCGGTCTACCAGCGCTGTCTCGGATACGAACTCATGCTTCGCTGCGTACCGTTCGCGCAGCAGGTCCCCTTGCCCGTGGTCTACAAGGACATGCCGACTGACTGCGGCTATCGGCTGGACTTCGTCATAGCCGGGACTGTGATCGTCGAAGTCAAGTGCGTGGATCGATTGCTCCCAATACACACTGCCCAATTGTTGACGTATCTGAAGCTGTTCCCCGCCAGGCGAGGCCTGCTGATCAACTTCAACGTGCCCCGCCTCGTCGATGGGGTACAGAGCCTGTTGCGCTAAGGTCCCGGCCCTCGATTCACCATGGAGACATGGAGGGGTTGGGCTGTTGCTGGCCGCGTCTGGACGCTGCGTCGATTCACATGGAGGCATGGAGGAGTGGGCTCTTGCTGGTCGCGTCTGGACGCTGCGTCGATTCACATGGAGGCATAGAGGAGTGGGCTCTTGCTGGTCGCGTCAAGAGCGCTGCGTCGATTCACATGGAGACATGTGGCGCAGTGACTTGGCGGGCGCCGCGTTCCGCGGCGCTGACGGCCGGAGGCATCGTGAAAATGAACGCCGTTTGGCTGGTGGAGACGGCGCTCATTTTCGCGATGCCTCCGGCCGTCAGAGGCCCGGCGTAGCCGGGCCGCCAGGTCACGGCACCGGGTAGGGAACCGCGTGGCTTGTCAAAGCGGTCTTCGATCCTGCCAAGGCCTGGCGCCCAACCCGGATCGGTCCGCTCGCCGTGATGCGGCCGAAGTAAACGAGCGGCTCGGCCGGCGTTCACCGTGCAGGCATGGGGCGCCCGGACGACGTGCAGCCATCCGGCACGATACGGGAATGGCATCGCTTTCTCGAGTCGATCGTGGGCTTCGTGAATTGGCGAGCGCCGCGTTCCGCGGCGCTGACGACCGGAGGCATCGTGAAAATGAGCGCCGCCTCCACCATCCAAAAGACGCTCATTTTCGCGACGCCTCCGGTCGTCAGAGGCCAGGCGTAGCCGGGCCGCCAAGTCACGGCGCTACGTGGAGAAGCGCAATGCGCCTCCATGCCCTCCATGCCTCCATGGTGAACCGCTCTCAGCGGGTTGTCAGATACGTTGTCGGATCCCTGACGCCGGCTTCCGCGAATGCCTCTTGTCGTTCCCGGCACTTGTTGCACTTACCGCAATGCCCGCCGCCGATCGGTTGCATGCAGGACAGCGTCAATTCGAACGGGAGGTTGAGGCGGGCACCGAGTCGCACGACGTCGGCTTTGTGCAACGCGCGAAATGGTGTGTCGATTGCGAGCGAGTGCGCCAGCCCCAGGCTCATGGCGCGCGCCATGGTCGCAAAGAATTCGGGCGTTGCGTCCGGGAACGGATTGCCGGCGAGCGGGCCGAGCACGAGACGTGAGACGCCGAGTCTGGCGCACAAGACCGCGGCCTTGGCGATCAAGGTGATGTTGCGACCCTCGAGGTAGACGGTCTCGTCCGGTTCGTCATAGTGCGGCGCCCGTCCTTCAACGGCCCAGTGTGAGCTCGGGTACACATCCCGCATGTCGATGGACAGGCTGACGAGCGGATGGACGCGGTCGGCAAACGGCGGGGCCGCGAGCAGGGCCGTGATTGCGGCGAATTCCGCGTCTTCCCACGCGAGACCGGCGCGCATGTGGATGGGCCACACGTCGCGGCCGGCATCGATCTCGGCAGCCGCCAGGACGCCGCTGTCGAGTCCACCCGAGAGAAGAACGGCCGAAGCCTGCATCGCTCGGAGCTAGGTTACAGTGTGAACATGTATCTCGTCACGAAGCGCATCGACTTCTGCTACGGGCATCGCCTGCTCGACTACGATGGCATCTGCAAGCACCCGCACGGGCACAACGCGGTCGTCGAGGTGGACGTGCGCACCGATGAGCTGGACAGCCGCAACATGGTCGCCGACTTCTCGGACATCAAACGGATCGTCAAGGGATGGATCGATCGCGAACTGGATCACAAGATGATCCTGCGGCACGACGATCCGCTCGTCGAGCCGCTCGAGAAGCTCGGCGAACCGGTGTTCAAAGTCGAGAGCAATCCGACGGTCGAGCACATCGCGCGCCTGATTTTCGACATGTCGCGGCACCAGGGCCTGCCGATTGTCGCCGTGCGCGTCTGGGAGACGCCGACGTCGTCTGCCGAATACCGCGCCTAGGCTGGTAACCCGGACCTGAAGGTCCGGGGCTCCACGGCCTGGGCCGGGGCACGGCTACTTCTTCTCTGCCCGGAGCAGCAGCACGGGCACCTTCACGAGATGCCGGACGCGGTCGACCGTGGTGCCGTGGATCAAATCGGCCAGGAACCGGTGGCCGTGGGTCGACATCGCGAGGAGGTCGACGTCCTCGGCTTCGGTGGCGCGGATGAGCTGCGTGGCGGGATCGCCGGCGGCGAGCCGGATCTCGACGACGAAGCCGTCGGCCCGGAGTTCCTGTTCGAGCGTCTCGAGGTACGACCGGTCGTCGCGCATTTCCTCGGATTCCTTCAACTTCAGCTGATCCATGTTGCGCGCGGCCCAGCCGTCGGCCACGTGCATGAGGACGAGCGTGGCGCCGGTGAGCTTCGCCAGCGGCCGGATGTGCTCGAGGATCGTCCGATCGGCCGGGGAGTGTTCGACAGCGACGAGGATGCGTCGATACATTGTCGGGATTCTACAGGGTCACGAACGTCTGGTAGAGCAACCAGACGTTCAGGGCGGCGATGATGATGGCCACGGTCCACGCCAGCAGCCGCATCCAGATCGGACTGACGAATTCGCCCATCTTCGCGCGGTTGCTTGTGAATGCCACAAGCGGAAACACCGCGAACGGCAACTGCAGACTGAGCACCACCTGACTCAGAATCAGCAACTGGCCGGTCCCGCGCTCGCCGTAGAGGTACACCACGATGATGGCGGGAATGATGGCGATGAGCCGCGTGATGAGCCGCCGCAACCAGGGCCGCAGGCGCAGGTTGATGAACCCTTCCATCACGATTTGACCGGCCAGCGTGCCGGTGAGCGTCGCATTCTGGCCCGAGCAGAGGAGCGCGATCGCGAAGAGCGCGCTTGCCATGCTGCTGCCGAGCAGCGGCGAGAGCAGCTGGTACGCGTCTGAAATGTCCGCGACATTTTCGTGACCCGTGCCATGGAACGTCGCCGCGGCAATGACGAGGATGGCCGCATTGATGAAGAGCGCGGACATGAGCGCGACGGTCGAGTCGATCGTCGCGAAGCGGATGGCCTCCCGCTTGCCGTCACTGGTGTCGCGGTACCGTCTCGTCTGCACGATTGACGAGTGCAGGTACAGGTTATGTGGCATCACGGTGGCGCCGAGGATGCCGATGGCGATGTACAGCATCTCCGGATTTCGGAGAATCTCTGTGTGGGGAATGAACCCGAGTGCGACGTCGCCCATGTCGGGGCGCGCGAGGAAGATCTCGATGGCGAATGACCCGGCAATCGCGATGATCAGTCCGACGACCAGGGCTTCGACGTACCGGAAGCCGCGATGCTGCAGGAAGAGGACGATGAGCACGTCGAGGGAGGTGAGCAACACGCCCCAGATGAGCGGCAGGCCGAACAGCAGGTTGAGGGCAATTGCCGCACCGACGACCTCGGCGAGATCGCAGGCCGCGATCGCAATCTCACAGAGGATCCACAGCCCGATTGTGACCGGACGCGAGTAACTGTCCCGGCAGGCCTGCGCGAGATCGCGTCCGCTGGCGATGCCCAGGCGCGCTGAGAGCGCCTGCAGCAGAATCGCCATGAAGTTCGAGATCATGATCACGCTGAGCAGCGTGTAGCCGTAGCGCGCGCCGCCAGCGAGATCCGTCGCCCAGTTGCCGGGATCCATGTAGCCGACCGCCACGAGGTAGCCGGGCCCGGCAAACGCCAGCATCTTCCGCCAGAAAGACGCGCCCGCGGGCACATCGATCGATCCGTGCACTTCAGGCAGGCTGAGTGCGACGCGATCGACTTTCCATCCACCCGGCGCTGGCGCCTTCATGGCCGCCTCCCGAACGGGTGCTCGAAGCTGAGATACCCGATGACGCCCCAGTCGACGTCCTCACCCCGCGCGAGGTCGATCGGCAGGGCCACGCCCGGCACGATCTGCAGGCCGTTGCTGAAGTTGTACGCCCACCGCACGCCCGGACTCACCGTCGTGGTGGTCGTCCATGCGCCGGGAACGAGACGCTCCCGCGAGCTGAGAATCTCGAGCAGGACGTTGACGCGGCGATACGGCAACAGGATGGCGCTGCCCGCGGCCCGGATGACGGCGACGCGATCAGATTGATTCGGACGCGTCAGTCCGACGAACGTTCCCGCATTCAGATGCCACGTGACGTGGGTGCCGTTGCTGATACTGACCGGCATGTTGACGTCGAGTGCCGTCGCGCCCGCCCCGCGGCCTTTGTCGGCATCGCCGGTCGGCAGCGAGAGACTGACGCGCGGCGCGAACGCGACGCGCTCGTTCTGAACAACCTGATACCGCCAGTTCAGGAGCGCATCGCCGACCCCGGCGCCCGCGCCAGCGTTGACACCAGTCACGGTGTAGCTCAGCTGGTGCTTCGCATCCCACGGCGCGGGCCACTCCTGCGTGAAGGAGTAGGCCCAATTGCCAGTCCGCTTGTCGCGCTGGAACACGCTGATGTGCTGCACGACGCCCGCTTCCTGGTTGTAGGCCTCTTCCACCAGGAAGCTGTTGTCCGAGATCAGGGGCCCGTCTGCCGGCGGAGGCGCCGCGGGCGGCGGTTGTTGGGCAAGGACCAGGACGGTTAAGAAAATAGGAAGCATTTTGGTTCGTCAGCTTAGCGATTTTGACGAATCAAAATATGAACTAAGCAATCTCAAAACGCAAGAGAATCCTGTTTAAATCGTGCAGAACCGTCCAATTTGGCAAACGCGGGCAGGTCAACGGACGATGAGGGCTTCCTTTAAGACGCGCCCCTGGGCCGTGGGCAGGGCCACACCCGTGAGCGACGCGAAGGTCGGCGCGATGTCAGCGGGAGTTACCGGATCGACGTAATGACCGGCGCGCACGTTTCGGCCGAACAGAACGAGCGGCACGCGCTGGTCGGACTCGTTCTGCGAGCCGTGTCCAGTGCCCGTGGCTCCGAAGTAGTAGCCCGGCTTCGGCACCACGACGTAGTCACCGGTGCGGCCCGGGACGTAGCTCAGACGCCACGCGCTCAGGTCGGGATCGCTCGTTGCGGCGGTGTTCGCGAGATCGGCGGTGCGAAAGACCTTGGCCGTGCCGGGCGCGCTCATCAGCACGGTCACGAACTGTTCTTCCGCGGCAGGATTTGCCTTGAGCGCGGCCATCGCCTGCTTTGTGAGCGACAGCTGCGCGCCGTCCGCGAGTCCGACCTTCTTGCCGGGACCGAGCGTCCACAGCAGGAGCTGTTCCGCCAGCGCCGAGAGCGAGCTGAACCTGCCGCCTGGTTCCCCATCGGCGACGAGATCTTCGGGAATTCTCGTGACGCCGTGGTCGGCGCTGAGCGCGAGCACGTAGTTGCCCGTGCCGACCTCCTTGTCCAAGGCGTCGAGCAGCCGGCCGATATTCTGATCCGCGCGCGCAAGCACGTCCTGCACTTCATGGCTGTGCGGACCGTACTGGTGGCCGGTGACGTCGAGGGAGCCCAGGCTGATGGCCAGCATGTCCGTTCCGGGCTGGGATCCGAGCCGACGGGAACGCAGCAGGTGAATGGCCAGATCGGTGACGAACGCGTCCGCCCACGGCGACCGCTGCCACGTGGTGAGGAATGCCGGATCGTCCGGACCGTTGGGGCTCTGCAGGGAATGCGGAAACGTGCGGCCCCACGGGGTCGGCTTCGCTTCGGCGGGATTGTCGTCGGTGAATTGGTACCGACTCTCGGGCAGCAGTTTCGTCCACACGTCGCCGTAGGCTTCGGTGATGGGATGCCGCCGCGCGAACGCGGCCGCGTCCGTCCACGCCGTCTCGGTATAGGCCGTGGACGATGACCATGCACCGCTGGCCCCTTCCCAGATGACGACCGTGCCCGGGCCGCCGTGACCGACCATGCCGATCGCGGAGCGCGGTTTTTCGGCGATGGAGACGATGTTTGGCTGTCGCGTGGCTTGCCGGCGGAGTTCGTCGGCAAACGTTGGGACCCTCATGAGCCGCGCGCTGTGTCTGCCGGTGGCCGTGCCCGTACCGATCACGACGGGCGTGACGGAGGGATCGGATTCGCACGTCACTGTTTGATCCAGGTCGCGGTCGTACCAGCTGTTGCCCACCAGTCCGTGCGTTGCCGGAAACGCGCCGGTCCCGATCGTCGTGTGGCCGGGGCACGTCACGGTATTGCCGTACGGATAGGCCGCGTTGCGGAACACGGCGCCCTGATCGAGCAGCCGCCGCAATCCGTGCGTCCACTGGCTGCTGTACAGATCGATATAGCTCGACGTGAACTGGTCGATGACCACGAGCACGACGAGCTGCGGCGCGGTCTGGATGGCTTCGGGCCGCGCCCGCTGCTGACTGCTCACGGCGGGCGCCAGCAGCGCCAGGCTCGCGACCAACCCGAGTATTACGGCGAATTTCACGGTGCGCTGACGATAGTCGAGGGCGGAGCGGCAGGGCAACCAGGGTGTACCCAGGACGTTCAGAGGGTGCCCCGGACCTTCAGGTCCGGGGTACAGCCTCCCGCCCGCTAAGGGCTGACCCTGTCTGTCACAGCCCGCCGTACACTGTCTCCATGAACACCTACGTCTTCCTGGCGATCGGCATCGCCCTCGGCGCCGGCGGGGTGGTGATTCTGTGGCTGCTCGAGCGTCAACGGCTCGTGAGCGACGCGGCGCGTCTCGTCGCCGAACGGGATGGCGCCGTGAAGGCGCTCGCCGAACAGCGCGAGCTGCTGAGTGCGACGCAGGTGGAGGTGCGCGAGACATTTGCCGCGCTGTCACGGGAGGCGCTCAAGGACAACCGCGCGGACTTCATGCACACGGCGGACGGCCTGTTCGCACCCGTGCGCGAGACGCTCAACCGCGTGCAAACGCAGCTCGCGGACGTCGATCGGCGCCGCGAAGGCACGCATGAGGCGGTGACGACCCAGCTGCGCTCGCTCGCGGGCGCGCAAGAGCAGCTTCGCGTGGCCACTGAAGGGCTGTCGAGCTCGCTGCGTTCGCCGAACGTCCGCGGCAAATGGGGCGAGATACAACTCCGCCGCATTCTCGAACTTGCCGGGATGCTGGCGCAGTGCGACTTTACGGAAAAGGAGTCCAGCACCACCGCCGATGGCTCTCGCCAGACACCGGATCTCATCATCCGTCTTCCCGGCGGCTCCACGATCGTGGTCGACTCCAAGGTCCCGATTGATGCGTATCTGTCCGCCTCGTCGGCGGCGACCGAACCGGAACGTCAGGATCACCTGAAGCGGCACACCCGCCAGGTGCGCGATCACATCCGAGCGCTCGGCGCGAAGGAGTACTGGCGCCAGTTCAGCGCTGCGCCGGAATTCGTCGTGATGTTCCTGCCGCTCGAGCCCCTGTTACCCGCGGCGTTCGAACAGGACGCGACGCTCCTCGAGCAGGCGGCGAGCTTGCGCGTCATCCCAGCGACGCCGATGACCCTCCTCGCGCTGCTCAAGGCGGTGGCCTACGGCTGGCAACAGCAGGCGGTGGCGCAGAACGCCGAAGAAATTCAGCTGCTGGGACGCGAGCTGTACGAGCGATTGACGACGATGGTGGATCACCTGGAGACGGTGGGCATCAACATCAAGCGCGCCGCGGATGGGTACGACAGCTTCATCGGCTCGCTCGAACGCAAGGTGCTGCCGAGCGCCAGACGCTTCAAGGATCTCGGTGTGAGCACGGCGAAGGCGCTCGAGACGCCCGATCTGCTCAACCTCTCGGTGCGTCGCCCGCGGCGGGAAGCAGCGGA
>JBDTNQ010000128.1:0-10667 GCA_039933635.1 Acidobacteriota bacterium
CGGGGGACCGGGGGACCGGGGGACCGGGGGACCGGGGGACCGGGGGACCGGGGGCTAGGGCGGCGGCTCGACCGTCTGCCCTCAGCGGCCGTCGGGCAGTTCGTCCGGGGCTCCGATCAGACGGTTCGGGGCGTCAGGCTTGCGGTCCAGATCTCCAACAAAGCGCGATCGTGCCCCAGCCTGCGACGACGATCAGCAGCGCCCAGACCGTCGACGCAACGGCTCCCGCATGCCGAGCCTCGGCCATGACCGTCGTCATGGACGGCTTCGGTACGCGGCCCAATTCTGATTCCGCGGACAGCTGCAGGTACTCCCGCGCGCCGCGCGAGACGTAGAGATCGAAGAACCCGCTCCAGACGGCGAAGGCAATCACCACCCAGATCACGGCCGCAAGACGGCGTCTCACGCCGGCCTCGGTCCCAAGTAGCGCAGTACCATCACGGTGATGTCATCGCTTTGCGGCGCGCCCTTGGCGAACGCGCGCACGGCGGCGATGATGCGATCCACCTGCGATTGCACACCCTCGTGGAGCCCCGCTTGAGCCACTTCGAGGAGGCGCTCGTCGCCGAACTCGTCTGACTCGAGGTTCATAGCCTCGGAGACGCCGTCACTGAAGATCACGATCACATCGCCGCGATCGAGTTGGATGCTGTCCTGCCCGAACGACGCCATCTCCAGCAGCCCAACCACGGGACCACCAGTCTCGAGCCGGCGCACGCCGGACTTGCCGATCACGAACGGCGGGTTGTGCCCCCCGTTGCAGTACGTCAGACGGCCATCGACGGAGACGCTGCCCAACATGATGGTGACGAACCGGGATTCGATCCCGCGTCGATACAAGGTACGGTTGATCTGCGCCACGACGGTGGACGGCCCGTCGGGCGCGTAAGCGGCAGCCGCGAACATGCCCTGCATGAGCGCGCTCAGCAACGCCGCGGGCGGGCCCTTGCCGGCCACATCGCCCAACGTGAAGCCGAAGGACGAACCCGGCTCGTCGAGGTAGTCGAAGAAGTCGCCGCCAATCGATCGGCACGGCACGCTGGCCGCGGCCGCTTCGACGAAGCCAAGGCTCGGGCGCGCCTTCGGCAGGAGGGCCTGCTGAATTTCGGCCGCGATACGCATCTCGTGTTCGAGCTTGGCCTTCTCGAGCTTCTCGCGGTAAAGCCGGGCATTCTCGATCGCCACCGAGGCCTCGGAGGCCAGCGTCTCGAGGGCGGATCGCGTCGTCTCGGACGCGAGGCTGCCCCGCTCTCGGCTATCGAGATAGAGCACGCCGATGCGGCGGTCCTCGCCCTTGGCGTCCGCCGACTCCACGTACTGCACGAAGTTGAGCGGCACACACACCACGTGGCGGATGCCGAGGGCCACGGTCCCCATGTGCGCGTCGGCCAGACCGGCATCGAGCAGATCGGCGACCACCTTCGTCTGCCCGGCCCGGAACACTTCTTCTGGAATCTTGCGGCTGGTGGCGAAGGTCGCGTCCGTGAGCGTCTGCTTGTCACGACCACGCGCGAGTTTGAAGTCGAGCGCGCCGTCCTGGCCAGACAGCATGATGAACGCGCGCTCCGCCCCGGATACTTCAATCGAGGCATCGAGCACGAGCGCCAGGACGTCCTGCAGCACGCGCCCCGATCCCAGCGCGCGGAATCCCGCAAGCAAGGCCGTGATCTGACGCAGGTCGTCGCGCGCGCCGGTGGCCGGTCGACCGGTGGCAGGTCGGTCGTCGCTGGAGAGGACCACCAGGTCTGCGCCGCCGCCGCGTCCCAGCCGGACGCGATCCCCGGGGCGCAGTTCGCACTCGCTCACCGACTCGCCATTGACGAAGGTGCCGTACCGCGACTCGCGGTCGCGGAGCAGCACGCGCGCGCCCTCGACGACGACCTCAGCGTGGTCGCGCGACACCTCGCTGCCGCCGAGGCGCAGGTCGTTCGTCTCGCGTCGCCCAATCGTGTACGGGAATCGCTCGATCGCAATTTCACGCTCGCCCGCCGCCTCGTGCACCTGGAGTCGCAGCCCGCTCATCGCGCGTCAGTGTATACGGGCTGCGGGCCGCGGCCTACAGACCGTCGGCTCTGGGCTCTGGGTTCAGGGCTATGACCCGCAGCAGGTGCGGAAGTACCAGATCCCCACGGCGATGACGATCGCCACCACGACGACAGCCGCAAGCAGCCACGGAACCCGCGAGGCGGGCGGTTGGGATCTGGGTGGCTGGACGGGCAGCGCCGTTGGCGCGCCGCACCGATAGCAGACGATCGCCTTCTCAGCGATGGTGGCTCCGCAATTCGTGCATTGCATCAGGATTGACTCACTTGCCCGCAAGCGGGGTCCACGCTGTTCGACGGCAAGCGCGGACCGCACCCGCCACGTCCTGCCGCTCGCCGCGCCCCCAGCGAAGGCGAGCCGAATAACTATACTGATTTCGCCCGATGATTCCGATTCAGGACGTCATTCCCTCCCGGCAGCGCCCCTGGGCCACGCTGGCAATCGTCAGCGCGATGGCCGCAGGACTCGTCTGCGCATGGTTCGTTTCGCCCGACGCGATACGGGGCCTCGTCTACGGCTACGGCTGGACGGGCGCACAACTCTGGTGGCTGTTCCCCGTGCCCGCGTTCCTGCACCTGAGCCTGGTGCACGCCGGCACCAACATGCTCGCCTTGTGGATCTTTGGGGACACGATGGAAGATCGCCTGGGCCACGCCCGCTTCGCCGCGCTCTACGCGCTCGGCGCCATCGTGTCGTGGACCGTGGTCGTTGCGACCCACCCTGTCACCGCCATGCCGGGCATCGGCGCAGGCGGTGCGGTCGCGGCCGTGATTGGCGCCTACCTGGCGCAACTCCCGCGGTCACGCGTGCTCGTGCTGGTGCCGCTGCCGTTCGTGTTCGATCTCGTCGAGATTCCCGCGGCCATCGTGCCGGCGTTCTGGTGTCTGCTGCAGATCATCGGCGTGGCCGGTTCAGGTGGCGGCGTGACGGCCGCCGCGCAGGTACTGTGGGCCATCGGCGCCGGTGGCCTCACCGGTGCGGGCGTGGGCTGGGCACTACGCGGCAAGCGGCCCGAGTGGGAGATGCCCTGGACCTGAAGGTCCAGGGCTCCAGCGAAGGTCCAGGGCCTACCTCGCTGTCTTCTGCCTGACGTCGCGCGACACTGTCGCCAGTTCCAGCACCAGAGCTTCGAACTGCTTGTCGTATTGGTCCGCCGGCATCGACGCCTTCTTGCGGCGCAATTCATCCAGCTGTTCGGTGAGCGCCTGCTGGCGCGCCAGCAGCCGCTGTGTTTCCGGATCGCTCGATGTCGGCGCGGGGACTCCTTCGAGGTAGGTCACGCCCGCCAGGCTCACGTCCGCGACCGCTACGGCCGTCGCGTCCTTCCCCGTTCCAGCGCCTGTGTCATCAAGCACCGCGGACTCCGTGGCCATGGTGCCTTTCTGCTCGTAGTACTGCTTCACGGCGCGCGAAGCGAAGATGAACGCTTCCTGCAGCGAGATGCGCCCGTTCTTGTCGAGATCCGCTTCGGGCGAGGACAGCGCTCGCACGAAGCCATCCGGGAACTGCGTGTGGAACCGCTGACTGTATCCGCTCGTCGCCGTGATGACGACCCGATCCTTGGCGGCCAATCCGGCCAAGTACGGAAAGCTCGAACTGGTGGTGTCCACGATCGCCAGACGGCCGGCCACCGGCTTCAGCAGCGCGTTCCATTCCTGCACCGTGAGGTCCGGGCCGACGAGATTGAACTTTGCATCCGGTCCTTCGCCACCACCGTGACCGATGAAGACCATCACCAGCTGATCGCTGGCCGTCACGGTCTTCGCCAGCTGGGCCATCGCCGCGCGAACGTTCTCAGCCGTCGATTTCTGCTCTCCAGCCCTAGGCTGTTCGGACAGGACGATCAGGTGCGCCGCGTCGTACTTGAAGCGATCGGTGAGCGTGGACGCGAGGGCATCCAGCCACCGCCGATGCAGCAGCGCGTACTGTTCTTCGCCGGATGCGCCTTGGATGAGCACGGCGAAACGGGCGCCGTCCGCCGCTCGTGCCGGTGCGGCAAAGCCGACAGCCAGGACGAGCGATGCGAGCAACAGGAACGCGGAACGCCGCACGGTCGTCATCTACTTCCCTTCCGCCTTGAGCAGGAGATCCTGGGCGCGCGAGAACGTCGGCGCCGCCTGGAGCGCCAGCAGCGCCTCGCGCCTGGCCTCCGCGGGCCGCCCCAGCTTGATCAGCGCTTCGGCGACATCGCTGTGGGCCTCGGCCGGGTTCGGTGCGCCGAGCGCGATGCTGGCCTGGAACTCCAACAGCGCCCCAGCCGCATCATTCTTCGCGAGCAAGCGGCCACCCAGCTTCCCGTGCACACCGGCATCGAACGGATCGAGGTCCGACACCAGCTTGAGAGCCGCCGTCTCTTCGTCGGCCGCGCCCGCGGCCGCGGCGAGGGTCGCGACCTTGCGCGCGACGTTCACGTTGGTGTGGTCGTAGGTCAGCAGCGCGCGGTACTCACGGCGCGCGCGATCGGGATCCTTCTGGGTTTCCGCGATTTGCCCGAGCAGCGCGCGCGGACTGCTATCCCCCTGCGCCTGCGGCGCCAGATTGGCGGCACGTTCCAGGGGAGCCTTGGCGCCATCGAGGTCGTCGTTCTTCAAGAGAGCCACCGCCAGCGCCATCTGGCTCACGTAGTTTCCTGGACTGGCCTGGGCGCGCGCGCGCAGGCCCGGGACGTCATCGGCCGCCACCTCGGGCTTGGGCACGCGCATCGCCTCGGCGAGGGCGCCGTAGCGCTTGTCCACGAACGTCTTGAACGAGGCTTCGACCTCGTCGATGTTCCGGCCGAACGCCTTGACGAACGCATCCGCATCCGTCGCGCCGTCCGCGTACGCGCGCAGCAGCGTGCGCAGGCCCGCCTCGCCATTCTGCGCGACGAGATCTTCGACGACGAGCGACGCTTCGAAGTACGCGAGCGAGAGGCTCTCCGGGCGCTTGAACGCCTGCGGCAGCTTCTTCACGCCGAAGTTCTTGCCCTCGCTCAACGCGCGCGCGTACTCGAGCGCCAGCTCGCGCCCCCACGCGGGCTGACGACGATACTCTTCGTAAACCGAGATGCCTTCGGTGAGCCAGCGCGGCACGCGATAGTCAGACGCCTGCAGCGAAAACACGTGACCAATCTCGTGCCACATCGTGGCCTGCCAGCTGAACTCCCCTGGCGGTCGTGCCTTCGGTGAGTCCATCGACACCACACGACCGAAACAGGCGCCGAGCGCCCCAACGAGCCCGGGAAGACCCAGCGTCCGAACCGCGAAGTCGTCGTGAATCGGAAACACCTCGACGAGAATCGGACCGACCGGCTTGATGCCGTAGCGCTCGCTGAACTGGCGGTATGCCTCGTCCGCGAGCGGCAACGCGTACGTCCTGAGGACGGCGGACTCGTCTTTCGCAAATTTGAAGATGAACTCGTTGTGCGGCACGACGTCGAACGTGTCCAGGTGATCGAGCACCGTCAGCAGGTTCTTGGTGACCGCGGAGCTCTTGTCCAGGTCCCACGACGCGAGCAACGCGGTGCGTGCGGCGGCTTCGTCCCCGGTCCGCGTCAGATACAAACCCAGATCAAACTGCGACAGGGGATCGCCGGCGTCGATGGCGACGGCCTTCTTCGCAAGCGCGGCCGCATCGTCGAACCGGTACTGGCGGGCTGCCTGCTCGCCGGCCAGTCGAAAACCGAGCGGCGACGACGGATTCAACGCGGTGACGCGCGCGACTGCAGACTCAGCGGCCGCCGTCCCACCCTGCTTGTAGGCGATGGCGGCGCGGAAGGCGGCTTCCTCGACTGAATTGGGTTTGACGCGGGAGAGCGTGTCCAGCGCGGCACTGGCCGCAGCTGCGTCTTCGCCCTCGAGCTGCATTTCCGCCGTCGCGAGCGCGACGTCCGGATGCTCGGGCGCCAGTTCCGTCGCTTTCGCCAGGGCGGCCTTTGACTCGGGACGCGCGTCATCGCTCAGCGCGCGAGCGAGTCCCACGTACGCCGGCACCCAGGCCGGATCAATCTGAAGTGCCTGCCGATAGCTCGTCACCGCGTCCGCAGGGCCGTGTCGTTCGAGCTGGATGTCGCCCCAAGCCGTCTGGATGTCGGCACGGCGGACGTCCGCCGTCCGTTGGTAGGCGTCGTTCGCCAGAAGGAACTCGCGAATCCCGGTGGCCGCCCGGGCCAGGCGGAAGTAGTCATCCGGTCCCGGAAAGTTCCGCACGTTCGCCATCGGATCCAGTCGGCGACGGCCTTCGGCCACGCGTCCCGTGCGAATGTCGAGCAGGCCCAGTTCGAGAGAGGCGTCGCCAAGCGGCAGGCGATCCGCGAACGGCGTCAGCCGTTCACGGGCCTCCGCGTCCTTGCCCTGGAACATGTCGACGAGTGCGAGGGCGACCGCGCGAGAGGCGTCATCGGCGGTCGTCGTCTCCGCGAGACGCCTGGCCGCAGCCAGATCGCCGTGCGCGAGCGCCGTGCGCGTCTGGCGCGTGACGTCAATCGACGCGCCGCGGCCCTGCGCGCCAACGGACGACACGGCGAGCAGCAGAGCTATCGACAAATTCAGCGATCGTCGGATCATCGTTCGCATCAAATCTTGCTCACGTCCGTTTGGGATGAAGGTCTGCCTCAATCATAGTGACGCCCAGAGGACAGCGCCAGCCGGAGATGGTGAGGAAAAGATGACAAAGCGGCCGCAGGTTGCGGTGCTCGGGCGGCTAGGCTTCCGCGGCGTACCGCAACGCCCGACGACACGCGGCGGGGAACATGCGCGCGCCGATACTGGCGGCGTCTACCGCAGCGGGCGTCGCCACGCAGCGGCGAACCCAGCGATCGAATTGAAGTTTGCGGCCAATCGCGCGGTGTCGCGCCTCGGCGAGGCGGCCAATCGCGATCGCGAACTGCCCATCCTCGAGCGTCTTCATGGCTTCCAGCGCGGCCAAACGCCCCCCCTGGACGGCGAGGCTCAGCCCGTCCGCCGTGGCGGGATCGGCAAAGCCAGCGGCGTCGCCAGCAAGGAGCAGGCCCGGGGAGCCGGGCGAGTGCGCGCCGACGGTGAGGGGACCGACCACGCCGATGCCACGGTCGAATCGCACGCGCGTGAACCGGGCCAGTAGCTCACGATCACGCGAGAGCACGCGGCGAATGACGTCCTGCGGACTGCGCCCTTCCGGCGGCGACGGCACGGACACCCAAAGACTGACGGCACCATCGGCCAGCGGCGTCAATCCGAGACACCACCCGTGGCGCGCGTGGACCTCGCTCGCGTCGGTCATGCCATCCACATCAGACACGTGGGCCCCAAACGCCCAGCGCGGCGATTTGGACGCGGACATCTGCAAGCCGAGTTGGCGCGCCAAAATGGATCGCCGGCCATCGGCCGCGATCACGAAGTTGGCCGGCATCCGGGTCTCGGTGTGGCTTGCGCGCGATCGCAACACCACGCCGCGCACCCGCAACAACGCGCCGGAGTCGTCCATGAGGGGCCGGCGGACGATGTCGCCGGGATGGAAGCGGGCGCCGGCCTGGATGGCTTCATCGAGCAGCCACGCGTCGAGGTCCCGGCGAGGCAAGGACACGCCGTGCATCGGACCGTAGTCCGCGTCAACGCCCCCAAACGGGCCAGTGACGCGCATGGCCGGAATCATGCGCGCGCCCTGTCTCACCGCCGGATCGAGACCGAGTGACTGCAGCAGCGTCACGGCTCCAGGATTCAACAGGTCGCCACAGAGCCGATCGCGAGGCATCGCATCGCGATCGACAACCAGCACCCTGGCGCCCGCGCGCGCCAGGACCAGAGCGGCAATGGATCCGGCCGGTCCCGCGCCGGCGACGATGACGTCAAGCATAGGGACCCGCAGGCAACGGGCCGCACGCTGCCGCTGCCGGCTGGGTACGCGCCCTCTGGCTTCAGGCTACCGCATTACCATTGCACGCAGCACCTATGTCGATCGTCTTCTACATTTCCGGTCACGGCTTCGGGCACGCGTCTCGCGACGTCGAGGTCATCAACGCCCTTGGATCGATCTGCCACTCACGCCTGGTCCTGCGAACCGGCGTCAATCCGGATCTCCTGGCGCGCACGTTGCGCGTGCCCTATGCGCTGCTGCCAGGTGCCTGCGACACCGGCATCGTGCAGGCCACAAGCATCGCCCACGACGATCCCGCCACGGTCCACGCGGCCCTCGACTTCCACCGCACGTACGACGCCCGCATCGACGCCGAAGTCCAGACGCTGGCCGACGAACACGTGGACCTCATCGTCGGCGACATTCCCCCAGTGGCGTTTGCCGTCGCGTCACGTCTTGGCGTCCCGTCCGTCGCCATCGGCAACTTCACCTGGGACTGGATCTACGAAACGCATCCGGGATTTCTGCCGGGCGGGGCTCGAGTGCTGGCGGAGATCAGGGCGAGCTACCGTGAGGCGAGCCTCGCACTGGAACTGCCATTTTCCGGCGGTTTCGACATCTTTCCCGTCGTCAAACACGTGCCGCTCATCGCTCGGCGCTCGACCCAATCCCGCTCAGATACTCGCAGCTACTTCGGACTCGCCACCGACGCGCGCGTGGCCCTTCTCTCGTTCGGGGGATATGGACTGCCAGATCTGGATCTCTCGACGCTCGACTGCCGCGAAAGCTGGACGATCGTCACGACCGATCGGGTCACGAGTCCCGGCTCAGAACCGATGCCGCATGTGCGAACGGTCGTCGAGCGTGACTTCCTGTCGAGCCGGTTCCGCTATGAGGACCTCGTCGCAGCCTCGGACGTGGTCGTGACGAAACCGGGCTTCGGCATCATCGCGGAGTGCATCTCCACCGGCACGGCGATGCTCTACACCTCACGCGGCGAATTCAGGGAATACGACGTGCTCGTGAACGCGCTGCCGCGCTACGTGCGTTCGCGCTTCATCGACCAGCCCACATTGTTCGCGGGACGTTGGCGCGAATCACTCGACGCACTACTCGATCAGCCCGCTCCTCCAGAGCGCATGGCGCTGGACGGCGCGGAGGTGGCGGCGGCGGAGATATTGGCGAGGCTGGAGGCCTAGCTTAATCCTGGAGCCCTCGCGGCTCCAACATCCTTCGTCCAGGTCAGGACCAGCGCCGGCGGCACGTTCCGCAGGACCAGACGGACCTTGGGCGCGCACGACATGTGGGCGGTCATGCTGCGCCGGAAGTTGATCGCAGGGGGCAGGCCATAGCCGTGGAGATACTGGAACGTGGTGAACGTCCCGCCGGGCCGCAGCACGGTCGCGACGTTGCTCAGAATCTCGCGCGTCATCGTGGGCGGCAGACTGACGAAGGGCAGCCCGGACACGATGTGATCGATGGGGCCCATGCCGCGATCGGTGACGAGCGCCTGGAGTTGCTCGGCGGACGCGCACACGCATTGCACCTGCGGCCAGCGCTTCTGAATCTCACGCACGAAGGCCGGATCGATATCGACGGCCAGAAACTCCGTCTCCGCCCCGAGGCGCTCGACGATGGCCGCGGTGAACGCGCCCGTGCCAGGGCCCAACTCGATGATCCGTCCCGGTTTGTGGAGGTCGACGCCGTCCACCATGGCTTCGGCCAGCGCGCGTGAACTCGCCGTCAACGCGCCAACGGTCCGGGGACTTCGCAGAAAGCGGCTGAAGAGCAGCGCGTGTTCGCGGAGGCTCGTGCCGTTGGACGATTCGCTCATGCGGACTTGCCCTCCGATGGCGCCGACGCTAGTCCGCGAAGGTGCGGACGAACCGCGTCGAGCACCCGCTCGGCGGTATCAGATGTGCCGTGAAGCCACGTACACACTAACCCATCCGCGCGTTCCCGTAGCCATTCGATGATTTCGACCGTCACCCGGCCCGCCTCGGCGCCCTGGTCGCCGGCCTCTCTCAGCCGGGCGAGGACGGCGTCGGACGCCCGCACGCCGACGACCTCGCTCGAAAGAACTTCAGCCTGGCGCGCACTCTCGAGCATCGCCACACCAGCCAGCACTGGAAGACCCAGCGACCGGAGCCGGCGCAGGACGGGTTCGAACGCTTCCAGATCGAGCACCGGCGGCGTGACGAGGAACTCCGCGCCTGCCTCGATCTTGCGCGTCAGACGGTCCCATTCGGCGTCGTCATCGGCCGGGAACGGATTGAACGTCGCGCCGATGTGAAACGCGGTGGACGCGCCGAGCGCCTGCCCTGCCATGTCCTGGCCGTGATTCAGGCGCGTCGCCAGATTGATGAGCCCGATGGCGTCCACCTCGAAGACCGAGGTGTGTTCCGGGTAGTTCCCCGCGCGCGCGGGACTACCGGTCGTCAGCAGCACGTTGCGGATCCCCATGGCGTGCGCGCCGACGAGATCGGCCTGGAGGCCAATGAGCGTGCGATCGCGACACGGACAGTGCAACAGGGTCTCGACACCGGCGCGTTCGACGAGGGCCGCGAGGGCGAGCGCGCTGGCGCGCGCGCCCGAGCGCGGATAGTCAGGCACGCTGACCGCGACGGCGCCGCCGTCGCGGAATCGGCGCGCCTGACCGGTCGTCGCCGCGAGGTCCAGCCCTCGCGGCGCGCGGATGTCGACGACCGCCACGAAGTGGTGGTCGTCGAATGCACGGGCCAGCGCCGACTTGTCGCGGCGGCCGACGACGACGGCCGCCGCGCTGGCGGGTTCGGACACCGACGCGGACGTGG
>JBDTNQ010000129.1:0-10620 GCA_039933635.1 Acidobacteriota bacterium
CTACGCTAGCGCAGAGTCCTGGTGCTTTTGAAGGGGCTGACGGCCCGTGCGTCGCGCGCGTGCCTGAACGCGGCGCCACGCTTCCCAGACGTTGCCGACGAGGACCCCAGCCAACAGGTAGTACGCCGCGCCGACCCATTCGAAGACGGCGAAGCTGACCACGGCCACGATGGCGCCGCAGATGATCTGATCCGGATACTTGACGGGCGACGTCGGGGGATCCGTGAGGATGAAAAAGGCGAAGAACAGCGCCATCTGCACATCCGGCGCGCGGAAGATTTCGGCCACGTGCACGGGACTGCCGACAAACGCGGTCACGCTGAACAGCAGGTAGTACGTCCCGAGGAACACTAGCACCAGCGGCATCTTGTTGACGCGATCCGTGATGAAGGCGCCCGTCGCAAGCAGGATCACAGTCATCCACGGCGCCAGATCGGGCAGCGCGCCCCACCAGCTCTGTCCGGTGTCGAACACGTAGAAGGTCGCGACGATGGCCACCGCGGCGGGATTGAAGATGTTCGCCGACTTCGTGCGCAGGACGTACTTGCTCACCACACCGACGACGGCCGTCACCGCGGCGACCCACCACGGCTCGAGGGGGCTGAGGAGCATGGCGACGAAGAGTCCGGTCAACAACGCACCGCTGGGGAACTCCCAGGCGCCTGTACGCCAGCGGAGGATCGGGGCATCAACGAGCATTGCGGCGATCGCGGCCGCCGCCAGCGTCGGGCCCACGCGGTCGAATCCTTCGACAGGCGCGGCCAAAGCGGCCAGCGCCCCCAGAATCAGGATGAGCAGGCCCTTCGGGGTGCGGAAGAACTTGCGGAGCGCCGCGGCCGGCGTGACAGTGCGGCTCACGACACGCGGACCTGACTGAAGTGCGTGGTCGCGTGCTCGCCGAGCGACGCGTCGACAATCAGGCCGTCGACGTCGTGGGCCGCCAGAAAGGCGATGCCCTCCGCTGGCCCAAGCGCGAACGCCGCGGTCGCGAAGGCATCGGCCACGATGGCCGTTGGCGCGAGCACGGTGGCACTTACGGCAGCCAGCGCCGGTTGCGACGTGCGGGCGTCCATGAGATGCGAGTGTCCATCGGCTCCGCTTCGGCGTTCGTAATCGCCGGACGTGCACACCGCGCGATTGGAGACGCGCAGCATAGCAATCGTCTCCCCCTCGCGGCGCGGGTGCCTGATGCCGACGCGCCACGGCTCGTCGTGGGCATTGAGTCCGCTCAGAAACAGATCCCCGCCGGCATCGACGACGAAGTTCCGATACTCGCGCAGGGCGCTTGCCGCAAGGTCGACGGCCAGGCCCTTGGCGACGCCACCGAGGTCGAGCACGAGCGGCCGGCGCAGCGTCACGGTCAGGTGCTCGGCGTCGATCTCGACATCACGATACGTGACGTCGGGCCCGGTCGCGGCGCCGGAACCGGACTCCACGCCTGACTGGTAGTGACGCGTGAAGCCACGCGCCTCCATGCGCGCGCCAATCGTCGGATCAAACGCGCCGCCGCTGGCCTCCGCACACGCAATCGCAAACTGGAGCACTTCGTAGAGCATCGGACTCACGTGCACCGGGACGCCAGGTTGCGCGATGAGGCGTCGAAGCTCACTGTGTGGATCGAAACGCGAGCACACGTCCTCGGCGCCCCGGCACCATCCCATGGCATCGTCGACGGTCTGCTCCACGTCGTGCCGCACGGATTCGGCGTCCGATTCCATGACGACTTCGATGGTGAGCACGGTGCCCATGAGCGATGAGGAGTGTCGATAGACCGGACGGCCGCGCCCGCGCGTGGCGCGCGCGCTGGAAGTGTCGCCGGGGAACGTCACGGGGTTACTTGGCTTTCGCGAGGGCGTCCATCACCGCGTCGTAGAACGCATTGGTGCTCTGCGTGGCGCCGGTGACGTAGTCGACTTCCGCACTTTGCCGCTGGGCAACCTGCGGCGGCAGCGGTGAAATCCAGGAGCACGGGTAGCGCGTCCAGCACTGACTGATCGTCGCTGACAGGATGCGACCGGATGCAATCACAACGGTAGCCTGAATGTCGCCATGACGACAGGTGCCCCACCCGGTGTACGAGCCGTCCTTGAGGGCCACTTTCACCGGCGCGCCGACGGTCGCGGCCGCCGCGAGCGCGGACGGTGTTGGCGTGGCGGTCGCCGCGGCGACGGGCGCAACCGAGGTCTCGACGGCCGGAGCTGCGGCAGCCGGCGCGGCCGCCGTCGGCGACCCGGTGGAGGCGCCCAACGCGGACGCCCCGGTGTTCTCAGCCACCATCGGCGACGAGGTCGTCTTGGCGACCGGGGCTGCACTTGATTCGCGAGCCGGCACAACCGGCGACGGCGTCGCCCGCAACGCCGGCGCACTGTCCGTCGTCGAACGCGCATCAACCGGCGAATCAGCGGCCGCTGAACGCCCAACGGCGGCGGGCGGCGCTGTTTCGGCAAGCGGCGGCAGGCTCATCGTGGGCGGCGGAGCCTCGGCCGGCACTGGCGCCGGGCGGCGACGAGGCGTGGCATCGTCGGCGAACCGCTCGGAGGCCGCCTTCGTGCGGGTATAGCCGATGGCGTAGATCGCGAAGACGGATGCCGACCCGAGCGCGACGAGCCCGTTCGTGACCCGCGTGGTCTTCTGTCCGGTCCGCTGGCCCGCGGGGCGGCTGTTTGGAATCATGGAGTTGACGCCCACATCTTAGTCCAAGTGCTATTACCGCTTGGGGGAGGGAAACGTTTACGCCAGGAAGCCGCACGCCCGTCTTCTAGAACCGCCGCTCGCCCGGTGCTCTGTCCGATCCCAGCGAGTCCATCCACGCCGGGTAGCCGGGCGCAATCTTACTGGCCTCATCGAGCTCCTTCAGATCCTCGGGACTCAACACGAGATCGATCGTGCGCAGGTTGTCATCGAGCTGCGCCCGCGTTCGCGCACCGATGATCACGCTCGTGACGACGTCATGGGCGAGCACCCAGGCGAGTGCGACCTGAGGCACGGTCACCCCGTGGCGATCCGCCACCGCGCGCAGGACGTCCAGCACGTCGAAGCCCTGCGCCTTGTCCACGGGCGGAAAGTCGAACGTCGTGCGCCGGCCCGACTCCGCGCCGCCGTCCCGCGTGAACTTGCCCGACAGGAAACCGCCGGCGAGCGGACTCCAGACGAGCAGTCCCATCTGCTGGTCGCGCAGGAACGGCACGATCTCACGCTCCAGATCGCGGCCCACGAGCGAGTAGTACGACTGCGTGCAGCGGAAGCGCTCAATGTGCTGCTCGCGGGAAACCGCGTTCGCCTTCATCATCAGCCACGCTGGCACATTCGAGCAGCCGATGTACCGCACCTTCCCGCTGCGCACCAGATCGTCTAGTGCACGCAGCGTGTCCTCGATGTTCGTGAGCATGTCGGGACGATGGATCTGGTAGAGGTCGATGTAGTCCGTCCCGAGGCGCGTCAGACTCGCGTCGACGGCGTCGATGATGTGCGAGCGCGACAAGCCGACCTCATTCGGGCCCGGCCCCATGCGGCCGCGTACTTTCGTGGCCAGTACGACCTCCTGCCGGCGGCCGGACAGCGCGCGGCCGACGAGCGTTTCCGACTCGCCCGTCGCGTAGACGTTTGCCGTGTCGACGAAGTTGATGCCGGCTTCCAGCGCGCGGTGCACAATGCCGTTCACATCCGCCTGCTCGAGCGCGCCCATGCGCTCCCACACCTGCCCTCGCCCGCCGAACGTCATGGTGCCGAGGCAGAGTTCGGAGACGAAGATCCCGGTATCCGCGAGTTTTCGATATTTCATGAAGGGTCCTCCAAGCCGGCGGTCACGACCCGGGTCCTGGGGACCACGGACTGCCGTGTGTCACCGGACCACGTAGCTTCGACGCGCGCGTACTTCGACGGCGGGACGCTGGACGCGCACCTCGAGTGCGTGCGAGCCCTCGCGCGTCACGCCGGTGGGCGTGAACGTGAGCACGTAACTGGATCGAAAGGTCTCCACGGTGCGCCGCAGTTGGCTGCCCAGCGTCTCGGACGGAAGCAGCGCGACGGTGGTACCGCCGGTTTCCGCGGCAAGCTCCGTGTAGATCCGATCGGCCGGTCTGCGAATCGGCGTGGCCAACACGACGCTCACTGTCGGAGACGTGCGGCGAGCCGTCTCGAGCAGCGCCTCTGGCGTGGTGATGCTGATGCTGTCCTTGCCGTCGCTCAGCAGCACGATGAACTGCCGTCGATCGGCCGTGGTGCCGCTCGCCAGCGCCACGGCGAGTGTATCGAGCACGGCGCTGCTGCCGCCGGGCGCCAGCGCCGTGAATGCCGGTGCCAAGACAGCCTGCTCTGCGTCCACCTCGATCAATCGGCGCACCCGCATGTTGAACGTCAAGATGCGTAACCGGTCGCTGGGCCGAAGCGTCTTCTGCAGGTCGCCGGCGCTCTGGCGTAGTTGCTCGAGCACTTTGCCGGAGACGCTGCCGCTGATGTCGAGCAGCACCGTCAGGTCGATCGGCACCTTCTCGTACGAGAGGCTGGCAATCTGCTGCACCACACCGTTGTCGAGAAGCTGGAAATCCGTCACCGCCAGCCCGGAAACGGGCCGACCGCCACGTTGCACGGACACGCCGACACTGACCGCATCCACGCCGGCCCGGAACGTGGCGTCCTGCGCGCCTGGCGTCACGGCCGCGAGCGTCACGACGATCGCCACCACGAAGCGACGCAGACCTCTCACTGCAGCACCTCGCGCAGCGCGGCGCGCGTCATCGTGAACTGCCGGCCGTCGCCGATCCAGTACACCCACCACGGATCATTGTCGGCGGCATCGGCGGTCTGAATGCTCTCGGCCAGTGCCGCGGCATCCTCGAACTGTCCGCGCGCCACGAGCAACGTCATCAACGCCGCGCGCGCGCTCTGGGCGCGGGGCCATGTGTCGAGCGCCAACCGAAACGACGCGGCGGCATCGTCAAGGCGACCGAGCGACCGCAGGATCTGCCCGCGGACCAGGTCGCGGAGATAGCGCACGGGCGCGTCCGGCGGCTCTCCTTTCGCGGCGTCGATCAGGGCCAGCGCATCCGTGAAGCGTCCGGCCCGGAACTGCAGCCACGCCGCGCGGAGACGCGCTTCGTGCTCCGTGCTGCCCGAGAACGCGGCGGTATACGCATCTAGAATCCGCCGCTCACCCTCATCGACTGGCACGGCAGCCGCGCCCGCCTCGCGTGGAGCGACGCCGATCGCCATTTGCTGATCGCGGACGACGGCCACGGCCAGCCGGAGACGCGAATCCGCCGGACATCGTTCGATCGCGCGTTCCGCAAAGGGGGTACTGGTAAGCGGATTGAACAGACCTTCGAGTCCCGCGACGGCCGTACGGAGCCAGGCGCACTCAAAGGCATCGTTCACGTTCTCGGCTCTCACGCGAATCGTGTATTCCCCCAACAGCCGCGCCGCTTCTTCCTTCGTGAACCGGGACTCGGCCTGGAGGCCTGCGAGCGCCAGATCGAGCGCAAACGCCGCAGCGCGCCGCGGCGCCGCGGGCCACGGCAGGCCCCCATCCCGGAAGCGACGCAGCACATCGTCGGCATGCACCTCGGCCATCGCGCGGCTCAGGGTCGTACGATCGTCGCGGTCGAACGCATCGGCGAGCGTCCGCACGTCCGGTGCGACCGGGGTACCGACGGGCGGACGAGTGCTGATCGTGGTTTCGGCCACGGCTGGCGTTGAGTTCGCCGCCGGCGGCCGGGGCGTTCCCCGCTTCGGCACGACCAGCCACGCCCGTCCGCGCACGCTGGCCGCGCGATCGCGGACCTGGACCTTCAGCTGTCGAGGCCGGCCATCAAGATCCTGCGGGGTCGATTCCACGCCCAGCAAGTAATAGCTGGACGTCTCCTTCAGAATCCGGTCGAACGCCGGACCGGCATTGCCGGAGTCGACGCGGACGAGATCGCCACCGGAACTGGTTGCCATGAGCGCGGGGGCGGCACTCATCAAATCGCGATCGCGGCTGCGCTTGATGCCGCGGGCTCGGGCGACCTGCGCCGTGTCGGTGACGAGTGAGACCTGATCGACGTACAAGCTATACAGGTTCACGTTCGACCGCGCGGCCGTCTCTCCGAGTTGCATCGCCAGCGCGGAGACGTCGGGCCGAGCACGGGGATCGTCGGACGACAGGAGACCGCCAGTCAGCATGACGACGGTCTTCCGGGTGTCGACCGGAGCCAAAGCCAGGAACAGCGATCGCAGCGTGCCGATCGAGGCCTGCGTTACGCCCTCACTAAAGAGAACCTGCGCGTTGATCTCCGCCCGCAGGCGATCCGCGCATTGGCTATCCGGCCCATTGGGATCACCGTCCTTGTGGCACAGGCTCTCGATCAAATCTCCCGCCTGAGACTGCGCACTTCCCTGCCCCTCGATGATCTCCGTCGGTGACAGTTTGAATTCGCCGTAGGGCGGATCGCGGTGCCCGGCGATCTTGCTCAAGGCACGCAGCACCTGATCGTGATCTGACGTCGGATCCACTGCCGGCCCGGTCGGATACGTCAGCAGCCCGACCTCGTCACGAGGCGAGAGCTTGGCAATGAAGTCAGCCGCTCCGCGCAACACCGATGCCGTCACACCTGCGTCGAGCGTGGTGGCGTCCACGGCAAGGACGAAGATTCGCGGCGGCCCGGGCTGCGTCGCCTTCTCCGCGACTCTCGCCCCCTGAACCGAGGATGACACCGCAGAAGCCGGCCCACTCACGACCGTGCGGTAGTCGACAAAATCCGCAGAAACGACTCGCCGCTTCTTGCCGTCGACGGTGACCTCGAACTGCGCTGCGTCGAGGTCCGCCACCGGATTGCCATCCTTGCCGACGATCTGCACGTCGATCGGGATCAGATCGATTCCAGCCCGAAACGTCGGCTGGCCATCCTGAGCGTGAACGAACAGACTTCCGCCGAGGGCGGCCAGCACCGTGACCATCGCTCGAACGGTGCCGCGACGAACGACGCTGGACATATGGCCTCTTGGTGGACGATGGGCTTACGGTCGCGCAGCCGCGCCGGGCTGGGCAGGACGATAGCCCACGGTGGCGTACTCCGGCGCCTGCGGCACGAACTGGACGTCGAAACGCGGATCTGGCGCATCCTCGTTCAGCCGGTTCGTGGTCCTGTCGATCACGCCACGGACGTCGCTGACGTCCCCGCGGATGAACGAGCCCTTCACGCCGCTGGCGTCGCCGATGTCCATCTCGTAGCGGGGACCCGGTGAAATGCCACCGGGCATGTTGTTCTTCCAAAAGATGGTGTCCACGTAGGTACTGCCGACGCTGCTGTCGTCCACGCCGGCCCAGTTGCCCGTGAACGTACTGTGGCTCACGTCCACGCGCGACCCCTCGAACACGGTCATCGCGCCGGACCCGAGCTCGGGATGGTACTCGCCACCAGTCAACAAGCCCACGTAGTCGACGCCCATGTTCGAGACGTTCCCTGCGAACAGACAGTTCTCGACGATCGCACGGCTGCCTGAGAGAAGGTCCAGCGCGGCGCCGGTCGTCTGCGTGCGATTGCCTCGAAACACGCACTGCCGGAACACGGCCGCGTCCTGAATCATCCCGAGGTGCTCGACCGACACGCCGCCGGCACACGGGCTCGCGTAGTTGTCGACGATCTGCACCCGCTCGATGGTCGGGTACGACCGCGCATAAATCTTGATGCCGCCGCCGTCGGTGTAGAAGAACGTCGTCTTGCGGATGTCATCGGACTCGATGGGCGAACGCTGGCCCGATCCGGTGGTGTAGTTATTGGCGCCGGTGATCGTGAAGCCCCGCAGCACGGTCTTTCGGGACACCCCATCGCCGAAGTAGACGACGTGGTTCACGACGGCCGGAAAGCTCGGCGCCTTCGGATCGGCGACCGCGGGGTTCGCCGCCGTCAGCGTCACATCCCCCACCGCTTCCAGCGTGATGCCATCGTGCCGCGCGTTGAACCAGATCAGCGCCTGCCCCTTGGCGGCCGGGCGATACGTGCCGGCATGGACGTACACGATCTTATTGACGGCATCCTTCGCGGCAGCCTCGAGCGCATCCTGGATCCGTCCGCCGGGATACACGTGGTAGCTCTTCGTCTTCGCGTCGAGGACCACCGTGCGGTCCTGCCGCATGAAGGCATGCGTCGGCACGAGGCACAACGCAAGCACCAACGCGCGCCACGGGCGTGGCGCCATCCGGGGTCTGGCGCCGCTCACGGCCTGACTCCAATCATGAAGGGTCAAATCTAGCATGGCGGGCCGTCCGCACTCAGTTTCGTTCGAGGGCCCGATCGTACTCCCGCAGGAGCGCCCGTCAGGCTGCGTTAGTCCCCGCAGCAGCGCGAGAAGGCCCGGATGGTGCGCCCACGCCACGACCCCTTCGAACGACAGCGGGTCGTTCACTTTGACGAAATACGGACCTCCGGCTAGGCTCCAGCTCCATGGCTGGTCGATTGACATATCCATTCTCGATCCAGATCGCGTGACGAAACTGCTTCGGGCCCTCGCCCCGGGCCAGCGTCGCCGCGCCGTAAACGGCCTCGGCGTGCTGGCCAGCGCCGCCAGACGTCTGCAACTACGGTCGTCCAGGCGCTTGGGCACACGATGAAGTGGTTTCTCCTCGCGCTCGGATGTCTGCTCGCCGCGGGGCTGTTGATGGCTCTCATTGGCGCCATGATCCCGCGCGATCACGTGGCGAGTCGATCGGCGACCTTCCGCTGTCCGCCCGGCGATCTGTTCGCTGCCGCGCACGACTTTGCCAGCCAGCCGAGCTGGCGGCGGAGCCTGGTCGCTGTGGACGTGCTGCCGTCCGAGGACGGACGGGCGAGATTTCGCGAGCGGACTGCCCGCCGATCGATCACCTACAGGGTCCTCGACGACGTGTCTCCGGCGCGGCTCGTGTTCGAGATCGCCGACACGAACCTGCCGTTCGGCGGCACATGGACGCTCGACTTCGCGCCCACCAGGTCTGGTGGCACGGTCGTGACCATCACAGAGCGCGGGATCATCAAGCCGGCAGTGTTCCGGTTTCTCTCCCGGTTCGTCATTGGGTACACGACCTCCATTGACCAATATCTGCTCGACCTCGGCAGGCATTTGGGCCAGGACGGTTGAGCGACACGGCCTTGCAGTTCGCCACATGGTCTCCTATGCTCGAACGATGTCGAGACACTTCTCACGGCGCGAAATCTGCGGGGTTCTGCTGGGGACGGCGGCGGCGGCCGTGGCGTGGCCGCGCGGCGTTGCCGGTCAGGCAAAGCCGACGCTCATCGTCTACAAGGATCCAGGGTGCGGATGCTGTGAGGCGTGGGTCACACACATGAAGGCCAACGGCTTCGCGGCCACCGTGACGAACACGTCGAACGTGGACGCCATCAAGAAACAGCATGGCGTGACCGACGCGCTGGCCAGCTGCCACACCGCGCTCGTCGGCGGCTACGTCATCGAAGGTCACGTGCCCGCAGCGGACGTGACGCGCCTGCTGACGGAGAAGCCCAAGACCATTAAGGGGCTGACGATTCCCGGGATGCCCGCCAGCGCGCCCGGCATGGACCTGAAGCCCTTCAAGCCGTACACCGTGCTCAGCTTCGACGCGCAGGGCAAGACGGCGGTGTACGCGTCTCATCCCACCGCGTAGCGTCACGCCCCGGCCCACGAGATGATCGGGCCGCTCGGGGTTCAATCGCCAGGCGCGGCGCCGGGATTGCTAGGTCAGCTTGATCACGACGAGGCTGATGTCATCGGACGGTGGCGCGAACGCGGACATGTCGGCGATGACCGCGTCGAAGATCGTCTTCGAGGACTCCTGCTTCACCGTCCGCAGCATGGCTTCGAGGCGGGCGGGTACGTAGTCCTCAGTCTCGCTCCGATGCTCAGCCAGGCCATCCGTGTGCAGCAGCAGGAGGTCGCCCCGGCCCATCAGCACCCACTCGTTCATCTGGTAGTGCGCCTTGAAGCCCAGCTCACTGGATGTGTGGTGCCGATCGGTCACATCGAGCGACGGCAGCATGCCCAGCGGCGGAAACGACACGCGCAGGTCTTCGCCTACCTCCATGAACCGATCGTGGGCATGGGAAAAGACCAGTGGAAATGGGTTCGCTGCCGAAAGAAACCGAAACCGCGCGTCGTCGGAGATCTCCCCGAAGATCATGGAGACGTACTTGTGCGCGCCCGAGGACTGGTAAAAGCGCGTGTTCAAGTTCTCGAACAGACGTCGCGTGATTTGGCCGAACAGGTCCAGCTCGTAGATCGCGCCCAGCAGAAAGGCCTGGTGCAGCATCGCGGCCAGCAACGCATCCGTCGCGTGGTGCCCGGACACGTCGATCAGGGCAATGCCGGCCAGGTGCTGGCACCGACGCAGGTTCTCGACGACGTCCCATCGCCCCTCCGAGCTGGCCTGCCGGATGCGAGCCTCGAGGTCGAAGCGCTGTTTGTAGTCGACGTAGATCAGGTGATCGCCGCCGATGACGCCGTTGAACGGCAGGGTGCCGCCATAGACGTCAATGCCGTCCAGTTTCGGGATTTCGCCCGCCTGGGGCTTCAGGTACGTGGCGATGTCCTCGAAGTTCGCCAGCTCGCGCGACATCTGCTGGGCCAACTTCTGACTATCGGAAGACATGAAGGCGTCGACACAGTATATCG
>JBDTNQ010000130.1:0-10109 GCA_039933635.1 Acidobacteriota bacterium
TGGTTGGGGCGGAAGGATTCGAACCTTCGAATACGGGTTCCAAAGACCCGCGCCTTACCGCTTGGCCACGCCCCAAAAAATCAGCGCCGGGTCGTGTCCACGTGAAGCCGGCCCATACCGCGACGCCAGCCCAACCGAAGACCGTCGAGCCGGCCTCGCAGCCGATCTCCCGCTCTCGCGGGTCGGTCACAAACGCTGAAGTCTATCACACGGATTTTCGGCCGGGCCGGTCAGAGACCCATGCGGCGGGTGGCCTCACGGCGGGTCAGCGTCCTCGTCAGCAGCACAAGCCAGTCGGGCCGCTGAAGGCGGCCGGCGGCCCGGCGCGCGGTGACTTCAGGAAATATGCCGAAAACGGCCGATCCGCTCCCGGACATCGACGCGCCCACCGCCCCCTCCCGGTGGCAGGCCGCCACCATTTCATCCACCATCGGATGACGGGCCGCCACAGGGGCCTGGAGGTCGTTCATCAACACGACCGGACCGGACGGCCAGCCGACCTCGACCTCTGACCGTCTGGGGGAGGCAGGCTGGGAACGCCCGTCCCGGCTCTCGTCGAGCCATCGGTAGGCATCCGCCGTGCCGACACCAAACGAGGGCTTGATGACAATCACGCCCAGACGGGCCACATCGTCCACCGGATACAGTTCGTCGCCCCGTCCGAGACCCATCGCGGTGCCGCCCAACAGGAAGAACGGCACATCCGAGCCGAGCTCAGCGGCCAGCCCCAGTAGTCGCCGAAGCGACTGCCTCGCGTTCCACGCGGTGTTCAGTCCCACCAGCGCGGCCGCGGCGTCAGCGCTCCCGCCTCCAAGGCCCGCGGCCACCGGGATCTGCTTGTCGAGCCGGATGTGCACGTCACGCGGGTCTCCCGTGCGGCCCATCGCCGCCCACAGGCGTTCCGCCGCGCGCCAGATCAGATTCGAGCGGTCGTCCGGCACGCCAGGCGAGCGCACGGTCAACCCGAGCGGGCCGACGCGAGGCGTGATCGCCAACGCGTCCGATAGCGCGATCGACTGCATGACCGTCGCCACGTCGTGAAAGCCATCCGGCCGCCGCGGTCCGACCCCGAGTGTCAGATTGATCTTGGCCGACGGACGAATGACGAGCGCACGTGTGGACATGGGGAATCAGGGACGAGGACTGGCATCAGCGAGTGGGCCGCCGTCGCGCAGCTGCGCGACGGACATCGCTTCCGCTCCGGCTGGCACCGTGACGGTGAAGGTACGCGGGTCGATGACGGGATTCAGGACAACGGTCTCGAGCCGTAGTTGCAGGGCCACGGCCGGCACCTGGCCCGGCTCCGACGCAATGCGGACCTCGGCCGGCCACTCACCCGTGCCACGACGATAGTCGACGCGCAATCCGCCGGAGCGTGCGGCGCGCACGACCGGACGGCCATTCAGCGTCGTCACGTAGGCCAGGTCGCCGCCGGCGAGGTTCACGACCAGCGTCCCATCGTTGAACTCACTACCGCTCTGGACGTCCGCGTCAGGGGCCACACATCCGGCCAGCACGGCCATCAATCGCGAGGGATCCCAGGCCACGCCGACGAGCGCTTCCAGGATCGCGGACGCCGACGCGACAACGACGCGCCGCTCCTGCGGAAGCACGAGCGTGGCCTCACCGGCGCGTCCCGCAAGCACGAAGGCCGCGGATCCCGACAGACGAGCCTCGAGTCCGATCTCATTCGCACGCGTGGCGATGACGCCGACGATGAGTCCGGGAATTCGTTGCCTGCCGACACGGCCGGACAGGCGCGCCTGGGCCTGCAGTGCCTGAAGGTCCGCGCACTTGCTCGTCGCTTCCCGCCAGCTTCGGGCGGCATCCGTGGCGGGTTTTGACGGGCCCTGCGGTGCCGTGAACCCCCGGCTCGCACACGCACCGGCCGCCACCGCGATCACAGCCACCGTGGCCGCCGCGACGGCTCGCGCGAGGCGCGGCACGTCAGCGTGCACCGGACAACGCGCGCGCGCGATCCCGCTTCTTGGTGACGGCGTCAGCGTCGAGACCGTCTCGATCTCCCGCGAGCGCACGACCGAACGCCGCGGCCGCTTCGATGTAGCGCTTCCGCTTCAGATACAGATCGCCGAGGTGTTCCTGGACGACGGATGAGTCCGGCAGGGCCGCGGCCGCCCGCTCCAGCGGGACCGTGGCCGCGTCGAGTTTGTCCTGCTTGTAGTACGCCCAACCCAGACTGTCGAGATACGACGGATTGTCGTCGTCGAGGGCCAGCGCCTTCTGAATCAGCGAGACGGCCTCATCGAGTTTCCGTCCGCGGTCGGCCAGCAAATAGCCGAGGTAGTTCAGCGTGGGCGCGTGCTGCGGATCGGCTGCGAGGATCTCGCGGAAACCTCGCTCGGCGCGGTCGAATTGGCGCGTGCGTTCGTACATCGACGCCAGGCTGAAGGCCACGGCGCGATCGGCGGGCGCGCGCTTGCGCGCGGCTTCGAGCACCTGCGTCGCGCGCTTGCCCTCGCCCAGTTCCATCCAGGCATTGCCCAGCGTGCCCGCCATCTCCGCAAAGGCGCCGGACCGAATCTCCGCGTCGGTGGCCTTCAAGATGCGAGCGTCGAGCGCATCGACCACGCCTCGAAAGTCACCGCGCGTCTGCCGCACGTCCGCCAGAGCGAGGGGCCCCCGTACATCCGTACTATCAATGGTGGCGATCCTGCGTGCCGCGGTCTCGGCCGCGTCGAGGTTACCGACGCGTTCCTCAACCTGCGCCAGCAGGTACCAACTGCCCGTGTCATCGGGACGGTCGCGTGTGAGATCGGTGAGCACGCTGCGACCGCCGTCGACGTCCCCGGCGTTGACGAGCGCCGTCGCATATCGCAGTCGGTACGCGACGTTGTCGGGATCTCCCGTCAGGAGCGTGACCCAGGCATCGGCTGCCTGCGCCCATGCGCCCTGTCGCTCGAACTGTTCGATGTCGCGCAGGCGGGCGGTCGGCGACGATGTGTCGGTCGACCGCCGAAATTCCTCGAGGACAGCGGTCGCGTCAGCGGTCTGGCCAGCGCCGCGATAGGCCTGCACCAGCAGCATCACGGCCTGCGGGTAGCCAGGTCGATCGAGCAGAAACTGCTTCAGTGCGTCGATGGCTTTCGCGTAGTTCTGGACTTGTACATAGAGGTCCGCGAGCGTCAGCTGGGCCAGCGGATCGCGAGAGCCGTCAGCCAGAACGCGCTCGAGATGGCCGGCGGCGCCGTTCAGCAGCCCGCGACGGACGACTTCGGGCGCCGGTTTCTGGGCCTCGGACGCCTGCACGAGCCCCAGCACGCGATGCGCGGTTCGATTGTCGGCCTGCAGCGCGAGCGCGCGCTGTGCCTCGGCCTGCGCATCCTCGAAGGCCCCCTGCTGGGCGTAGATGCCCGCCAATTCGGCTCGCAATTCGGCGGACTGCGGCAGCAGTTCAAGGGCCTGTTTGTATTTCGCCGCCGCGGCTGGGAGATCGTCGCTGTCATCAAGGGCCCGACCCTGGATGTACAGAAAGTAGGCCTGACCAACCTGATCGGCCGATGGAGCCGGCGCGCGTTGCGCCGCCAGCGCCATCAGCAACAGAAGAACGTGCATCGCCATGAACCTGCATTTGATTGTGGCACAGCGACGCGCGTCTGGCGTCCAAGTTCTGTCTTGGCCTATATTTGGCGGATGGCCGTCGACCCCGCGCTCCTCGAAATCCTGGTTTGCCCTGCCTGTAAGACGCCGGTGCACCTTACGCCGGACAGCGCGGGACTGAAGTGCGACGCGTGCCGGCGGGTCTATCCGATCAAGGACGACATCCCAGTGATGCTGATCGACGAGGCCACGATCGACGGCTGAGCCGTTGAACATCCTGCTCATTCGTCTTCGCCTGATCGGCGACGTCGTGTTCACGACGCCGATCATTCGTGCCTTGCGCGAGCGTTACCCGACCGCTCGGCTGTCGTACCTGGTGGAGGCCGGCAGCGCGCCCGTCCTCAGCAGCAACCCGCATCTTTCGGAGGTCATCACGGTCGCGCACACCCGCGGCTGGCGGCGCGTTCTCGACGACCTCACACTCGGTCGCGAACTTCGCAGGCGCCGGTTCGACCTCGTCATTGATCTGCACGGCGGGCCGCGTAGCGCCTGGCTCACCTGGGCCAGCCGGGCGCCGCGCCGGGTGGGCTACGATGTTCCCGGACGATCCTGGATGTATACGCAGGTAGTGCGCCGCCCGAGAACCTATCGCGCGCGGCACGCGGTGGAGAACCAGTGGGATCTGCTCCGCGCGGTCGACCCGGCGCTCGATCGCGCGCCCTCGCCCGAGCGCGATCGAGTGGAAATGCCCGTCGACCCGCGCGTGGCGGTCACGATTTCCGCCACACTCGATGCGCTGGGGGTGCCCGCCCATGCGGGGCTTGTGGTTCTTCACGTCAGCGCCGGGAATCCGTTCCGCCGATGGCCCGAAGAGTCGTTCGCCGCGCTGGCCGCTGATCTCGCCGCGGCGGCGGCCTTACGATGGGTGCTCGTGACCGCCGGCCCGTCGGATCGCCAGGCCGTGCATCGCATCATCGCCACGGCGCACGCGCTTGCGGGTGACGCTGCGGGCCGCATCGTGGACGCGGAATCGCTGTCGCTGGCGGAGCTTCGTGCCGTACTCGAACGCGCGTCCCTCTTCGTCGGCGGCGACAGCGGCCCGATGCATGTCGCCGCCACGAGCGACGTCCCGATCGTCACGATTTACGGCCCGACACTGCCCGAGCGATCAGCGCCGTGGCGCACCAGAAGGATTCCAAGCGTGGCGGCTGAACCGGGCCCACTGCCCTGCCGCCCATGCGATCAACGCGTGTGCGTGCCGGGCGATTTCCGGTGCCTGTCGCAGGTCTTACCCGTGGCCGTCCGTGACGCGGCCCTTCGTCTGCTGGAGGCACGCTCGTGACCGAGAAGTGGGCGTTCTGGACGTTCACCGCAAGCCTCGCCGCCGTGCAACTGAGTCTGCTCGCCGGGCAGATTCTGTTTGGCGTGAGCGCGATCCTGTGGCTGTTCCTCGTCATCCGTGACGGACGACGGCCGGATGTTCCGCCGTTCTTCGTGCCGCTGCTCGTGTATGCGGCATGGACGCTCGTCAGCACGGCGGTGTCGCCCGATCCAATACTGGGCCTGCGCGGGGACAAGCAGCTGATCCTCTTCCTGATCGTCCCGATCGCCGTGCGCGTCGCCGCGGGATCGAAGGCCTCTCGCACGCTGACGGCAATCGTTGCGGTCGGCGCAGTCAGCGCGTTCGCCGGCATCGTCCAAGGTATCGTCGTCGGCGACCTCAGCTACGACTATCTGATCAACCACCGGCCGCACGGGTTGCTCGGACACTACATGACGTATTCGGGCGTCCTGATGCTGGTGTTCTGTGCGGCCGCGGCTCAACTGGTGTTCGCCGAACGCGAGTGGCTCTGGCCCGCCGTCGCGGTACCGGCCATGCTCGTCGCCCTGGCGGTGACACTGTCACGCAATGTCTGGATCGGCGCGTTGCTCGCGGTGTCGGTACTGCTTGCGTCTCCGGCCCCGCTGAAATCACGAGCCGTGCGCTGGCGCATTCTCTTCGTGGCGGTCCCGCTGGTGCTCGCGCTCGGCCTCGCGTTCGCGCCCGTGCGTGAACGCGCCCTGTCGATGTTCGACCCTTCGAACGCGACGAACCAGGACCGCGTGTCGATGCTCAAATCGGGTGCGGCCATGATTCGGGATCATTGGCTGACCGGTGTCGGCCCGAACCGCGTGCCGGCGGAGTATCTCGCCCACTACAAGCGCGCGGACGCGGTGGATCCCCTTGATCGACCAGGCTCCACCCGCGCGCATCTGCACAATGTCGTCGTGCAGATCGCCGCTGAACGCGGCCTACCGGCGCTGGCCGCCTGGCTCTGGTTCGTCGTCGTCGCCTTCCTCGGCCTGTGGAGGCAGATGCAGCGCGGTCCATCGTCGGCAATCGCGGCGGCCGGCCTCGCGGCCATTGTCGCGTTGCTCGGCGCCGGGCTGTTCGAGCACAACTTCGGCGATTCCGAAGTCCTGATGCTGTTCCTCGGTCTCATCACGCTGCCGTACGCCGCCGCCCGCCGGACCACGCCCGGGGAGACGCGATGAGCGGGCGCGCCGACCTCGTCGCGCGGCTCGCGGGACGCCGAATCACCGTCATCGGCGACGTGATGCTCGATCACTTCGTGGTTGGACGAGTCGACCGCATCTCGCCCGAAGCGCCCGTGCCGGTCGTGCGATTCGAGCGCGAAGAGTACCGCCTTGGCGGCGCCGCCAACGTCGCGCACAACGTGACGGCCCTTGGCGGCCTCGTCACGCTCGTCGGGCTCGTCGGCGATGATGCCGCGGGCCAGGAACTGCGGCGGCGCCTTGGCGAACTCGGACTGAACGCCGACCATCTCGTGGCCGACGCCGGCCGACCGACGACCCGGAAGATGCGGGTCGTGACCAGCCGCAATCAACAGGTCGCGCGCATCGATCACGAGAACGACGACGACGTGACGGGTGATGCCTGCGCAGTGTTGCTCACGCACCTGCGTCGCGCGATTGCAGCGAGCGACGCCGTCGTGCTGTCGGACTACCGCAAGGGCGTGATCACGCCGGAGGTGATCGCGGCGGCAACCGAAGCGGCGACGAGTCGAGGGATCCCGGTGCTCGTCGACCCGAAGGTCGCCGTGGCCGGACGATACCGCGGCACATCGCTCATCACTCCGAACCATCACGAAGCGGAGTTGATGACGCAGACGGTCATCCGCACATCGGAGGACGCCGCGAGTGCGGCGCGCCTTCTGCACGAACGGACCGGCGCGAGCGTCCTGATCACCCGAGGCGAGCACGGGATGTGGGTGTTCGATGCCTCCAGCCCGTCAGCAGTCGGAACGTCGCTGCCGGCCGTCGCGCGCGAAGTGTCCGACGTCACGGGCGCGGGCGATACCGTCATTGCCGTGCTGGCCCTCGCGCTGGCCGCCGGCGCCTCACTGGTTGAGGCCGCGCAGCTCGCCAACGTCGCGGCCGGCCTTGTCGTCGCACGATTCGGACCCGCCACCGTTCACCCCGCCGACCTTTCCGCGGCTCTCTCGACGTTGCCAGACTGATGCGGCGTCTGCTGTCGGCGCGGGAGATCGCGATCTGGATCGCCTTCTTTCTCCTGATCTCGGCGCTGCTCGTCGTCACCGGCTTCACGAGTGACGATCCGGACTCAGCGCTGTACGCGGCCCTCTCCGCGCGGCTCGCCGACGGCCCCGCGTCGCACTGGATCGCGCCGGAGTGGTGGGGTCACTGGGACATGGAGGGGCTGTTCCGTGAACATCCGGCCGGCGTCTTTGCGTTGCCGACACTGCTCGGCGCGCTCGGCGTGCCGGGCGTGCAAGCCGCGTACATCGTGGGCATTGCGGCCGGACTGGCGGCCCTGCTGATCATCGGATCGCTTGTGGCCCGCGACACCTCACGCGAGGAGGGCCGACTGGCGATCGTGCTGCTCCAATTGATGCCGATGGCGTCGATCTTCCGGATCCGGGCGAACCACGAATATCCCATGCTCGTCTGTCTGCTCGTCGCGCTCGTCGGCTTCGACGCCGTGCGCCGATCATGGCGTTGGTGGTGGATCGCTCCCGTGGCGCTCACGGCGGGCCTGCTCGTGAAGGGCGTCTTCGTGATCATCCCGCTGCTCGCCGCCGGATTTTGGGTCATCACCAATCCGTTGCGCGCGCCGGGATCAATTTGGCGCGCCATTGGCGTCGGCTTCGTCAGCCTGGCGCTGATGCTGGGAGTCGCCCTCGTGTACGACAGGGTCTATCTGCATGTGGCGGGAGAGGCGTTCTGGGGGCCGTATTGGGGACGGCAACTCGCGCCGCTGACGATCGCCACGCCGGGCGAGGGCGGTTCGACGCTAGGCGCTCACCTTTGGTTCTACGCCATTCGGATGGCCTGGCACCCGGCGCCGTGGAGTCTGGCCCTCGTCGCCGCGCTGTGGCGATGGCGCGGCACGTTGACGGAACGGTGGCGCGCACTGCCCGACGCGGAGCGTCGCGGGCTCGTTTTTTGTGTGGCGTTCGCGCTGACCTGCGTGCTGGCGCTGAGTCCGGCCAGTCGCTTCGCGGAGCGATACATCTTCTCGGCGAACTATGCGCTGGCGACCGCGGGCGCTATCGTCGCGAGTCGCGCGTGGCCGGGCATCGCGCGGCTCGTCCGCAGGCTCGACGCTCGCGTGCCCGCGCTGCCAGCCGTCTGCTGGCTCGTGCTGATGCTGCTGCGACTCACGCTTGGGCCGCTGCTGCCCCGAATCAGTTCCTGAGCGGCGGCCGCGGACACTCGTTCGTCACGAGCAACACGTCCTCGGGTGGCTTGCCTGACAGGATCTCGGACAGCTTCGGATCGAGGCGCGGATGGCTCGCCGCGACGCAGGTGCCCGGGACAACCGTCTGCAATGCGCGGAACCGCCCCTGGTCCATGATGGCCCACGCGGGCTCCGGTCTCGCATAGAACGCCCGCGCCTCGTCGATCGACTCGATGACCCGCACGGGCCGGTTCGCGTAGTAGACGAGACTGGGCAGCATGAACTCGTACGCGCCGAGGTCGGCCGCCGGCGCGCTCTGCGACCGGAACACCTCCGCGAGCGGTACGACGGGTTTCAGCCGCTCGATCGACGGCAGCGTGCGGGCCGCAAAGACGTAGTTGAAGGCGATGAAGCTGACGGCGAGCACGAGCACCGCCGCGCGGTGACGTCCGGCCAGGACGAGGACGGCGCAGCCCAATCCGCCGGCCATCAGCCACGCGCCCATCGCGCGGGCGCCGGCCAGCTCGTAGTAGCCCGCGGCTCCAAAATACGTCGCGACAACCACGCCGGCGACAATCGAGATGGCGGCGACCACGACGACCAGCACGCGCAGGCCTCGGTGGCGGCCGCCGAAATCACCAGCGACCAAGGCGTCGGCCACGAGCGCGGCAACCGCGGCAATCACGGGAAGAATGTAGAGGTCCTGCTTCGTCTGCGAGAACGAAAACGTGGCGACGATCCCGAGCACCCAGATCCAGAGCAGCCGTCGAATGGCGCCACGAGGGTCGGACGCCTCGGCCTGCGCGCGCCGCCACCCGGCGACGAGTGGGACGAGGAACAACGGGGCCCACGGAAACAGATCACCAAACAGCACCGGCAGGTAGAACCAGAACGGACGATGGTCCGGCTGCATCGACGTCGTGAAGCGATCGAGATTCTCGCCCACGAAGAAGCCCGTGACCGGACCCCAACCGTGCGTCATCACGAGCGCGATATACCAGGGCGCGACGATGGCGAACACGATCGCAAGGCCGGGCACCAGCATCAGCCGCCGCACCTCGCGCCATCGCCCTTCGACCGTGAACCAGATCGCGCAAGTCAGTGCGGGAAAGACGACGGCAATGGGTCCCTTCGTCAGCACGCCCAGCCCCATCGCCGCATACATCAACAGGAGGAACAGGCGGCGATGCGGCGGGTGGCGTTCGGCGAGCACAAAGAACGCCAGCGTCAGCGACATCCACATCGTGATGTGGATGTCGATGAAGATGCGGCGCCCCCACATGACGATCAGCGGCGCCGTTGCGATGATCAGCGCCGCCAGCAGACCTGTCGTCGTCGATCGCAGCGCCCGCCCGAGAAGAAACGCGGCAGCAATGATGCCGAAGACGCCCAGCGCAATCCCGAGGCGCTCTGTGGTCACCGAAACCCCAAGCAGGTGATACAGGCCGGCGACAACCCAATAGCTGAGCACCGGTTTGTTCAGCCGCTGCGCGCCGTTGAACATCGGCGTGACGTAGTCGCCGCTTTGCACCATCTGGCGCGGCGTGTCTACGTAGAACGCCTCGTTCGCGTCCCAGATGGAGTTGCTGCCGAGCCACAGCACGAACACCGGCAGCGCGATGACCAGCAGGAACGAAAGCACACGCGACATCTGCGCGGGCAGGACCGGCGGCTGGAGCGAGCTGTCAGTCATCGATGCTCCTGAGTCCCGTCCCCAGCGCGCGTGCAATCGCGCCGCCGATCATCTTCACGGTACCTGACGTACCTGACGTACCTGACGTACCTGACGTACCTGACGTACCCGATCAATGCCTGAAGTGTCTGCGTCCCGTGAACACCATCGCGATGC
>JBDTNQ010000131.1:0-9927 GCA_039933635.1 Acidobacteriota bacterium
AAGGTCCGGGGCTCCACGGAGAGTCAGCGCGTCACGCAGAGTCAGCGGCAGTCCGTGGAGCGCGACTCGTCCGTCCCCAGCATCCACAGCTCCGGCCAAACCTGGAGCGCGTGACCGAAGCCGCACAGGTCACGCTGCACGTTCGCCAGCGCCTCGTCGAGTGAGCAATGCTCGTATTCGACTGGCACACACAGGCGCTCGGATGTGAGGCTCGTCAACACGGCCTGTTGATACCGGCGCATCGATTGGCGCCAGTGCGCCGGATAGTCAAAGCCACTACCCAGGGCGACTTCGGCCGCACGCAGGGTGCGGCATTTCGCCTCGACCAGACGATCCGCGAGCAGAGACCGAAAGAGGCCGCTCGGCAACGATCCGGCCGCGATCAGGATGTCACCGAGCGCGCGCATCCGGACGCTGACGTCAACGCGCAGATCCTGTCGCATGCCAGGCTCCGCAAGCCATGCGATCACGTCGCTCATGCGGACGGAAGTCGCTGACGGCATGTGCCGATCGGGAAATGCCGCTGGCCGACCCGAGTCGTGCACGATCCCGTACGGAATCTGCGCAATGAACGCGCTCGTGTCGCACATCCGCAACATGCCGCCAAAGAGCCCATCCTCGTTCATCCCAACAGGAAGAAACGGAGGCACGAGACCAGCATTGTCAATGGCTGCACAGTAGGTCATGAACGAGGGTTCGTCGCTCACCGTGTTCGTGGGCACGCCGCGAATGACTTCGCGACTGGTCAGCGCAGTTCGCAGAGCGCCATCGCTGGCCGACAAAAGCTCCCGCGCCGCGCCGCGGCTGAAGAGGAGCGGATACGGACATGCGACGGCGCCATCGCCAGCTATTCCCGACCACGTCGCACGAACCCGCCATTCCGGCCGCGATCCGTCGACGCCCGGCAGTATGTGCGCGCACACATCGTTCAGATCGCGTGATCGATCCGAGGCGTCTGCCAAGTCAGCCAGCGAATGGCCAAGGAGTGCCTCGTGTGCGGCAAGGAGATCGACGTCGACCGGACGCAGCGACTCGAGCACGTCTTCCCGTCGTTCGAACGGACGCGTCTGCCGGTGCTCGACGTGTCCGCTGAACGCCATCCCCTCCGTGTCCTCGGACGTCCGCCACGGCCTGCACACCGTGTCATCGTCGACCGTCAGCAACGGCATTCCGGCGGTCAAGAGCAGCAGAAGATTCCGATTACCGCCGGCCGCGTGTTGCGGCCCGGGGTCGGGCAGCAGCCAGGCGACCGCGCTCTCGGACAACCCGTGCGCGACGGCTCGGGCACGGATGTCACGGCGGAACTGCGATCCGACATACGTGATGCCGAGTTCCTTCGACGTGAGCTCCGACACCACCCGCTCGGTTTCAGCCTGACTCTCACGACCGCGCGATCCGTCCACGACGATGACGCGCGGGAAGCGGCGACGGTGGCGAAGGTGATCGCAGTACGAGGTCAGACAGCGGCGCAGCGTGGCGGGTCGATCCGCGGTCACCACCCCAACTGCACCTATGCTGGCCGGAGCGTCGATCGCTTCCGTCATTCGAATAGCGGGCGCCTCTACCGGAAGCAACAGGCCGAGGGCCACGAGTGTGCCGATGGTGGACTCGGCCTCAGGGTCACTTTGCCGCAGTGAGGCGGCAACCACCCGCTGATGGTCCTCGAGCGTCCGTTCCGCCAGACATTGGGTCAGGGCCGACGCCGCCAGGGCAGCCACCGGACGGCCGGAGGGCCACCGGTCCGACGTGAGAACGGCCAGGTTCCCGTCGACCGGGTGAACGCGGCAGGCCATCGCGCGATAGAGCGGCGTATTCATTGACTTCCCCTGCCCTTCCGGACAGAATCCGGCCCGGGCTCATTCAGCACTCGCGCGCGTCCATGATCGCTGTCTCCCCGACCCCCTGTGCCCGACCACGCGCTTTATACCCAGCACCGAGCAACCCTCGATACGGTAATCGCGAGCGTCTGCCGTCGCAATCGCCTGTCTCCGGAGGACAGCGACGACTTCGGCAGTGACTTTCGCCTGAAGCTGCTCGAACAGGACTGCGCCGCCCTGGCCCGGTTCGAAGGCCGCAGCTCCCTTCATACTTACCTCGTCGTCGTCGCCACGCGTGCCCTGCAGGATTGGCGGAATGCCCGCTGGGGTAAGTGGCGTCCATCGGCCGAGGCTCAGCGGCTCGGGCCGGTCGCGCAGCGGCTCGAACGACTCATCATCCGCGACCAGCAGACGCTCGACGAAGCGCACGAGACCTTGCGCGTCAATTTCGGATTGACGACGTCCCGCGTGGAACTCGAGCAGATGGCCGCGCGCCTGCCCACTCGACAGAGACGGACATTCGTGGGCGATGAAGCGCTCCAGGAACAGGAAACCACCGACACCCGGGCTGACAAACCGCTCCAGGCGATCCGGGCCGCGGAATCGGCTGGCGCGGCCGTCGCCTCGTTGAAGGCGGCCCTGGCGCGACTGCCGCCAACCGACCAACTCATCCTGAAAATGCGCTTTGAGAGCAACCTGTCAGTCGTGAACATCTCGCGCGCGCTCCACCTGGAGCAGAAGCCGCTGTACCGGCATATCGATCGGCTCCTGGCCCAGCTTCGCGGACTGATCGAAGAACAGGGATTGAGCGCCAGCACTGCCGCGGACGTCCTTGCCGGCGGCGGGTTCGAGTATCTCGGCACGGCGCCCCACGAGATCACGGGGTTTTCGGCCGGGGAAAGCACGCCATGAACACGACGACGCGAGGCACCCCGGTTCGGAAATCGGACGAGCACGTCCGTCTAGTGGTTCAGTGGGGTCACACGTCCTTCGGAATGAGGGTTCGATGACACACGACCCCGGCAAGACGGATCAGTGTCCAGGTGACGAGACCATGGCCGCGTTTCTCGACAACCGTCTCGCGCCGGACGCGAGGAATCAGGTGATCGCGCATCTTGCCGGCTGCCAGTCCTGCTACGAGTTGCTGGCGGATGCGGCTCAGGTGCTCGGCAGCAGCAACCCGGGCGACGCGGCGTCAGGTCCGCATCGCCTGATCCCTGCTGTACCGCCCGCGCGGCGACGTTCCGCCGTCTTCTATGCGGTCGGCGCGGGACTGCTCGCCGCGGCCGCTGTGATCGCGACGGTTCTGCTGCCGCGAGGCGCGCGGACGGAGCAGCGACCGGAACTCGTCGAACTGGTCGCGGCCGCCGGCACCACCCGCTTCTCGGACGCACGTTTGACCGGCGGATTTCAGTGGGGCACCCCGGACAGCGCTTTCCGCGGCGGCACCTCGGTGAAGGCAAGCCCGGAAGTACAGATCGCCGCCGCGAAGCTCGACCAGGCGCTCGCACGGGACCGATCGGCCGCCAATCTCGCCGCGTACGGCACCTCTCGCCTGCCGTTGGGCGACGCGCGAGCCGCCGTTGCCTCGCTCGAAGAAGCGACGAGCCTGGCGCCAACGCACGCGGACTATTGGTCCGATCTGGCCGCCTCGTATCTGTCGCGATCCCAGGATCCCGGAAGCGAATCCGATCTGTTTCGCGCGCTCGAGGCCGCGGAAAAGTCTGTCGCGCTGTCGCCGACGATGCCCGAAGCCTGGTTCAATAAGGCGCTCGCGCTGGAGCGGCTGCACCTGACGTCTCAAGCCATCGACGCCTGGACCCGCTATCTCGCGCTCGATACCTCCTCGGACTGGCGGCAGGAAGCGACTCGGCGACTTGACGCGCTTCGCTCGCCACGACCGACCGGCCGCAACGGCGCGCCGACGAGCGAGCAGGTGCGGCAGGCCATCTTCGACACCAGTCTTCCGAAGTGGTCCACCGCGTCCGCGGCCGGCGTCGATGACTCCACAAGTTTCGACGCGCTGCAGGCCGCCGCGGATCGCCTGGGCGCGACGCCGCCCGATCCCTTCACGCGTGACATGGTGGCCGCCATCGCGCTCGCCCGCGGCTCTGCCGCACTTCGGGCTTCTTCCGCCTCGGGTCACGCCGCCTACTTGCGAGGCCAGGCCGCGTATGCGAGGGACCAGTTCGACGATGCGACGTCGGCACTGTCCGTGGCACGTCGCGACCTCGAGCGCATCCGTAGCCCGTTGGTGTTGACCACGCGCTTCACGCAGGCGGTGATCGTTTTCCGGCGACGTGACAACGACGCATCGCACGATCTGCTGATCGCGCTCCGTCCGGAAGTGGCAAGCCACGGCTATCACTCGCTGCTCGGCAAGATCGATTGGACGCTGGGCTTGCTCGACGCGCTCGGTGGACGTCGAAGAGAAGCGGGCCAACGGTACGAGTCGGCCGTTCGCGAATTCGCGGCCGCGAACGACGATTCGAATGGGGCCATCGTTCAAGGACTGCTGGCCACGAACTACGACAATCTTGGCGACGCGGCCACGGCCTGGACGCTGCGGCTTCGCACGCTCGCGGGCTCTCCGCGCGCGGGGGACCTGTTGTCGATCAGCATCGCCGCATCGAAGCGTGGATGGCTGCGAACGGCCTTGGCCCTGGAACAGGCGGCCCTCGCCGCGGCCACGGCCGACGACAGCGCGCCGAACATCGCCGATGCCCTTCGCGTCGAAGCCGCCATTCGCGCGCAGTTTGGCGATCAGGCCAGCGTGCGCCATCTCGTCGCCTCCGCCAGGTCGCTCGTCGTCGCGCGCCAGGAGCCGGCGTGGGATCGGGTCAGGGCCGAAATCGGGCTCGCGGAGGCGCAGGTTGCTGACGACACCCAGCTCGCTGCCGCGCTCGAGACCTCCGGGCGGTCGATCGAGTTCTTCTCGCGAACCGGCGCGGACGGACGTGTGCCCGAGCTGCGCCTCGTACGCGCACAGTTGCAGCGACGAGCCGGCGACCGCTCGGCCGCACGAGATGAGTTGCGTCGCGGGATGGCCGCGCTAGAAGAACAGCGACGCCATCTCGAAGTCGGTACGTTCCAGGCCACCTTCGAGAACGTGGAGCGCGGGCTCGTGAACGAGCTGGTCGCCCTGGTGGATTCCGATCAGGCGGCCAGGGCGGCGTTCGTGACGGTTGACGATGGGCGTGGACGGGACGCGGAGCCGGGAGCGCTGGCGACATTCTCAATCGCGGACCTGCAGGCCGCGATGCCCCCGGGATTGGCGCTGGCCGAGTACGTCGTCACGCCGGAGTCCACGTACGTGTGGGTCATCTCGGCAAAACAGGACGGGTTTCGACGACTCGCGATCGGCATGGATTCGCTGGCCGCGCTTGTCACGGCTTCGGTGGCGCCGCGATCAGACGGAGCCGCGACGAGGAAGCTGGCGGCGACCCTCCTTACGCCCATTGCCGAGGTCGCCGGCGTATTCGATCGTCTGGTCGTCGTGCCTGACGGACCACTGCACGGCCTGCCCTTCGCGCTGCTGCCAGGTGGCGACGGCGCGGTGCTGGTTGAGCGCGCCGCCATCACCGCCGCGCCGAGTGCGCGAAGCTGGCTGTCGGCCACACGGCGGCTCGCGGCCATTGGCGCTCGAACTCAATCGATCGTGGCCGTTGGCAATCCACTGCTGGACAGTGCGCAGCATCCCGGTCTGCCCGCGCTGCCGGAAGCCGAAACCGAGGCAAACGAGACGACGACGCCGTACGCGGCGTCGCGAGTGGTCGCACGAGAGGAGGCCACACGAGCCGCGCTGGTGCGGGCGTTGCAGACCGCGGACATCCTGCACTTTGCCGGACACGCCGTTCAGAATCCGTCCGTGACCGACGCTTCATATCTGGCGCTCGCGGGGCCGACCGCGGCACGCCTCACCGCCGCAGAGGTGCGCAAGCTGCCGCACGTGACGGCGCGTCTCGTGGTGCTCGCGGCTTGCGAGACCGCCTCAGACGATCGGACGCGGCAGGATACGCCGCTCAGTCTGGCGCGCGCGTTTTTCGCGGCGGGCGTACCGGACGTTATCGGCAATCTGTGGCCCGTGAGTGATCGCGCCTCACGAGCGCTGTTTCAGGTCTTTCATCGTGAGTTCGCGCGCACGGGCGACGCGGCGGGCGCGCTCCGCACCGCCCAGATCACGTTGGCACGGTCGACCGATCCCGCGCTGGCATCTCCGGCGGCGTGGGCCGGGTTCACGCTCATGGGTGGTACGTCACGCAATTGAACTCTCGAGGGGGTGGGTGCATGGGAGATGTCACGGTCAATATTCACATCGCGGGGTCAGAGGTCGACGTTCTTCAGTACAAGAGTTCCTCGGGAAAGCGCGCCGACTCCAAGATGACCGTGGAGTTCCGGGGACTGTGCGCGTTCATCGAACGCCCGAAAGAAAAGCGGTACGAGGTGTACTTCCCGACCGGCCTCTTCGACACCGACAAGCCCTGCGACGCGGAGAGGGTCCGACATCTCACGGCGCTGGCGATCCCAACGATGGCGGTCAATCCCGACAAGAGCGCGCATCCATTACAGGTGGTCACGGTGGACGGAAGGGAGATTGGCATCTGGCTCATATCCGACGAGCTGGTGACGTTCTCGACCGCCGGCACCGAACTGCCCACCTGGGACACAACTGACGTCTTCGACCTGTACGACCTGCACAAGCAGCGCGTGAAGCCGAAAGGCAGGATCGATCAAGACTTCCGGTACGGCGTTCTGTTTGTGTCGGGCGGCACCCTGACCTCACACGACATCCACATGTTCAAGTACACGCAGGACAACACCGAACATGAAAAGTCGGCGGCGACGAATATCGTCTGGTCCCTGCCTTCAGAAGCGCCCCCGACGATCAGGTTCGATGGCAAGCCGAAGATCGTGCTGAGGGAAGCCACCACGATTACGGTGACGAACGTGTCGCCCGCGGGTGCCGGCATGCAGCATTTCGCCTACTACTACACGCTGATTGACTCCAACATCGAGTGTCAGGATCGCGTGGTGATCGACCCTCACGACGTCAATCGCAGCGAGAACACCTACGGCTGCACGCCGCCGACCACCGGGTCGTAGGCATCGGTAGTCCATGGAGCCCCGGAAGATCGGGGTTCCATGGCGGCTTCGTTCCCCCCGCAAGTCCTCTTAGCCGCTCTCACCCTCACATCCTGCGCTGAGAATTTCCTCGGCGCGTCCGTCTGTGTCCCTGAACCGGGACGACGAAGCCGACGGGAACCCGTCGTGCCAGTGTCATATCCGCTCCGCCGGTTCAAGGAGCCGTTGATGAATCAGAGCCTTGCCGCCGCGCCCGACCCGCTCGAGCATCCAGCGGCGCTGCCCTTCCCGATGCGGGCGCGTGGGCGCCATCGTGATCTCGACGAGATCGTGTCGGACTTTCGCGAACTCGGAGGATACGCCCGCATCTCCGAGGCCGACGGGTCGCATCTCGCGATTTCCCTGAGCCACGAACTCGCTCACGCGCTGACCGAGCGTCAGCAGCGTCGCGGGTCTCGCGAGCAGATTCTCGAGCAGATTGAGCCGGCCAGGGCCGTCTATGCGGAGTCGCCGTTCGTGCGGCGTCTGCAGACCTGGCCACGCGGTTATGCCGGCGACTTCGAAACGATCGAATATCTCCTCCAGCAGCAGAATCACGCGGAGCCAGGACGATTCGCCTACTGGCTCGAACGCTACGCGCTCGACAGCGCGATCGCGCAGCAGCATCGCAACAAGGTCGACCTCCAGGCCCGCGCCATCGTCGACGCCGCGCTGGTCTCGTCCACGCCGGAGGATGTGGCCAGGATCCTGGTGCTTGCCGCCGGCGGCAGCCCGGACCTCCGGCAGGTGCAGACGCTGCTGTCAACGTCGCGCGCGCACATCGTGCTCCTCGACCAGGACCCGGACGCGCTGGCGTTCAGCGCCGAGCAGTTGCCCCTGCTCCGCGAGCGCCTGTCACTTCTCAACCGGAATGTGGTGCGTGGGCTTCAGGATGCTCGCCGGTTCGGCCCCTACTCGCTCGTCGTGGCCGGCGGCCTCTTCGACTACCTGCCAGATCGCATGGCCGTTCTCGTGCTCCGGCAGATTCGCGAGCGGTTGCTGCACGCCGGAGGTCGCGTGCTCTTCACCAACATCACCGAGCCGAATCCATATCGGTACTGGATCGAGTACGTCGGCGAGTGGTGCCTCATCCACCGATCGGAGAGTGAAGTGCGAACGCTCTGTCATGAGGCGGGATTCGCCGACGAGTCGATCGAGGTCAAGAGCGATCGCACGGGCCTGGCCCGGATCGTCACGGGCACGGCCTCGTAGGCCACAACCTTTCGTCAGTCACCATCAGGAGCCTCCATGTCCCACAGTCGCGCCATTGTCATCTCCGTATTGCTGCTTCCTGTGTTCGGCCGGTCGGTCGCATACGCTCAGCAGACCCCTGACCCGATCGCCGCGCAGATCCAGTCATTTCGTGAACAGGAGCGAAAGACAGTCGCGCGTGAAGGAGCGCTCGATCTGAACATCGACAGCATTGTCTCCGCACCGAAGAACCAGATCGCGGTGGAGATCGGCAAGGATGGTGCGGCCACGGGTAAAGCACGCTTCGTCTTCGCCCCGTCGGGATCGGACTCGTCGTTTGACGTGGTGTTGAAGGGACCGATCTCGTCGGCGGGAGAAGGTCGCCCCCTCACGGAGCGAGGCCTTGGCAACGGCGCGACGGTTCGCTTCGGCTACAACCTGAATCTGTTCTCGCTCACGGTGTCGCCGGAAGGACGGGCTGCGGGGTTTTCGGATATCCACACGCTCGCGGCGGCTGTCAACGAAGTGTCCACGGCGAGCATCGACCGGCAGGAGAAGCTCGGTCCCCTAGCCAGGAACATGGCAGCCTCTGGTGATCTCCGCCGGCGGGCCATCGAGCGGGCCGTACACGTTGAGCATTCGCTCTTTCTCGCACTCTCGATTGAAGCGGGGCATCAGACCTACGCGTTCCTCAACAACGACTTGACGCCGGGGGACCCTGAAGCGCACACCGACACACAACGCAATGCGGGTATCGGCTACAGCCGAATGGACGGTGACAGCGGCAATCCGCTGTTCTTCTTCAGCGCCAACTACTCCGAAGGCGACCTCCACACAGCCGGCTCGTCGAGCCAGATATGCAGTCCATTCGGCGCAGCTTCATCGCTCAAATGCCAGACAGCCGTGCTTGGCAAGCCCGCGGCCGCCAAGACCCGCAGCGTCGAGGTGGACCTCCGGTCCTGGTCCTATGCCCAGCGCATCGGATTCAACCCGCGTTACGTGATTGATCGTGTCCGCGACAAGACGACGGGGGACACCCAGACAACCAGAACCACGGAGATCGCGATCTCCTACCTCATGTTCAAAAAGGACAAGGACGGCAACGACACGAATGCCCTCAACGTCGGCGCGTTCACCGGCGGCATCCGAATCGGCTACCAGCAGAGCCAGCAATCGGGCCCATTCGTGGCCATCTTCTTCGGAACGGTACTGGGCTCAGACTAGGAGCTCATTCGCGGCACCGCCCCGCTGGCCGGCCCTACTTACTCCACGGCGGCACAATGCTGTTCGAGCGCGCGTAGGCGATTGACTGGCCCAGGTGTTCGTGCTGGTCGAGCATCAGGATGAACACCGCGCCCTCCTTCGTCGTGTTGCGCCCGAAGAGCGTGACCGGCGTGGCCAGCGCGGCCGGCGACATCGTGGACAGCGCCTGCCCAACGGCCGCGTAGGAACTCTTTAGGGCTTCCTGCAATGCGGCGGCATCAGTGATGGGCGCCGCGGCAGCCATGCCTGGCGCGGGACCACCGGCGCCGGCGAGCAGGCCTGCCAGCATCTTGTTCTCGGTGACGATCAGGTTGAACACCTCGCCCACCGATCGCACGCCCTGCCCGGGACGCCAGTCATACTTCCCGGCCATGACTCGAGCCAGGCCACTGAACTTGTCCGAGAGATTCACCATGTCGCGCGCCATCGCCTGCACGGGCGTTGACATCGCCGCCGGCGCAGGAGCCGGCTGCTGCGCAAAGGCCGGTGCCGCACCGAGCGCACTGGCAAACGTGAGAACACCGATCGTGTTGCG
>JBDTNQ010000132.1:0-9841 GCA_039933635.1 Acidobacteriota bacterium
GCGAAGTTCCTGCAGAACAACCTCATCAACCGGCGCGGCGTGCTCAAGAACGCGCTGCGGCGCGACCTGCCGTATCGGATGGCGAAGAGCACCGCGGACACGATGTTCCGTGCGGCGGGCCTGACCGTGTTTCGCGCCGGGCGCGCCTACTTCCGCTCGCGCGTGCAGCCGCTGTCGAAGGCGTCTCGTCCGAGCGTGCCGGCCTAGCTGGCTCCGGCTCCCGCGTCGTGCTGGCGCCGATGGCGCAGTCGACACCGCCGTCACCCATGGACCTCGCCGTCGTTGTCCCTTCCGTCAATGGGCTCCCCATCGTTCTCGAATGCCTGGCCGCGTTGCGCGCCGATGCCTCCGTGTCGAAGCTTGGCATCGAGCTGCTTGTGATCGATCGGTGCGGTGATGACGTCCGGCGCGCGATTCACGATCACTTTCCGGAGGCCACCGTCATCGCCGTCGGTCGGCGCGAAACGATTCCGGCCATGCGCGCCGTTGGGTTTCGCCGCGCGTCGGCGCCGGCGGTGGCCGTGATCGAGGACCATGTGATCGTGCCCGCGGGGTGGGCCGGCGCCATGGTGGCGGCGCTGAGAGACGATGGCGCGGACGTCGTCGGGGGAGGCGTGCGGAACGCGGCCGTCGAGCGCCTGGTCGATCGCGCGGCATTTCTCTGCGAATACAGCCATCTCCTGCCGCCGCAGCCGGCCGGACGCGTCGAGACGCTGACGGGGAACAACGTGGTCTATCGTCGCGCCGTCCTCGACCGGTACCGGGCCACTGTCGATCGCGGTCATTGGGAGGACGAACTGCACGCGGCGATGCGGCGTGATCATGTCGTGCTGATCGGGCGGCCGGACATCGAGGTCGGGCACAAGATGCACTACCGCGTGCGTGACTACCTGGCGCAGCGGTTCTGGTACGCACGCGCGTACGCGGGCATCAAACGGGAGTCGATGTCGCCCTCGGCGAGAATCATCAGGGCCATCGGCAGCGTGGCCCTCCCGCCGCTGCTGCTGCAGCGAATCGTGGGTCGCGTTCGGCGCGCGCATGTTCCCGACGCGTCATGGATCCCGTCGTTGCCGCTTCTCTCGCTGTTCGTGTGTGCGTGGGCGGCGGGCGAGGTGGTTGGCTACCTCTGCGGTGGCGGCGACGCGCTGTCGAGGGTGGCGTGACCATCGTATGCTGTGACCGCGACGATGTCTGACGCCGGCCCGTCGACCCTGTCCCTGTCGATCGTCATCGCCTCGCACGACGCGTCGGCGGTGATCGGCATCTGTCTCCGCGCGTTGACGGCGCAGTATCGCGAGGACACGGTCGAGGTCATCGTCGCCGACAGCTCGACCGACGAGACGCCGGCGATCGTGGCGCGCGAGTTTCCCTGGGTCCGCCTGCTGCACGTGGACCAGCCCATGACCGTGCCGCAGCTGCGGGGACGCGCGATTCAGATGGCGCGCGGCGCCGTGATTGCCATCCTCGACCCGTACTCGGTGGCGGCCGAGGATTGGGTGACACGTGTGATTGCCGCGCACGCGGTTCGGAGCCATGCCGTGATTGGCGGTACGGTCGGCCTGTATCGCGGGGAGGAACGCTCGCTCGCGGCGTGGACGCTCTACTTCAATGAGTACGGGCTTTTCATGCCGCCGACGGTCCAAGGCGAGACCTGGATCGTGCCCGGCAGCAATGTGACGTACAAGCGCCACGTCCTCTTCGACGGGTCAACCCCGCGCTATCCGGTGTTCTGGAAGACCTTCACGAACTGGGAGGTCGAACAGTCGCGTTCGCCGCTGTGGCTCGAGCCCGGCATCCGCGTTGATCTCTACAAGCCGATCCCGCTCGCGCACTACCTGCGCACGCGCTATCACCACGGCCGGTGCTTCGCCGGTATGCGCGTGGCGCGAGCCTCACCTGCCGCGCGGGCCGGTCGCGCGCTGACGACACCGGTCCTGCCGTTCGTACTGCTGTGGCGCTGGACGCGCGGATTCTGGCCGAAGCGCAGCCGACGCGGGCGATATCTGCTCACGATGCCCGCACAACTGCTGCTGTTCACCGTGTGGTCGTGGGGTGAGGCCTGCGGGTACCTTCGAGGATCGGGACGGACCTGTGAGCGGCTTTTCTACTGAGAATGGAGCCCGCGGCGATGGCTGAGCAAACGCGATTGCGCGTGGCGATAGTCGGGGCGGGTCTGATGGGGCGATGGCATGCGCACGCCGCGGTGCGGCTCGGCGTCACCGTGGCGGCCATCGTCGACCCCGATTCGGCGCGCGCGCGGGACTTGAGCGCGCACCATCCGCGCGCGAAGGTGGTCGCGCGGCTCGCGGACGTCCTCGGGGACGTGGATGTGGTGCACGTCTGTACTCCGAGTCGCACACACGTCGCGCTCATCACCGAGGCCCTCGATGCGGGTCGCCACGTCCTCGTTGAGAAGCCCGTGGCCCCCACGACGGACGCGGTCGCGGCGCTGCTCGAACTCGCCGGGAGACGTCGCGTGTTGCTGTGTCCCGTGCATCAGTTTCCGTTTCAGGCCGGCTTCCTGTCCGCGCTGGCTCATATCGAGGCGATCGGCCCCCTCCGGCAGATGTCGTACTCAACCTGTTCGGCCGGTGCGGCCGGCCAGGATGCCGCGGCCAGGGCGCAGGTGGCGACCGACATCCTGCCGCATCCGCTCTCGCTATTCGCGAAAATATCGACGCAAGTTGCCGATGTCGAGTGGTCGGTTCGCGCGCCCGTGCCCGGAGAAATCAGAGCGCTCGGTCAGATGGGCGACGTCGGCCTGTCGATCGCGATCTCGATGAGCGGGCGGCCGACGACGAACGCGATCGAATTGATCGGGGAGCGGGGCACGACGGTGGTGGACCTGTTTCACGGCTTTGCAGTGACGCAGGACGGGCGCGTCTCACGGTGGCGGAAGGCGACGAAGCCGCTCAGCGGCGCTGCACGCACGGCGCTGGCTGCGACCGGAAATCTGGTGACGCGATCGTGGCAACGCGAAGCGGCCTATCCGGGACTGCGGCGGTTGATGGCGTCGTTCTACGAGGCGATTCGTGCTGAGGGGCCGAGTCCGCTGTCCATTGACGAAACGTTGGCCGTGGCGCGCGCGGGCGATCGGATTCTGCAGGCGCTCGCCAATCGCGTGGCGCGAGAAGGCCGCTAGCGCCCGGATCGGTCGATCGTCAGTAGATCACGATGAACGAGCCATCGGGCTTGACGACGACGGCGGGCGTATCCCAGGTCGGCAGACCGGGCTTTCGTCCGATCGCGCCCATCGGTTTGCCGTCGGCGCCGAAGCGCTGCCACGCGAGCGAGCCGCCTCTGTTCCAGCTGGCGCCTTCGATCCACGCGAGCGCGACCTCGCCGCGCGCGTTACCGGCAATCGAGGGGTAGCGGCGATTCGTGGCCGAGCCAGCCGGCGTCGTCCAGTTGGAGCGCCGGCTCGTGGATTCGTCGATGCGTAGCCATTGCAGCTGGCCGCCGGTCTCCCAGGCGGCCAGCACGTCCGTGCCCACTTCGGACAAACTGAACGTGCTCATGGGACACGCGCCGACGTTCCACGGTTGCATCAGGTCGCTGGAGAACGTCACGCCCTTGTCGTACGAGGTCAGAAGATACGTGTCGCGATTCATCATCTCGACGGCGGATCGAACGAGCAGCCGCACGACGCCGCGCCGATCCGCGAGCGCGCGCACGCCGCAACAGCCACAGGCGCCCGCCGCGGCGTTCGACACTGCGGCCTCCGGCAGAAAGGCGCCCCCGTCATTGGACGAACGCGCGATCCACACGCGTCGATCCGCTTCGGACACGCCGCCCGGCACTTGGGCGTGCCACGCCACGTAGACGTTGCCGTTCGCATCGGCGGCGACGCCTGCCGCATCCGCGTCCACTGACATCTGGACAAGATTGCGTTCGGGTTCAAACGCCGTGCGCGCATCGTTCAAGCGCGTGTACAACACGGGAGTTTTGCCGGCGGGCGCCCGCGACGTGGCTTTGCTGGAGCCATCCCACGCGACGTGCAGGCGGCCGTCGCGGCCGATGGCCATCTGGCCGCCGCGCATGCTGCCCGTGGCCACCGCGCTCTCGGGCTGCGTGTTGACGCGCACGGCTGGAGAAAACTGCAGCGACGTGGGATTCAGCCGCGTGTAGAAGAGATTCCCGTGCGCAGCCTCGCCTTGAAAATACAGCACGTGCATGGTGCCGGACGCGTCGATCGCGATCTGTGGCTGCACGCCGCTGTTCGGCAGCTCGACCAGTGTGACGTCGCCCGTCTGTGTTCTGGCCTCGGCCGCGGCCAGCAGACCGGCGCACGCCGTGACCGCGAGCGCGATCGCCGCGGTCATGTTGAGGATCGATAACGGACGAGGCGCCATGTCGAACTCCGCTACTGATGACGGGAATCGGCCAGCCGGGCGGCAATGAGAAACGCGGCGTAGTGATAGACGAGACGCCCGCCGCGGCCGAGGACGGCGCGGCACTCGCTCGTGAACCGGCGCCGCACTTCGGCTTCCTGCGCGGGCGTGGCCAGGTTCAGGCGTTTCCGCGCGATGCTCGAGTAGGTGCGCTGCAACTCCCAGAACTGGTCGATATCGTCGAACGCGATCTGATGCGCCGACCAGTCGGGCCGGAGACCAATGAAGCCGGCGTCGCGCACGAGACGCAGCGTCTCGGGCACGCGGGTCGCGCGATTGCTCGCGAGATCGGTTTCTTCCTGATCGTGCTGCTCGGGAATGACGCCGGCCACGACGCCCTCGAGGAACGCGGGCGCGACGAGCAGGCGCCCGGTGCGCTCCGCGATGGCGTCAGGTACGCGCGACGCGTAATGGCGCAGGCCCTTCCAGCTGGTCAGCGGCGGTCGCGAGCCGATGCCGAGCACCAGACGGCCGCCCGGCTTCAGCACCCGGCGCATCTCCGCCAGCGCCTGCGAAGGATTGGGAAAATGCAGCAATGCAAACAGCGAGACGACACAATCGAACGTGGCGGCCGCAAACGGCAGATGCTCGGCGTCGGTTTCCGCCAGCGCGATGCGATCATGTCCGGGGGCACTCCGCGCGTGCCGTGCGGCTTGCGTCAACATCTGTCGCGAGAGATCGACGCCAACGATCCGACCGTTTGCGCCCAGGCGTCCGGCTGCTTCGATGGCCACGATGCCCGAACCCGTTCCGATGTCGAGCACACGCTCGCCTGGTTGAAGGGCGGCTTCGTCCACGACGGCCCTGGCGAGCGGTTGGGTCGTGATCAGGCTGAACCTGGCGAAAGCCTCCGCCAGAGACGCATAGCTTGCCGCATCGGCTGTCTTGAAATCCCCCATGGACCGCCTTCAAGTCTAGCCCAAGCCTCCCGAGGCCTCCTGCGCGGGTCCCGACATTAATTGACATGGTGCACCGTGGTCGTCCGGACGCGGGCCCTGCGGAGAGTAGAATCGATGTGGCGCCTACTGAACGTGTCCGTGGAGTAAAGATGAAGTACGTGTCGAAGTGGTCCGGTGTCTCCGGCGCGGCGCTCGGATTCATCGGCGGCCTGATGATTCTGTTGGCGTCGTCGCATGTGACGGCGCAGCGATCGGCCGTCAATCCCATTGGCAAGGCCGTTCCTCGGGCCTGTTTCTCCGCTGGAAACCAGACCGTCACTCAGGCCGACCCCAATCCTGCACCGCCGCCGACGACGCACGCGCAAGGCACGGCGTACGTCACCGGTGAGGTGCTGATCAAGTTCAAGGCCGGCATGTCTCCCGCCCGTCGCCAGCGCGCGCTCGGCGCGTTGCGCAGTCGGCCGGCCATGACCGAACTGCAGTGGACCGGTGACATTGCCAGGTTCCGCGATCCCGCCGAGCCCGACGCCGAACGCCTGGCGTCGCAACTGGCCGAGCAGCCCGAAGTCGAGTTCGCGCAACCGAACTACATCCGGTCGTTCCCCATTGGGAAAGCATTCGCGGTGGCGCCACTCGCGGTGGGCCCGGGTGTCGCCGGCAAGCCGAACGATCCCGACTACAACGTGCTGCAGTGGAACCTGTCGCTCCTGAACATGCCCGCCGCATGGGACATCAACGCCGGCGGTGATCCGTCGATCATCGTCGCGGTGGTCGACACCGGTGTCACGACCGAGGACACGACGCTCGCGGGTCGCCTCTGGACCGGCCAGCAATTCCAGAACGTGGCACTGCGGATCGCACGCAGTCCGGATCTTTCCGCGTCGCGTCTCGTGCTGCCACGCGATCTCATCTTCAATGTCGGGGCATCGTCGACCTGGGATTTCGTGGGGCACGGCACGCACGTGGCGTCGACGATTGCGGAGGATGCCAACAACCAGGTCAGCCTCGCGGGCATGGCCTACAACGTGCGCATCATGCCGGTGAAGGTGTGCGTCGGGTACTGGGAGCTGATGCTCGCGCGCGCGCAGAGCAACATCACGGGCTTCCTGCCGTCGGACTCGGGCGGGTGCAGCGACAGTTTGATCAGCCAGGGCATTCGTTACGCGGCCGACAACGGCGCCCGCGTGATCAACCTGAGTCTCGGTGGCGTGGGCGAGGCGCCGGTGGTTCGGGATGCCCTGACCTACGCGGTCGGCAAAGGCGCGTTCGTGGCCATTTCCGCCGGGAACCGGTTCGAGGATGGCAACGAGCCGGAGTTTCCGGCGGCGTACGCGCCGGGGATCGATGGCGTGATGTCGGTCGGCGCGATCGGCAAGTCGAAGACGCGCGCGTATTACTCTGACACCGGCAGCCAAGTCGAGATCAGCGCGCCGGGCGGCAGCGATCGCGATGGCGGCGGCGAAGACCGCGGGTTTGTCTGGCAGGTCACGCTCTATCCCCCCGACGCCGATCCGTTGCAGCTCAGCGTCCCGCGCTTCGATCGCTACGTCGAGGTCGGCTACACCGGCACCTCGATGGCGGCGCCGCACGTGTCCGCGCTGGCCGCGCTCCTGATGAGTCAGGGCATCACGACGCCACAAGCCGTTGAGGCGGCCATCAAGGCCTTCGCACTCGACCTGGGTGTCGCCGGGCGCGACGACGACTACGGCTTCGGATTGATTCAGCCCCGCGCGTCGCTCTTCGGCCTGGGGGGGCGTCGATGATCCGCCGCATCTCCACCATCTGCGCCATCACGGCTGCGGTCATGCTGGCGACGACGTTCGCCCGTCCTGCCGCGGCGCAAACGCTGGCTGACGAGGCCGCGCAGGTGCGGCGCGTGCCCCGGCCGCCGCAACGTCACCTCGGCTTGCGCGCGTTCGCGGCGTTCGACGCGGACGCGATGGTCGCGTCCAGCACGTTCGATGCGGTGCTCGGCACGCACATTCTCTCCGCTCGTGGCGCCGGCGGCGAGTTGCTGAACCTGTGGAAGGGCCTGTTCATCAGAGTGGCCGCCACCAGGACCACGAAGACCGGCAGCCGCGTCGTGGTGGTGGACAAGGAGGCCGTGCCGCTCGGCATCCCCCTGACGGTCGAGATGGTGCCGGTGGAGTTCGGGGCGGGATGGCGCCGTGGGGTTGGACAACGCGGGCAGGGCGGCTGGTACGCCGGTGGCGGCCTCGTGCACCTCGTGTATCGCGAAACGTCGAAGTTCGCGGGTGTTGGTGAGAACACGAACACGACTTTCAACGGCGCGGTCGTGTTCGCCGGCGCGGACGTCAGGATCTGGCACTTCATTGTCGGCGGTGGGGAGGTGCAGGTGCGATCGATCCCCAATGCCCTTGGGACGGGTGGCGCATCCCAGGCCTTCAGCGAGACCAACCTCGGGGGCGTGACCGCCCGGGGGCTGATTGGGATCCGCTTCTGATTCGGGCCGTGCACCAGACGTTCATGCGCGAGGCGCTGCACCTCGCGTCGACTGGCGCCGAACGGGGCGAAGTCCCTGTGGGCGCCGTGATCGTCCTGGATGGTCGCGTCATCGGCCGAGGATTCAACCAGCCGATCTCGTCCTGTGATCCCACCGCTCACGCCGAGATCGTCGCCCTGCGGGAGGCGGGCCGATCGGTCGGTAACTACAGGCTGACAGGCTCGACCATGTACGTCACCGTCGAGCCGTGCCTCATGTGCATCGGGGCCGCGGTCCACGCACGTGTCGGGACGCTCGTCTACGGCACGATCGAGCCGCGGGCGGGCGCCATCGAGTCCCGTCAGCGCGCGTACGAACATCCCTCGCTGAACCACAAGATCACAATTGTGGCCGGTGTCCTCGCGGAGGAGTGCCGCCGGATGATGCTCGATTTCTTCAAAGAACGGCGTTGAACGCCTGGCGCCGATGCGTCAAAATGCGGACTGCCTCCTCAATCAGCTTTGAGAGTCGAACCGTCCGCACTCAGATTCTCGGTGGTGGTGCCCACCCATCGACGTCCGGCGCAATTGACCCGGTGCCTGGAGGCGCTCGTCAATCTGAGTTATCCGTCGCACCTCTATGAGGTGGTGATTGTCGATGACGGCGGCGCGGAGGCCACCGCCGATCTGGTTGCGGCGGCCAATGTGCCGGGCAAGGCGAACGTCGTGCTGCTGACGGTCACGCGTGGCGGTCCCGCGAAGGCGAGAAACGCGGGAGCCCGAGTTGCGCGTGGGCAACTGCTGGCCTTCACAGACGACGACTGCGTGCCTGAGCCGGACTGGTTGACGCATCTCGACGCCAGACTCCACGAGTGTCCCGACGCGATCGTTGGTGGTCACACCGTGAACGCCGTCGTCGGTCAGCACTGCTCAATCGCGAGTCAGCTGCTCGTCGACTACTTGTACGGCTACTACTTCGGCCGCCACAAGGGATCGCGCTTCTTCACCACCAACAATCTGGCGGTCACCGCGGCGGGCTTTCAGGGGTGCGGTGGGTTCGACGAGTCGTTTCCGCTCGCCGCCAGTGAGGATCGCGAATTCTGCGAACGCTGGGAGCGGAACGGCGGCGGCCTCGAGTTCGCCGAACAGGCGCTGGTGGGTCACTGGCATAGGCTCACCCTGCGGGGATTCATCCGCCAGCATTTCAACTACGGTCGTGGTGCGGATTTCCTCCATCGGAGCCGCAATCGCGCGACTGGAGGACGACGACGCCCCAAGCTCGAGCCGACGGCGTTCTATTGGAATCTGATCTGGTATCCGTTTCATCGGAAGCCGCCGGTCGAAGCCGCGTGCCTGTCGTGCCTGATGTTCCTATCGCAGGCTGTTTATGGCTGTGGTTATGTGTATCAACGCGTCAGGAACGCGGGGCATTCGCGATGAGCGAGCACCGCTCGACGCGCGAGAACCCGATCGATGCGCGGGAACTGCTCGATGCGACGGATGGATCGGATCGCGGCTCAGCGTGGAACTGGCGGTGTGGCGGAGCGCGTCAACAGGAGGAGCGGTGACTGAAAAGACGTTCTGGGAATCATTCAAGGCCGAGGGTGAAACGTGGGTCGAGCGCGTGAAACAGCTCGTGCACGAGGGCAACGTGCGCCGCGTCATCGTGGAGCACCAAGGGCGCAAGATTGCGGAGTTCCCGCTCACGGCGGGTGTCGTCGGTACTGTTGTGGCGCCCATTCTGGCGGGGGCGGCGGCGATGGTGACGCTGTTGAAGGACTGCACGATTCGGGTCGAACGGGTCGAGCCATCCGCGCCAGCTCCCGAGGAACCGGCGTCGACGACGGCGAAGCCCTGATGTCGCGCAGCGCGTCCCGCGGCTCTCTCTCTTGCCACGCGGGCTGGGTGGCGTGATCGGTCTTCCGCGCGCGCGAGTGCCGTTGATGAGTCGATGGCGGTGGGCGCGGCAACCGAGGTTGGAGCGCGTCTCCAGATCTTGGTAGACTAACGGGCTGCGGAGAGGTACCGAAGTGGTCGTAACGGGATCGCCTCGAAAGCGATTTGTCGGGTAACCGGCACGTGGGTTCGAATCCCACCCTCTCCGCCAAC
>JBDTNQ010000133.1:0-9822 GCA_039933635.1 Acidobacteriota bacterium
ACGACAGGTCCGTCCGACGGTCCGTGTGGAACCCCGGACCTTCAGGTCCGGGGCATCATGTCTAACGTTCCGACCGCCTTGCTGTCGGCGCCGGCCTCCCGCACAATCGGGTACATGGACCACTCGTTGTGGCTGGCTGTCGCTGGCGGGATTGCGATTGCGGCGGCGTGCGGGCTACGGGCGTTCCTACCGTTGCTGCTGCTCGGGATCGCGTCTCGCGCGGGTGTACTCACGCTTGGCGCGCCGGCGGACTGGCTCTCGCATGACCTGGCGCTCTGGACGCTTGGGATCGCCGCCGCGGTTGAGATCATCGGCGACAAGGTCCCAGTGGTCGATCATGCCCTCGACGCGGCGGGCCTGGTCGTCAGACCGTTGGCGGGCGGACTCGGCGCCTACGCCGCGCTCGCGCAGTGGCCGGCTCCCCTGCCTTTCGTCTTTGCGCTCGTCGCGGGCACCGGCGCGCTCGGCGTGCAAGCGCTGAAAGCCAAGACGCGCGTCGGGAGCACGCTGCTCACGGCCGGCGCCGGCAATCCCATCCTGTCGTTCGCCGAAGATGTCGGCGCCTTTGGCTTGACGGCGCTCGCGATAGTCGTGCCGGCGATCGCGCTCCTGCTGGTCATCGCCGGCGCGTTCGCGATGCGCGCGATCTGGCGGCGACTCCGCGGTCGACGCGCCGTCGCTCCGTAGCCCTCGTCATCGGCCGATGGGACCCTGCCATCGATCGACCCTCCAACCTGTCAGTCAGGTGACACCTTACTCCAACTCGCGGCGCGCCAGCGGGGCCATCAGCGGGAGTGTGCGATCCTGTGGCATGCACCCGACCCAGGCGCCCTGCTGGTTGTTCGTGGGGACGCACTATGCTGGTCCCGGCACTGGACTCTCGCGGGCACGGTTTGACCCGGCCACCGGCTCCCTGTCGCCATTCGAACTTGCGGCGACGTGTCCTGATCCTGCGTTCTTCGTCGTCCATCCGGACGGGCGACGCCTCTACGCCTGCAACTCCGGCACGCCTGGGGGGGTCACCGCGTTCGCCCTCAGCCCCACCACGGGGACATTGACGATGCTCAATGCGATCGAGTCGGCCGGGCGCGGCCCAAGCCAGCTGACGCTGGACCGCACCGGTCGCGTGCTCCTCGATGCCAACTACGGCGGCGGCTACTTTGACGTCGTCACACTGACGGCCGACGGGGCGCTCGGCGCACTCGGTGCGCGTGTGCCACATGAAGGACAGGGCACGGATCCCGTGCGACAGGCTCGCGCGTACGTCCACTGCGTCGTGGTCGATCCCGCCAACCGGTTCGCGCTCGTCGCCGACCTCGGACTCGATCGAGTCTACGTCTATCGCTTCGATGCGGCCGCCGGCACGGTCGCGCCTCACGATCCGCCGTACGCCACCACGGCACCGGGGTCGGGTCCCCGACATCTCGCCTGGCATCCCAACGGCCGATGGCTCTACCTGATCGAGGAAATGGGCAATGCGATCACGGCGTTGGCCTGGGACGCCGAGACCGGACGCTTGCACGCGCAGCAGACGGTAACGACGTTGCCGGAGGGCTTCACGGACGCGAACACCGCCGCGGAGATTCTGGTACGCGCGGATGGCCGCTTCGTCTACGCCTCGAACCGCGGACACGATAGCGTCGCAGTCTTTGCCATCGACCAACTGAACGGCCGGCTGACGCTGGCCTCCCGCGTGGGATCCAACGGACGAACCCCACGCTACATGGCGCTCGATCCGTCACAGCAATGGCTGATGGTGGCGAACATCGACAGCGATTCCATCGCGCAGTTTCGCGTGGACGTCCAGACTGGCGCCCTCACGTCGCATGGTGAACTGCACCACCAATCGCGCCCGTACGGTCTGGCCTTCGCGCCCGCGCAGTGATCGACGCGCGTCCTATCGTCCGTCTGCCGGCAGCCTGAACGCGATCAGTTCCCCACCGTAGTTGCCGCCGCTCACGGCAATGACAATGTACTGTTTGCCGCCATGCATGTAGGTCATCGGCGCGCCCTGCGCCGGCGCCGGCATGTCGACCGTGCCGATGTCAGCGCCGCTGGCCTTGTCGTACGCGCGCAGGAACGCGCCACGCTGGCCGGAGGGCAGCGTGTGAAAGCCGTTCTCCCCGGCAATCAGCAGCGTCTTCGTCGCGAGCGTGCCGGCGAACGTGCGGCCCGGGGTGCCCAGCCGCGGGAGATCCATCCCACGCAGGAGCGGGTGATTCTTGACGTTGTCGGGTGTCGACCCGTGCGTCTTCTGCCACACGATTTCGCCCTTGTTGATATCGATGGCCGTGATGCGATCGTACGGCGGTTTGATGAGCGGCAGCCCCTGGACGGTCACCGGCGGCAGCCCGAGTCCCTCGCCGCCGCCGACGGCAACCGTCGGCCCGCCAGGACCAGTCGCCGGATTCCGCGCCACACCCCGCACGTAGCGCATATCCGACTGCTGGGGACTCGGTTCCACGAGTCCCAGATCGATGACCTGCGTGTGGGAGTGCACGTAGACGATGTTCGTGTCCGGATCGAGTGAACCGCCGGGCCAGTTCGCGCCACCCACGTCCGCCGGCAGAATCAGCGTCGCGAGCGGCCCGGGCCAGCGGCTGGCCGCAGGTGGCGTGAACAGCGGACCAATCTGGTAGCGCGAGACGAGCTGGATGGCCTCGGCGTGCAATGCCGGCGTGAAGTCGATCAAATCCTCGTGCGTGACGCCCTGCCGGTCGAACGCCGCCGGCCTGGTGACGAATGGTTGCGTCGGACTGCTCTGCTCGCCGGGCACGGTCGACTGCGGCACCGGGCGTTCCTCGATCGGCCACACCGGCTTGCCCGTCTCGCGGTCGAGGACGTACAACCACGCCTGCTTCGTTGGTTGCGCCAGCGCCTTGATCCGCCGGCCGTCCACGACGATATCGGCCAGAATGGCCGCGCACGGCAGGTCCATGTCCCACACGCCGTGGTGCACGAACTGGTAGTGCCATCGGCGCTGACCGGTCTTGAGATCGAGCGCCACCAGGCTTTCGTCGAACAGCGTGTTCCCGGGACGATGGCCACCGTAGTAGTCGCCGGTTGGCATCTCGACGCCGACGTACACGAGGCCGAGCGACTCGTCGACGCTCATCTGGGCCCACGATCCCATGTTGCCGGTGAACGCATTGGATTCCGGGTCCCACGTGTCGTACCCGAACTCACCCGCGCGCGGAATCGTGTGGAAGATCCACAGCCGTTTGCCGGTGCGCGCATCATACGCCCGCACGGCGCCACGCGCGTTGCTCTTGCTTTTCGGCGCACCACCGGCGCGATGCGAGCTGCCGACGACGATGATGTTGCCCGCAATGATGGGGGTCGCGTTGAGCCCCATTTCGCCCGTGGTCAGGTCGATCGTCTGGTCGCTCTCGAGCTTGAGATCGACGACGCCGGCACGGCCAAAACCGGAGACTGGCGCACCGGTCTTCGCGTCGAGCGCGATCATCCGGTACCCGGGGGTGACGTAAATCACACGCGCGTCACGCCCATCGGTCCAGTACGCCACGCCGCGCCCGGCGCCTTTTCGGGGTGCGGCGTCGCCGCGCGCGCCTTCGTTCTCCGCATGCATCCACAGGAGCTCGCCGCTTGCCGCATCCAGGGCCACGACCGCGCGCCGCGTACCGGCCGTCACGTACACGACCCCGCCGACCATCAGCGGCGTCGCCTGATAGAGAAAATCCGGACGTGGCCCGAGCGAGTCGGTCTTGAAACGCCACGCCACCTCGAGCGATGCGAAGTTCGACTTGTCGATCTGCGAGAGTGGCGCGTACCGCGTACTGGCAAGGTCCGCACCGTAGGTACGCCACTCGCCGTCCTCGGCGCCCGCGGCGTCGAGCCACGCGGCCGACGCGATTGCGGTGCTGACGATCAACGCGGCCGACAGTCGCAGGGCGTAGCGGTGCCGAAGCCGTGCTCGCGGCAGACCGCAGCCTGTCGCCTGGGGCCCGCTAAGGTCCCGGTTTGTACGTGTCGTAGCGAATCTGCTCCAGCGCACGGGTGTCTCCAGTGAGGGCTGACGGGCCCGAGGGGAACTCGGCCACGTGCAGCATGTAGGCGAGGACGTCGGCGTTCTGTTGCCGGGACAGGCTGCCGGGCGCGTCCGACGGCATGGACGTCCGCATGCGCTCGAACAGGTCGGCCAACGGCGCGCCCTCCCACGAGCTCGCGAACGTGATCCCGACCAGCGGTGGGGCGGACTCCGCGCCCCGCAGTGACTCGAGATGACACGTCGCGCAGTTCGTCTTGTAGAGCGCCTCGCCCCGTTTGGCCTGCTCGTCCGTGTACACGCCCGCCCACACCGAACGCGAAGCCGCCTGCCCACGAACCAGCACTCCGACAACGATCAGCGCTGACGTCAAGGCGAGGCGTCTCAACAGCATGCGATGAGGTGGGAATGTACTCGACGTGTTGGTTGTCGTCAAAGGCGGCCATCCCACCTGGCCGACAGGTAGTGGACGGTCTGACGAACCTGGGGATCCGACCGAGCCGCCTAGTGACTCATCGCGTAGAGATACACGTTCACGCCGAACGCGTAGCCCACGGTCGAGAACGTATCGAAGTATCGGCGGTCTTCGCCCTCACGTTCGAAGGCGTCACCGAAGTCCGTGTTGTGCGTCATCAGCACCATGATGTCGCCGCGCTCGTTGTTGATTGCGCGCACGTGGGGCACGGTGCTGTCGGCACGCTCGGACGTACCGCCGCCGTTGAACCAGAAGGTGATGGACGGAATCTGCGGAATGCGCACCACGGGATACTGCGCGTGGAACAGCAGGTGATCCATCGGCACGTCGTACACCGGGAACTGGCCGGACGGGAGCACCTTGCGCAGCTGGTATTCCCAGGCGTCCCACGCATACTCGCCCCAGAAATCGTCGGCCCAGATGAAGCCGCCCTTGTCCAAGTACGCTCGCAGGGCCGCGGCCTCGTCATCATTGAAGTCCGCCCCGCCCGGCTCCGTCATCATGACGAACGGGCATTCGAACAGGTGCGGATCGGTCGCGGTGATCACGACGTGGTTGGGCTCGCCGCGGATGTCGTGGCTGATGGGCGTTTCGGTGAGTTCACCGAGGCGGAACGGGAAGTTCATGTCGGCGCGGGGATAGTCCACGGACCACCCGCCGCCGTCGCCGTTTGGTGAGTTCCGGAAGGCCAGCCGGCAGAAGATGAACCGGCCGTCGTACATCCAGGGCGTGCTTGTGGGCATGGCACGGCCGAAGCCCCGGCCGAAGCCGCCGCGCCGTTGCGGCGCCGCGGCGCTGCCGGCGGTCGTCAGCATGCCGGCCACTGCGACCACGGCGAGCGCGGCAGCAGCGATGCGGCGCACGGACGCCCGGACGCCGAGCCAGCGGAGCGCGGGAGACCTCAACGACGGCATTCCGACAGTGTAACGAAGGCCGAGACCATCCGAATACTCCCCACCCACGAAATCGGCTACGATGCGTCGCAATCGTCGGACAACCAGCCAACACACGAGGGTCCACTCATGGTGATCAGAAAGATCAATCCGTGGTCGTGCGCGAAAGTCGCAGGTGTGCTCTACGCTCTGATGGGTTTGATCTTCGGCGGCCTGTTCTCGCTGGTCGGCTTGGGCCTGGGCAGTCTCGCCAGCCGCGAACAGTTTCCGATGGCCGGCATGATCTTCGGCGCCGGTGCGATTGTCGCCCTGCCGATCTTCTACGGCCTGCTCGGGGCCGTCACCAGCGCGATTGCCGCGTTGCTGTACAACGTCGTTGCCGGCATGATCGGCGGCATCGAGATTGAAGTCACCACCGTCGATCCGGTACCGCGCTGACGTGACCGAGTGTCGCTACCAGTGGGTCAGTGAGCCGTCGGGGCGGGTGTAGACGTTTCGGCGGCCAGGGGTCGTGATCTCGCCGATCTGGGTCACGCGTTTCAGATCGAGCGTGACCCCGAGCCCGGGTCGCTGATTCGTGTAGGCCTTGCCTGCCTTGAAGTCCAGACACTGCGGCAGGTAATCGATCGGCACGCCGCTGTAGTTGTATTCCATCAGCACTTTGCCTGAAAACGTCGACAGGCAGTTGACGAGCGCCGCGGTCGCGATCGGTCCGGTGAAGTGCGGCACGATGCCCACCGCGTGCGTTTCGCAGATGGCGGCGATCTTCATCATCTCGGTGATGCCGCCGACGTTCGGCAGGGTCGCCCGGATGAAGTCGATATCGTGATTCTCGACGAGTCTCACGAAATCCCACCGCAGGCCCCACTCCTCACCGTGCGTCAGCGGCACGGTGGTCATCGGTCGCAGCTTAGGGATATCCGCCAGCGCGTGTTCATCGCGCACCGGATCCTCGACGAAAAACGGCTCATAGGGCTCGATCGCGCGGCAGCAGCGCACGGCGTCGTTGAGATCGAACCGCTGATGGAAATCAATGCACCAGTTGCCGTCCGGTCCGACGCCGTCGCGGACCTCCCGGCAGTCCTGCTCGATCTGCCGGACGATGGAGCGCGTGTCGTATACGCCGCCAATCGGCGGCTCGCCCGCCCCCATACGAAACGCGCGATAGCCCAGTTCCATCGTCTCGCGCGCGCGATCCTTCAGCGTGGTCGCCTTCGCGCCGGCGGGCCGCGTCGTGGGATAGCACTCGCAGTGTTCACGCGTCTTCCCGCCGAGCAACTCGTGCACCGGCAGGCCGAGCGCCTTCCCTTTGATGTCCCACAGGGCCAGGTCGAGCGCACCGAGCGCGTGCGTCTTCTCGCGGCCCGGCGGGTAGAACCAGGCGATGTAGGCTTCCTGCCAGATGGCTTCGATTTGAAACGGATTCTTGCCGATGAGGGTGCCGGCCACCTGCTCGAGCGTGTCCTTGGCGCCGCCTTCGCCGATGCCGGTAATGCCGATGTCGGTCTCGACCGTCACCAGCATGTTGCTCTGATTGAAGAGTGGATTCGGTGTCGGCGGCTGATAGAGACGAACACGCGTGATCTTCGCCTTCGGCAGGTCTGCGCTCAGCCGGATCGGACGAATGATGCCGGCGGCCGGACCGGCCGCCAGCATCGTCAGAAACGCGCGTCGATCCATCGGTCCCTCGTCAGCGCACGACCTGGTCGAGCGCCGCGGCGACGACCGGGGCCATCAGCGTGTAGCCCTGCACGTTGGGATGCAGACCGTCGTTCGAGTAGCCGCTTCGGAAGAAGCCGTCCGCATCGACGGTGGCCGCGTAGTAGTCGACGTACGTGGAGTTCGTCCGGGACGCATAGTCCTTCATCCACGCGTTGAGCTTCAGGATGTCGGACGGCGGACGCTGCTCGGATTGTTTCCGCCGAGGTGGCGCGCCCGGGCCCGCGGCGCGGCCGGCCGCGCGCGGCGCGACGCCCTGCGGCGGCGCCGGATTGTCACTGATCGGCATCACCGCGCAGAACAGCACCTTGATGTTGTGCGTGTGCGCGAGCTCCGTCATCGCCATGAGGTTCTGCTCGATCATCTCGAGCGTCTGCGGGCCGTTGTTGCGGGCGATGTCATTGGTGCCGGCCAGGATCACCATCGCCGCGGGCTTGAGCGCGATGACGTCCGGATACATCCGGACGAGCATCTGGGCGGTTGTCTGGCCGCTGATCCCACGGTTCACGTACGGCTTGCCCGGAAAGGACTCCGCGAGCCGCCAGCCGTCGGTGATCGAATCGCCCATGAACACCACCCGCTTCGGATCCACGGGCTGCTTCTTCAGCTCCTCGTTGGCCGCGTAGTAGCGACCGAGCTGGTTCCAGTCCTGCAGCTGGTCGGCGAGGCTCTGTGCGGTGCTCGCCAGGCAGCAGTTCGCCCGTGGCGGATTGAAGTCGGTCGCGAGCTGGGCGCGCAGAGCGACCCCGGCCGCGAGCCCACAAGCGACGATAGCCAGAAGACGTCGGAACACAGGCGATCTCCTTCGGAAGGTGAAAACGCCGCCATCATATACGAGCCCGGTGGGACCTGTCAGAAAGGTGTCCGTTCCTTCACGGCACCGAGATCGCGCGATTGATCCAGAGAATGTTGTCCCAGCTCAACACCTTCTCCGTGCCGTCGAACAACGGCGCGTAGGCGCCGCCGCCGCCCTTGAAGGAGAACTCCTTCACCCGGTCGGGCGGGTTGGTCGTCACGTTCCTCAGGATGTCGAGCACCTGTTCCTGCTTCGAGATCTGGAAGAAGGTGGGCGTTTTGGCGGAGTAGAACTTGGGTTCGGCGGGGTTGCCCTTGTTGGCGATACCACGCTCGTACTTGATGTGCATCTCGAGCCGCTCGCCAGAGGCCGTGGCGAGCACCCAGTCTTGAGACTCCTGCATCGCCACCCCGCCAGTGGCCGCCGAGGCCGTCGCTCGTTGGACGCTGCGCGTGGTGGCCGCAATGAAGTTGCCGAAGGGCCCAGGCGCGTCAGCAGGATCGGCCGTGAGGCCGCCAATGATGAGCTGCGCCGTCGCGCCCGAGGGGTCCTTCACCGGAGCCGCGAGCCACACGAGCTGGTTGGTCCCCTTCCCCGCCGCGCGGCCGTCGGCGCCGTTAATCGTGACGCGATCGATGAAGATGACCCGCAGGTTGCAGTCCTTCGCGGGTCCCTGCGCCGCGACGTTGGACGTCCAGCCCGGCGGCAGGTACGCGGCCAAGGCCGCATCGGGCACCTTGAAGTCCAGTTGGAATCGCGTCTCGTTGCTGAATTCAGCCAGGGTCTGGCCCGCGACCATCGCCCCACCGGCCACTGCCACCATGCCCGTCACCGCCAATGTCCCTGCCAGCCGCCACGTCATCCTCATGTCCTGCCTCCCGGACGCTCGTCCCTGCGCATTATCACTTCTCCGGCGCCGACCCTGCGGCGGAGATATGCTAGACCCGTTTCCCGTGCCACGTCCCGTTGCCTTCGCTGCGATTGCCGCGCGCATGCCCGTGCTCGTCACGGCCGCCGCCCTGGTCCTCGGCGTGTCTCCCCGCGCCACGCAGCAGGCCGCTCCGGTCGCGCTCGACGTCGTGCTGCGCAACGCCGCCGCGTACGTCGACAGGTTCGCCAGCGACGCATCGGGCATCGTTCTCGAAGAAACCTATATCCAACAGTCGCGGGGCAAGCAACTGACCACGAGGCGAATGCGCTCGGATGTGCTCATCACGGCCGACCGGATGGTCGGCTGGTACGAGTTCCGTGACGTCTTCGAGGTCGACGGCAAGCCGGTTCGAGACCGCGACGATCGCCTCGCGCAACTCTTCGCACAAACCAGTTCCAGCACGCTCGATCAGGCCCGGCGCATCGTCGCCGAAGGCGCGCGCTTCAACCTCAACCCGGACGGCATGAAGGGGAGCCGCACGCTCAACCTTCCTACGGCCGCCATGTTCTTTCTCCGGACCGTCAATCAGCGACGGTCGTCGTTCAACCGGAACGGCTTCGCGACGATCGACGACCGTCGAGTGACCGTCGTCGACTTCCGGGAAACCGGCAAGCCGCGGCTCATCGGGTCGCTCGACGACGCGGCGGCGAAGGGCACGTTCTGGATTGATCCCGAGAGCGGAACCGTGCTGCGCAGCGTGCTGCGGCTGGCGACCGGCATACGGTCGCTGCTCTTCGATATGTCGACGAGGGTCGACTACGCGCCGGACGCGCGCGTGCCGGTCTGGCTGCCAAAGACCATGGAGGAGCACTACGAAATCACGCCGGCCGATGGCTCGGATTCCCGCGACGCCGGCGGCGGCATGCAGCAGACGGTCAATGGCCGTGTCGCGGCGCCTGACGTGGCATCGGCGAACGTCACGCTCGAAGGCTCAGCGACGTATGCGAATGTTCGGAAGTTCACCGTGGCGGTCGACGAAAAACAGACGAACTAGCGACCTCG
>JBDTNQ010000134.1:0-9813 GCA_039933635.1 Acidobacteriota bacterium
GCCGCAGTCTATCATATATGTGTATTCTATTTACGTATATGCGACGCCGGTCGGGAAGCATCGCGCTGGATTCGAGGACATCGTGATCGACCATCGACCAGGGTTCTTCACATTCCGCGCGCGTTCCGCACGCGTCATCGGTGTGTCCGACCGGCGCGCCCATGACGCGCCATGATCATCTTTACGATCGGACACTCCACTCGTCCGATCGGCACATTCATCCGCCTGCTGAAGGCGCACGGCGTGCAGCGCGTGATCGACGTGCGTACGATTCCGAGGTCGGCGCACAACCCACAGTTCAACCGGGATCAATTGTCGCGAGCACTGCACAGTGCGCGCCTGCACTATCGGCATATGCTGGGGCTCGGCGGCTTACGGCATCCACGCCGAGATTCGATCAACACCGCATGGCGGAATGCGGGGTTCCGTGGATACGCGGACTACATGCAGACACCCGCGTACGCGGAGACCCTCGATCGCTGCGTGGCCTATGCGAGGATAGAGTCCGTCGCCCTGATGTGTGCGGAGGCCGTGCCGTGGCGCTGTCATCGCTCCCTGATCGCGGATTCGCTGGTCGTCAGGGGAATCGACGTGCGAGAAATCACGAGCGGCCTTCAGGCGCGACCTCACGTCTTGACGCCGTGGGCCCGCGTATGCGGCACGCACATCACGTATCCGGGGTGAGTCAGTCGGCTGCGTTCTACGAGTGCATGGTCACTTGCGCAACCTGGCCACGTCAGCGGCATTGACGAGGGGCGCCACGTTACCCCAACTCGTTCGCTCATGATTGACGATGGCGGCGAGGTCGGCGTCGTTCAGGATGTCCTTGAAAGCCGGCATCGGGGACGCGTAATTGACGCCGCCGATGACTGAGCCCGTCTTGCCGTTAAGGATGGTCGTGACGTGTCCGGTGGGATCGACGTCGTTGACCAGTGGATCGCCGGCCAAGGGAGGGAATACTCCCGGCAGACCTTGGCCGGTGGGCTGGTGGCACGCGGCGCAGTTGGTGGAGAAGAGTGCGCTCCCTCGGGCCGCGTCCGCGGCGCTCACGGCTGCGGTGCGCGAGGCCGTCCCGCCGACGCCCGTCCCGGTCGTTGCGGGTAACGCGGCGGCGGCCGCCGCTTCGGCGGGACTGGGCGATCCGGATCGAGCGAACGAGCCGTACGTCGGCGTGCGAGCGAAGTTGTCCGGGGGAGACCATTGCTGCGCGCCGTAGAAGAGCCCGAACGCGACCGCGAGAATCAGCGACACCCAGGCCCATGTTGGCGTCGGCGCCGGCGTCTCAGCCTGGGACGGCTCCCAGTCAATCGCGGAAGTTCCGCCGTAGGCGTTGACGATGATGGGGATCTTGCCGTCGAGGACGTCGTGCTGCTGGAGGCCGGAGATCGCGATGCCCGGACCGTTGCGGACGGTGAAGTCGACCGTGCGGACGCCCTTTACGCCGTGGGCGTCGTAAGCCTCGATCCGCATGACGTGCGGTCCGTCGTCCATCCGGGACGTATCCAACTCAAAGCTCAAGGGCGGCGTCGTGCTGAGCAAGGGCTGCGCGGCGCCATCCACAAAGATGTCGACACGCCTCCGTGGCGTGTCGCGGATGGTGTCGTCTCGCGGTTCGTCGGTCATTGGGACTCCCCGCGTCCGTCCTCGAGGATGCGGTATTTGACGTGTTCCGCGCTCCTCTCTCCCGGACGGATGAGATATAGCAGCGAGTAGATCGTCGTCACGATCACGACGCCGCCGCCGAGGACGACCAGTGTCATATCGAGCGGGCCGTGAGTGGGGGACGTCATCGCATGAGGCGTCATCGACTGCGAGAATTCCCGAGCTGATTCCGCCGCGGTGACCACCTGCTGCGCCACGATGAACAGTCGTGAGGTCAGCATCAGTGCCCGCCTCCGTAGCCTTCAATCGGCACCTGGCGCAGCCCAAGCAGGTAGGCCACGAGCGCCTGTCCGCGCGCGTTCGGTACGACGACACCCCTGTTCGGCGCGTAAGGTTTCGGCACGGGCACGACTGGTGCACCGTCCACGGCCGCGGCCTTGACGTCGAACAGCCACGGGAAGGCCGGCATGACCGAACCGCTGACGACAGAGCGGGGATTGTAGAGGTGCAGGTATTGCCACACGTCGCTGGCCTGGCGGGCGCCGACGTTCGAGAGGTCGGGCCCGGTGCGTTCGCTGCCGAGCACGGCCGGAGCGTACGGGTGCCACACGCCGCTCGGCTGCACGTAGGCGTAGTCACCAGGCGCGGACGGCCGTCCCCATACCGCATCCATTTCGAGGGGCCGCACCTGCTGCGTATGACAGGCGACGCACCCTTCAGAGACGTACACCTGGAGTCCGGCTCTTTGGAGCGCAGTGGGAGGCACCGCACCCTGCAGCGGCTGCGAATGGCGCTGAACCCAGATCGCCGGGCCGATGCCCACGAGGAAGGCAAGTCCGATGAAGCCGAAGAAGGCCACGCCGAAGAGCAGCCAGTGGTTCTTCCCGAAGTCGAGCGTCATACGGCCTCCACGATAGACGCGCGGGCACGCGGCCGCATCGTCCACACGTTCCAGGCGAAGACAAGGTGGGACAGGAACATCAATGTGCCGCCGACGGCCCTCCAGAGCCAGAAGGGCAGCATGTCGGTAACCGATTGAATGAACGCATGGCCGGCGATCCAGTTCCGGCCCTGCATGGTGCCGCCCACCATCAGGGCGACGCTGTACATGAGGTAGCCGATCAGTGCGAACCAGAAGTGGATGCCTACGAAGACCGCGGTCGGCTCCCGTCCCGTCATCCGCGGCACCAGTCCATACACGGTGCCCCAGATCAGAAATGCCACGAAGCCGTACATCGTCAGGTGCGAATGCGCGACGGTGTAGTTGGTGAAGTGCCACAGCGCCTGGAACGACCGAAACGCCTCCAGCGTGCCTTGGAAGGAGAATAAGAAGTAGGCCAGTACGCCGGCCAGGATGAACGGCAGACTGTAGCTGCGTCCGATGGCGTGGCGCGACCCGCGCATGGTCAGCAGGAAATTGCCTGTGCCGGCGACGAGGGTCACCACCATGCCGACGCTGAAGATGATGGCCACGGTCTGCAACCACCAGGGGATCGGTGCGAAGACAAAATGATGCGCGCCGATCATGGTGTAGAACACCATCTGCGTCCAGAACGCCAGGACGCCCAGCGAGTAGGAGTAGATGGGCTTGTTGAGAAGCCGGGGTAGCGTGTAATAGGTCAGGCCAAGGACGATGGGCGTGAACCACATACCCACACCCATGTGCATGTAGAACCCCTGGATGACCGTCTCGCTGATGCCGTTCTGTTGGTACCACGGCAGGTACGCAATGACGAGCAGCGCGATGGTCCACAGCAAACCGCCCATGATGTACCAGTTCGAGATGTAGATCTCGTCGAGGTTACGTGTGGCGATCGTACGCATCAGGTTGTACGCGACGAGCACGACGCCCGTCGCGAAGACGGCCTGCACGGGCCAGATGTACTCACGGTACTCCTGGCCGCCGTTGTTGATGCCGCTCATGAGCAGCACGTCGCCCACCAGTACCGACGCGTTGATCAGCGCGAGGCTGAGGTATGCCAATGGAAAGCTGAATAGCCTGCGCCGGCTGGTCTTCGGCACCACGTAGAGCGACATGCCGATCATCGCCAGGCTCGACCAGCCCCAGAACACCGTGTTGGTGTGGACGGGCCGCAGTCGACCGAAGCTCAGCCAGGAGACGTGGTCGATGTCGGGCGCGACGAACTTGATGCCCAGGTACTCGCCCACGAGCGTGCCGAGCACCAGCCAGACCGTCGCCGAGCCCACGTAGTTGAACACCAGCCGCACCCAGGCGGTGTCGGTGTCGGCTACCGGCTCGACGCGGGCCTTCTGGGCCGCAAGCGGGCGAACGATCGCCGCGGGAAACGTCGCTTCAACCATAGTGCGTGTGAACTCCTGAATGTGTCGGAACGTTTACCTCAAAATGGCGGCTGCGCCGAGAATCCGCCAGGATCGACCGTCTCATATCGTACGCCGATCGCGTTAATGATGGACTCTCGAATATCGACGACGGATTCGAGCCGATGGCGGTTTTCCAAGCCGCGGATCTCGGCTCCGAGTACGTGATCGCCGAAAACATCGGTGAGCCACCGGGAGAAGTCATGGCGACGTAAATGACCGTCAATCGTCTCGCGCCCAGCGGCGGCGAGTCCCGAAATCAGATCGTTGAGCGTTGCGGCTCGCGTGCCGACGGACGCACCCTTCTCTGTAAAAACAAAGGCTCGACTGGACGGTACCGGGACATCGATGTACTTCGACCGATGTCGAACATGAGACGTCAGGCGTGTGGCGAGGTCGAATGGCTGCGCGACGACGCGAGCCTCGCTGATCTCGGAGAACAGGACGGCGCGTCCCGCCGGTAGCCGGTCAATGTCGTCGGGTAAGGCGGCCGGAGCGACGGCTGCCTGTAACCATTGAAGTTCTCGCGGATCCGTCTGTCTGGTGACGACGATGGCCTCAGTTGCGGACAGGACATTTGGGTGCAAGCCTGACACGCGGTATGTCACGAACGTGTAGCCGCCGAGGGCGAGATCAAGTTCCCGGACGAGGTCCGGATCCTGCAGGAAATAGTGCGCCTCGTCGAGCACGATGCGGTGTGGCAACCCAGTGAGATTTCGAAGTCGGGCAAGGGTCGGCAGAAGAGCACGCACGTAGTCGACTTTGTCGGCGTGGCACAGTTGCGACAAATCGATCACCCCACTGGCGTCGGGGTGACGGAATGCCTTCAGAATCGCGCGAGGTGTTGGTGCAGGATCGTCGCCGCCGAAAATGGTCACTCCCGGCAAGGACTCAAGGGCGCGATAGTCACCTTCCGGATCGATGACGCAGACCGCATAGCGCTGCAGAATAAGTCGCTCCGCCAGCAGCCCCGCCGCCCATGATTTCCCAGACTTTGGCTCGCCGGTCACCAGCACATTCCTACCTCGGACCACCAGACTGACGGCATGGTCTCCGTCGCTCCGGCCCATGAGCACGCGCCGCCGCCCCCTCCCAGAACGCCACATCAGGGGTTTCGCGAGTACACGACGCAGGTAGCGCGCGACGGCCGCTGGGCCATCGCCATCAATGACCTCGTCCGCGATCTCTTTCAGACTGGTGCTCGCCCATTGAACGGCCGCCCCGACCTCACATACCCGCAGTAGTTCGTGATCATTCTCCGCATCGCCAATTCCCAGCGTGTTGTGCAAGGAGAGACGCAACATCGCGAGGCCATCACGCAGACCCGTCGCCTTGTTGATCCCTTGCGGTAGCACCATGACGCGACCCCGATTGAACGCCAGTACAAGCGGGAGTTCGAGGTCCCTGATGGTCTGCAGAATCAATTCCGCGAATCGCGCGTCCGATTCAACGACGCATTCACCCCCCGCGAACGGTACTCCCCGCTGTTTCAGGGCCTCCAAGAAGCGCGGTGCCGGCGGCGAGCCGAATGCGGTGGAGTGACCTGTTCCTGGGATCGCGAACACAGCTCCGTTCTCCGCAATCACCGCGTCCACGCATCGAAGATCCCCAGCGACGGCGCGCAAGTCGGATAATCGTCTGCCGGTCACAATGACGACGGAGATCCCGCGCTGTCGCAGTTCACCAATGACGGCGGGCATCTCGTCATGCAGAAGCCCGTTTTCTGCAATAGTCCCGTCATAGTCCAAGGCGACGACCGACAGTTTCATGACGCCCGACCTTCGATCAATCGCGGAGACACTGCAGCGATCAACTGCGGGATCTCCTCTGGTTTGTCTGGAGGTTTCGCCGCATGGTCCTTGCTCCTTCGCTGGACTTGTCGTGTCGGCCAGCGAAATGCCTGGGTTGTGGCCTGCCCGCGCGGTGGCAGGACAAGCACGGAGCACAGGGTCTGTCGTCTGACGCGCTCGACAATTGATCCAAACACCCGTCTTCGCAGCGCTCCGCGCGCCGACCTGCGCATGACGACCACATCAGCCCTCAGATCGGACGCGAGTCGGACGATCTCCTCAGACGGATTACCTGCGACGAGCTTCGGTGGCATCGCGCCGACGCTGACGGCCGACGGAGTCGTACGTTCCAGGTCAAGCCAAGCCGCACGTAGGTACAGACGACGCGCGTCCCAGTCGGAGAAGTACCATGTGGGATCGCCCACGTCGCGCGCGGACGCGCCTCGAAATACGTGGAGCAGCGTGACGTGGCCCTGGCTCCACAACGCCACGCGCACGGCTTGCTCGAGCGCCGGCATTGCCGAAGGTGTGAGATCGGTCGGGCACAGCACGACTCTGAAGTCCGAGGCTTTCCGCGTGTCCGCCCCAGTCGGCACGACCAGGACGGGCACTGTGCAACCGCGGATGACGCGCGCCGACACGGAACCACTCCAGAACCGAAGAAAGCGACGACTGCGCTGACGCGTTCCCAACACAATCAGGTCAAATGGTTTGTCACGCGCGATTTCTAGAATCACGGTCGCGGCAACCCCGTGTCGAAGAGTCAGCAGTAGCTGAACGCCAGCGGACGCTGCCATTTGTCGCATCCTGGCTAGCGTCATCGCCCTCTCTCGCAATGTCGCGTCGGATTGATCCTCCGGAGACGTCACGTTCAGAATCGTCAGGTGGGCATCTTGTCCACACGTCAGGGCGATGGCGTTATTGAAGACGTTGTCGGTGCCCGGCAAAAAATCGACGGCACACAGGACGCGAAATGAGTTCGTCATGGTGATGAGTCCGAGCCCATGTGCCTGCCACTTGCATGCGGTGACGGCGCTCTGGCTGTAAGCAGTTAGCAAGAGATGCGCCCAGAGGGCCTGGACGAATCGCTTCGTCGGTGTTGGAGTTTGGCCGTAAGCGTTGCGTCTCACGAACTATCGGGCTTTCAGAGTGAAATACAACCGCTCGATCTGAAAGTTCGCCGTCGGACTCGCACGCGGTCTGCTACACGCCGGACGCGTGGACGGCGTGGTCGAGCAGTATTTGACGGCCCGTGTTGGTCACAAGGGCATGACGCCTGCACGGAAGCAGTACGAGGCGTGGCGGGCGATCGCGCAGGCCGCGCAATGGACGCAACCGGCCGACGTCAAGAGATCGCACCCGAAGGCCAGTATCCTCAAGAGCGGACGCGTGGTGTTCAATATCAAGGCGAACGATTTCCGTTTGATCTGCGTGGTGGACTATCGAACAGGCATCGTGATGATCCGGTTCTTTGGCTCGCACGCGGAGTATGACCAGATCGACGCGGAGGCAGTGTGATGAAGGCAACGCTCGTCGTGATCCAAAATGACGTAGACCATGCGGAGGCCAAGGCACTGATCGCCAGGTTGATGCCGTCGGATGCAGAGGCGGATCGCTCGTCGGCTGGCCCAGGCGCGGCTGATCGAGGCCTATGAGAAGACTCGTTGGCCACGCAAGCGCCCCGCGCTACGCGATCTGCTCGCCTATCTGCTGGATCAGCATGGGCTCACGCGTGCCGATCTGATCCCTGTCCTTGGGACGGCCAGCCGCGTCAGCGAGGTGTTGGGCGGCAAGCGCGAGCTCAGCATTACCATAATCAAGCGGCTCCGGGATCGCTTTCAGGTCCCCGCCGATCTGCTTATCCCGACCTCGCACAAGCGCACAGCGGCATAGACATCGGCCCCTGGTTGATGCTCTGATTTACCTCGTCCCCGCGGTTCCGCGGAGTGGAGAACCGCGCGTCTTGCGCTGTGCCATCCGCTCGATGTCGTTGCCGTCACAGGCTCGACAGTGGGTGCAACCAGGTGCAAGGCGCCACGGCAACCCTGGCATTCACGGCAACGGCGGCAACGTGGTGTGTGTAACTTACAGATTCTAAAGAGGCTGGAAGAGTTCGAATCCCACCCTCTCCGCCAAATCATCTCCTTTAGAATCAGTAACTTAGAAATCAAGCCCTCCGCTCGGGTGCAACGCCTCCCATCTTCGCCACGATCTTCGCTTTCGGCTCACGCGATAACACGCGAATTTTGGCCACGTGGGTTCCTTCGATGGCCACGGGAGTGCACCGGGCACCCACCATGCGATGGCCCTGGGGAGGTGACCGTCGTGCGCCCACGGATGCAGTCACAACTCGTCCCTCGCCGTCGTTCTCGGGCGATTGGGACCTCCGGTAGCGTCGACCGCCGGCCTTGACGGGGTGTAGCCACAAGGCTACAGTCTAGTAACGATGGTCGACGTGCGTCGGACCGAGCGCTTCGCGCGATGGCTGGATGCCCTGCGCGCCGTGCGCGGCCGCGCATCGAACGCCTGAGAGCGGGCAATCCAGGCGACGTCGCACCGGTTGGCGAGGGAGTGTCCGAGTTGCGGATCGACGTGGGCCCAGGGTATCGCGTCTATTTCACTCGACGAGGCCGCGCCGTGATCATCCTGCTGGCAGGCGGCAGCAAACACACGCAGACCGCCGACACCAGAGCCGCGCTGCAGTTAGCGCGCGGCTTGTCGGAGTAGCCGATGAAGAAGAAGACTGTGACCGTCCGGTACGATGTGGCAGAGCATCTCAGGACCCCTGAGCAGATGGCCGCCTATCTCGAGGCGTGCCTTGAAGAGGCTGACGGCGACGCGGCTTTCGTGGCAAAGGCGCTTGGCGACATGGCGCGAGCGAAGGGGATGAGCCAGGTGGCTCGAGATGCAGGGCTCTCGCGGGAAAGCCTTTACAAGGCCCTGTCAGGTGAGCGCAGTCCCGATTTCGACACCGTCCTCAGAGTGATGGCCGCTCTCGGATTGAGATTACATGCCGAAGCCGCCCAAGGCTGACCTGAACGGAGCAGCGTTCCCGTGCCTTCTGCATGAGTTCTTCGAGCGGCTAGTGGCGCATGGCGTGGCAGCCATGAGGCACGACGACGGAGACGAGGAACGCCGCCGATGCGGCCTGTGCAGGAAGATCGTGGGCCCCAACGATTCAATCTCGGTGGCCGAGGTGGGTGAACGTTGCTACGCTGCTTCAACGAGGAATTGGCCTCGGCGTCGACTTCGACAACACGCCCATCGCGCCGATCGTGGTCACCAATGCCGATGGCGTGAGGCACCGGTTCGAGATTCGATCGATGCTGGTTGGCACCGGACACGCCATGTACGCGCGTGAGATCAAGCATCGCGATGCGCGAGGCGGCTATCGGTTCGAGATCCTCGGCGATCTCGATGCCGACGCCCAGGACTTGCTCTATCACCGCAATGCCCGGCAGCCGCTGGATTGGCCTTCGCAGCGCGGTCGCGCTCGGGTTGCCGGTCGACGGTCAGCGTCATCGTCGGCAGATCCACATACACGTTCAGCAGTCACACGTTCCATAGCCCGTCGTCAGATGCGAGTAAATCATGTAGCGATACCTGTTCGCCGCGATACCGGACACCGGCAGGTCGTAGCCCGCATTGGCGAACGCGGATGCATATGTCGTCGCCACGCTTGGCGTGGCGCCCCCAAGTGTCGCGTGGCCCCCGAAGAACGTCGGCGCCCCCGACTTCGGCAGCGGATCCACCGAGGCGCTGATATCGTCCATCCCGGTGCCGCTCGGCGCGGCCGCACTGATCGCCCAGCCGCTGGCGCTACGCGCGCCAGCTCACGGACGCAGCGACGGAGGCGATGAACGCCAGGCCAGACGGCTCTTGGTGTGCTCGACTAGCGAATAGAACGTCGGTAGCGCGAGCAGGGTGAACAGCGTGGACGTGATTAGTCCCCCGATCATGACAATGGCGAGCGGGCGTTCGAGTTCGCTCCCTTGGCCGCGCAGGACGACCAATGGCAGCAGGCCGAGCATCGCGCAACTCGCGGTCATGAGCTTGGGCCGCATGCGACCGATGCTCGCCG
>JBDTNQ010000135.1:0-9761 GCA_039933635.1 Acidobacteriota bacterium
GGCGTCACTTCCACAATCGTGCGCGCGGTGCGGCGCGTCCCGGGATGGAAGCCGAAGCGGACCAGATAGTCGGCCTTGTCACGGAATCCGTTGCTCTCGTAGGCGCCGGCGGCTTCGTCACGCGCGGCGAGAGTCAGGTTCCAGTTCGCGCCAACGCCGACGAAGAATCCGGCTGGCAACTGAAAGGTGAGACCCAGGGTCAGATACACGGGACTCTTGACCACGGCCGACGTCGGCACCTGTGATCCATCGGCCCCGGTCAGGCCAGCCGGTGCGGTGATCGTGTCGGAGTTGTACCGTTCGCCGTAGAGTTCGAGGGTCGCGCGAACGGGAAGGCGCGACGGAAAGCCCGCGCCCACGCCCCAACGCAGGCCGCGAGTCAATTCGTAGCCGTCAGGATTGCCCCGCACGAGGATCCCGCCGTAGCCGGACAGGTCGACCATGTGGCTGACCTCCGTGCTCAGGATCGCGTCCGCCGAGAAATCCGCCTTACCGCTGCTCGTGCCGGCCTTGTCGTCGCCAATGGGCAACTTGATCATGGGACGAACAGCGAACGCCATCGCGCGATCGGACCGTTCCGGCAGGAGATTCACCTTCGCGCCCACCCAGAGATCACCGCGCTTGCTGCCGGTGAATGTCGTGCGGTCGAGCGGGTAGTCGACGTCGATGCCGCCACCGGTGCCGTTCGCCAGCACGCCGGGGAAAAACAGCGGGCGCGTGTCGCGGTCGAGACGGGTCATGACGTGCCAGCTGCCGAACACTTCCGTGTGATGGCCGAGACCCACGCCGAACGTCAGCGGAAATGTCGAGATGTTCAGGAAGCCCTGGCCCGAGTTCCCTTCGAGACGGCTGAAGCTGAAGGACCACTTCTTCGCCGGCAGCACTTCCCCAGTCGGGACCATCCACAAACCGGTGTCTCCGGCGACGGTGGTGGTTGCGGGCCGGGACGTCATCGACTCCGACTGCCCCTGTGCAGCGGCCGATGACGCGATGGTGACGAACCCGATCGAAAAGAGAAGGAATGCGGCGCGTGAATGACGGAGCACGAGGGACCTCTTCTGTGTGCGAGTGGCGCGCTCGCTCAGCTGCGAGCGAAGGGCTTCGGTCGACAGTGACCCGAACGACTACCCCGGATGCTAGTAGGCGGGTAGGGTGCCGTCTGTACCCTTGTGCACAGGCGCATGCGTCAGCGGCCTCCAGTCCCGACAGCGGGAGTGTGGCGTCGATATCTACGGAGTAGCCTCGACGAGCGCCGCGTGTCGAGCGACTACATATCGAGTCATGAAGAGCGCCGGTATGTACGACGCGTCAGGACACCAGCCCGATGCGGCGCGATGTGCGCGCTGACGGTACCGTCGCGGGCGCGACACATTCAACCAGTTCTGTAAGACGGTGCATGGTCCGCGACGCCGGTTTCATTGAGGCTTTGCGCACTTTACGGATCTCGCCCGATCTGGATCACTCCTTGCACAACTAGGCACCAAAGCCAACCCGCTCCCCTGGGTTGGTGACGCACCAAAGTTACCGAGAGTCCCTGACTCTCCCTCGCTCTGGCCCTCTCCGTCCGCACGATCCACCGAACGGATCCCGTCGAGTCGCCAAGTTGCTCGTTGTCAGCGATGTTCCGCTGCGTGCGTGAGCCCTGTCTTCCCTCGTATCGGCGAAGGTGTCGTGACCCTTCGCCAGAGAGTGTGTCCTGTCATGCGAAGAATCCTCTGTCTTGTCGTCGCTTTTCTTGCCTTTGGGTCGGTATCGACGGCTGCGGCGCAGTCGGCTGCGATCCTTCAGCCGTCTGATTTCGCGCTGCTCGGCTACTACGACGTGCAGACGTTCGGATCGGATACCGCCTACATGCGCGGGCTGACTCACCGGTACGTCAACGGTCAGCTGCGCTTCTTGTCGATGACCCACACGGGCACACTCCAGGAATTTGTGATGCCGTCGGCGTTCGGCCAGCGCGTGACTACGACAACGAACTCCTGGAACCTCGGTGCGGTCACGGGCGACTTCGTGGGTATTTGGTGGGACGCATCGACCCAACGCCTGTGGGTCACCGCTTCGATCGACTACGGCAATTCAGACACCTATTACCCGACGCGTATCTCGACGCTCAGTCTTGGAGCGAACGGCGCCGTGACCAACGTCAAGACCGTCTCGCTTCAGGGCGTGACCTCGAAGCGGATCTACGGTGGCGTGCAGGCCGTGCCGTCATGGGCCCAGGCCGAACTCGGATGCGGCCCCTATGTGGTCGGCTTCGGCGGCTACACGTCTCTGGCGCAGCAGACCAGCCGCGCGGCCATGGGGCCGTCGCTCATCTGCATCCCGGACATCGCGAACTACAGCAACGGCGCCGAAATTCCAGCGAGCGCCTTCAAGGTGCTGCTCGACACACCGACCGACCAGCGCGGCTTCCGGAAGACGATCCCGCTGAACTACTTCGATGGCGGCGACGCAGACGCGAATGGCGTCCGGCGCGAGAATCCCCAGACACCACCCACGACGGCGCCGTACGCCGGCGCGTCATGGCTCTCCCCGAACGCGCAGGGCGTCGGCTCCTTCGTGTGGGGCGATAGCTACTACAACAACTGGGCGTGGATCGATACGCCGACGGCACGCGGGCTTGTGGCCGTGGCGGCGCTCTGCGGTGTCACGGGTCAGCAGCCGAACGCCGGGAAGTGCTGGTATCAGACCTCGACGCTCCACTTCGACGGCCGCACGCAGGAAGTGCACGTCTGGAATCCCTCTTCACTCGATGATGGCATCATGACGCGCCCGACCAGCATGGCGGAGTTGAACCTGCCGCGCGGGATCACCGGCTCGTGGGACGGCGACGTGCCGATGGCGAACATCAGCGGTGCGACCTTCGACGGCACGACCAACACCCTCTATCTCGTCGGCTATCCGCTCGGTGTGCCCAGCAGTGGACCGGCCGGCCAGTGGGATACGGGCCGTCTCTACGCCGTGAAAGTGGAAGCCGGATCGATCGTTCCGCCCCCCGCCGACACCACGGGGCCGACGGTCTCAGTGACGGCGCCGATTGTCTCGACGACGGTCTCTGGCGCCGTGTCCCTTGCGGCGAACGCGGCTGACAACGTCGGCGTCTCGAGCGTCTGGTTCACCATCAACGGCACCACGACCGGTGCGGAAGATGCGACGTCGCCCTACCAGGGAACCTGGAACGTTGGCACCTCGCCCAGCGGATCCTACGCGGTGCGCGCAGTCGCGCGGGACGCGGCCGGCAATACCACGACCTCCGCGTCGATCATGGTGACGGTGAACAACGGCTCAGGCGATACGGTGGCACCGTCGGTGAGTGTGACCGCCCCAATCGCCGGCTCGACGGCGTCCGGAGTCATCTCGCTCGCGGCCACGGCGTCGGACAACGTCGGTGTCTCGCGCGTGTCGTTCACCGTTGACGGCGTGACGGTCGGTGCGGCCGACACGACAGCGCCTTACCAGGGAAGCTGGAACTCGACCGGTGCGGCGGTCGGATCGCACACGATTCGCGCGATCGCGGTGGACGCCGCGGGCAACACGACGACGTCTGCCCCAGTTGGAGTGACCGTGAACAGCGTGCCGGTCGACGATGTCATCGCGCCAATGGTCAGTTTGACGGCGCCGGGCGCCGGCTCGACGGTTGCGGGAACGGTGTCGCTCGCAGCGGTGGCGTCCGACAACGTCGGCGTCTCGAGTGTGTCATTCACGGTTGACGGTCTCACCGTCGGCGTGGCCGACACGACGGCGCCCTACCAGGGCACGTGGAACGCGACCGGCGCGACGAGCGGAACCCACGCGGTTCGTGCGGTTGCTCGCGACGCCGCCGGCAACACCACGACGTCCGCGGCAACGTCGGTGACCGTCGCTGTGGTCACGCCACCTCCGTCGCTACAGGCCCCGAACGTCTCGATGCAGATTGTCACCCATGTTCCGCTTCAGTGCTCGATGACGCTGACGACATCGCAGCCCGATGTGAATGGCGGATGGTCCGTCCGATACTCGCGCAATGGGACGAGCATCGGGAGCAAGCTGACGTCAGCGCCGTACAAACTGGTCGTGAACGTCGGCGGAGGAAGCTACACCTTCGGGGCGACCTGGACAAGGACCGATAGCACCGGGCACCTGGTCACGCTCAGGGCCCCGACCACCGTGACGTCCTGCTCCTTCTGACTTCTTCTGACGCGCATCAACGCCGGCCCTGCCTTCACGGTGGGGCCGGCGTTTCTCTTTGGCGGGCCGCGTCAGACGCGGCGCTCGGACCGGGTTTGACCGCGACGGTCGCAAGCAGGTAGCCGTGCCGGCGGACGGCGGGCACGTGGCGGTCGAGAAACACGAACGGCCACACACACGCGCCGGTCACGCGCGCCAAGGGACGACACCACGAGTGACACGCCAGGTCGAGCATCCTGAGCCACCCGGGAATGAACAGAATCGCCGTCTCCGCTGCCACCTGCAGCCCTGCCCCCTCCAGCATCTTCCGCAGATGTCTTCGCGAATACGACTTCTCGTAGCCATAGCCATAGAGGCCAACGGTCTGGAGAGCCCTGGCGAATGCCGGCCGTAAAAACGGATCGTGGCGGTTCGGTACGCCGACGATGGCGCGGCCGCCGGGTTTGAGCACGCGCGCGATTTCCTCAACGGCGTGCTCGGTCTCGTCGAAGTGTTCGATGGTGCCCATGGAGTAGACCGCATCGAAACTCGCATCACGAAACGGCAACTCGCGCACATCGGACACGGCGCATCGGAGTGAGTTGTGCTCGAACGCCGTCCGCGCCTGACGCACCGTTGGGATGGAGATGTCGATGCCGTAGGCCTCGGCACCCTGCTGGCTGGCCCACGCGAGGATGCGCGTGTTCTTGGCTTCGTCCCAGAGATCGGTTTTGAGAATCTTCAGGCCGGTGAGATTCGTGAAGTGCTCCCGGAAGAGGCGCCGTTCGTTGTCGGCGTAATAGCGCGTCGAGGCCGCTCCGCCGAGATCCGGAAACTGCTCCCCCACGTCGGCCCAGAACCGCTGGTACGCGCGCGCCCGCGAGTTGGCTGCCGGCTCAGTGTGTGTCATCGCCGTTGGTCGTCCGTCCGCCAGTGCCACGTCCCGATCGCAAACGACAGTGGGCGCTCATCTCCGTTGCCCAGGAGATCGTCCGCAACGGTTGGCGCGGCTGCCGGTTGAAACACGAGCTGATGATATCCAGGTGTGAGCGTCAGCGGGCCGATGTGGTGAATCTGCCGCCGGGGCTCGATCGTCAACGTCCGCAGCGCCTCGCCATCCAGCAGCATCGTCAGCGCTCGCGCATGGTGAAAAGCCATTACGTCGACGTCGAGGGACGCCTGTACCGGCCGTGTGGTTCTGTTCATGACGCGCCAGGAGGCCTCGGGACCCATCCATCGCCACGTCCGGTCCGCGTCGTATTCGCGCGGGTAGAACGTGGTGAAGTCGGCGGTGTACACCGAGGGCGGCGGCGCGACGACCTGGAAGACCTCAGCCTCTCTGAAGCGCACGGCTGGCCCGAGGCCGTCGACGGCCGGCCGCGTCGCAAACCACCGGCCCGCGGCACTGTTCCGCTGGATGATGAGATGCGTATAGCCCACACCGGACAGCTTTTCGGCGACGTTCGGCTCGGTGCAATCGTCCGGCCCCTCACGATGCAGCTCGATTTTGCCGCCGCTCAACCAGGGCACCGATTGCGACGCGGCCGTGAGGGGGGTGCAATCGAGGGCGCGCACGGGACCTGCCTGCCGCGTGACCCACCGATGCGCCTGTGTGGGCAGCACGTCCCGCCACAGCGATGGGGGCCAGACGGCGTACTCGGCGATGGCGATCATGAGGAGTGCCGCGCACGCCAGTCGAAGTCCGGGCTTTCCCGACCGCCAGAGATATTCGGCGCCGATGGCCGCGAGCAAGGCGGTCGTGAGTTGCACCACCACGCCGAATCGTGCGTACGCCCGGAACATCGGCAGGATGTTGTAGAGCCACGCGGACGGGCCCGTCACGGAAAGCGATCCGATCCCCCACTGCGGTGACAAGGAACACAGCACGGCGACGAGAGCGGTCGCCGCGAGCACAGGAACCATTGCGGTCGAGCGTTGATGCCGATGCCCGATCATCCACGCGAACACGGCGACCAGACTGAGCAACACGAGTCCCCATCCGAGTGTGACCTGTTGTTCGAGCAGGCCTTCTCGCACGCCAGCGCCGGTCCAGACGTCCGCCGCGAACGCCCCGAGTACCGGATGCGCCACGGGAGGCACGAGGTAGCTCCACCAGTACGCGCTATATCGGAACAGATCATCGCGCGGGAACGCGATGGCGGCGCGGTCGAGCAGCGCGGCCGGGACCGTGGCCCACGCGTACGTCACCCCGCCCAGAGCGATGCCGCCAAGAGCCGCGAGCGTGATGGCGAGGCGTCGCGAAGAGGCAGGGCGATCCCGCGCGGCATGCCACCAGTAGGCGGCCAGCGCCACCGGTGTGATCACCGCGGCGATCAGGCCGCCGTAGAAGTTCGACAGGGTGACGCCGGCGATCGAGGCCGCGAGCAGCCCGACCGCTGCCGTCGTCGGCCTGTCGAGGCAACGCCAGAGCGCCAGCAGGTACAGCGGCATCCATTGGGTCTGCGCGATGTGCGGATGGTAGGCGGCCTGCGCGATGTGGAATGGTGAGAATGCGAATGCGATGGCGGCGAGGGCGGCGCTTCCAGGTGCGAGGGCCAGGTGCCGCGCCAGCAGGTACGACGCGGCGGCCGACAGCGGGAAGGTCAGGAGGACGAGCCAGTTGTACGCCGCCACAGGTCCGGAGATGCGCGCGAGGAGCGCGCCTGGAATATCGGTGAGCGGCTGGCTGTAGGGCCCGCGCACCAACGGGCCCGCGAACTGCGCCATCACCGTGAATGGATCGTGGTGGCGTCCGACGATGGCCATGCCGAAGATGCGTTCCGACGGCGCGTGCAGCACCGGCAAGGCGATCGCGAGGGTGACGACAATCGCGAGCAGCGTGACGCCGATGATCTCAACGGCGCGGCTGGGCGTAGGACACCATGGCCGCGACCAGGAGGATCGGTCCGGCGAGCGCCCACGCGCGGACATCGCGCACGACCGGCGTGACGTGGGCATGGCCTGCGACGAAGAGAATGGCGGCGGCGATCGCCATCTGCGATGCGATCAGCACCGCGAGTCCGGCGGCGAGACGCCGCCATGCGATGGCCGCGAATGTCGCAATGGCGAGCGCCACGTAGAGACCGACTTGAAAGGCGGGCAGCATGCCGAAGGCACCTTGCGGATCGTCGAGCGGCACGCCCATGGTCATGGGCGACCAGACCGCGCGCGCCAGGAACGGGCCCATCGCATAGGCGACCGCGCCGCCGGCCATGGTTCCCAGAATCGCCCGTTGCCATGCGGCCACCGTGGCACCGTGGCGCCAGAACGCCGCGAGAAATACGACCACGCACCCGAGGAGCAGTTGCGAGAACGCGTGAATCAGGAACGACGGCGACGCAGCCAGCGCGGCTGGCAGCGCGACCACCAGCAGACGCGCGACGCCCAGAGCCACGAAGAGCGGGCCTGCGATAAGCAGTGCGAACGCACGCCACCGCCACCTGGGCACATACGCGAGGACGGCTGCGAAGTACACGGGGATCAATGGCGTCGAGATGCACTCCTGGGTGACCAGAAACGCTCCGCGTTCCGTGGCGAGCATGTTGGCCGAGGCAACGGCATGAACGCCGAGCACTCCAAGAATTGAGGCGGCGACGCGCGCGACGGCGCCCGCCACGGCCAGGACGGCGGCGCTTTGGAGATACAAAGGGGACGCGACGACGAACGTGATGAGCAGCGCCACGGTGAGCCACACGAATCGTGCAGTGGGGCGCAGATGGGGACGCGCAGCAGGAGGTGCGGCTGGACCGGCTGGCACCGAGACCGGGCGCCGGCGATCCGCCACGCGCATCCAGGAGAACACGTAGCCGGCAATCGCAAAGGTCAGGAGCGCCGGCCAGACATAGATGTGCAGGACCTCGAACCACGCGGACGAGCCGCTTGCCCGCCCCAACGTGCCGATGCGTACCGTGTTGAGGGCCAGAATGAGGGCGATCCCGCTTGCGGCGCCCATCACTCGCATCTTCACGCTGACCGGATAGGCGAGGATGACACCCACGCAGAGCGCCAGTGCGTCAGCGCCGCTGCACGCGAGCGTCACCTCGATGGGCTGGGTCGCAGGTCCGACGGTGCTCGTGGCGATGCGGGCCTGAAGTCCTGTGAGCGGGACGACCACGTGGGTTTCGAACCAGCTCAGGCGTACCAGACCGAAGAATCCGAGGCTCCAGGCGAGGCTTCGCAGGGCGAAGCTATAGCCCGACGGCAACCGGTCGTTCGCGGGCGTGTCCGTCGGCACGGCGTATTTCCTGAACAGAGACGTGGCGCGCGCCAAACAGGCGCCCGATCTGCTCGATGGCGGCAAGACTCTTGAGCCGCGTCGAGCAGGAGAAGATGTCGACGTTCACGGTGCCCGTTTCCGGCCACGTGTGGAGAACGGCGTGCGACTCCCGCAGGACGAGCACGCACGTCAGCCCCGCTCCTGGATAGGCGTGACTGACCTCCTGCACGATGGTCGCGCCTGCGCTTCGCAGGACCGTGGCAAACACCGTGCTCAGCGCCTCGCCGTCGAAGGTATCGAGCAGCGCGCACTGGCCGAAATCGACGGCATAGAGCACGGGCTGCTCGTGGTGGCGCATCGTCCCGCACTATAGCGGGCCCACCACATCAGGCCTGTTCAATACAGGACAGCCCCAATCCAACCACCCACCTATAGTCGGCTTTGGTCCGCGCAACGTGGGAGGATGTCAATGACTCGGAACTGGCGAAGACTCGTCGTCGCAATTGGATGCACGGGTGTTCTGAGCATCGGTTCCACCGCGCTCGCGCAGACGTTCGACCCCGCGAAGAGTTTTGCCGTCGTGGGCGGCCAGAGCGTGACGGCAGCATCCGGCGGCATTCAGACGCAGATTACCGGCGACGTCGGTGTCGCGCCAGGGACCTCGCTTACGGGGTTCCCTGCCTTTGCCGCGACCGTTCCGCCGTTCGCCACCCATAACAACGACGGGCTCGCCCAGAACGCCCAGGCCACCACGCAAGCGCTCTATGACTCGATTACGCCGCTGCCTCCCGGCACTGCCATCGGGGATGAACTCAGCAATCAGATCCTCGGACCGGGCACCTATTCCATCGGCGCGGCGAACATTGCGAGCCCGGGCGGGCCCGTCAATGGCACGCTGACCCTGAACGGCGCCGGCACATACATCTTCAAGGTCGCAAGCTCTCTGACGGCCAATGTGAACACCTCGGTCAACCTTATCGGCGTCGATCCCTGCCTGGTCTACTGGCAGGTGGGGAGCGCTGCCACCCTCAACGGCGTCACGTTCTCGGGCAACGTCGTTGCGCAGGCCGCCGTCACCCTGGGCTCAAACGCGACCCTTGCGGGCCGAGCGTTGACGACGTCCCTGGGATCGGTGACGCTCGCGGGCAGCAACACCGTTGGCGGCTGCAGCGTCGCCGTGGTCCCGACGATGCCGCAGTGGCTTCTGATCGCCCTGGCCGGACTGCTGGCGCTCGGCGGGATGTCGGCGATGCGTCGGCGCGCCGTGTCCATCCGCAGATAGAGGCGCCCTCCTGCGAGCCTACTTCATCGACTTCCGCTGGTTGTGGCGGTCGTTGCAGTCACACGCTGACGGCGTGACGGCGGGCAGAAACACCTTGAAGGTGGTGCCCTTGCCGAC
>JBDTNQ010000136.1:0-9758 GCA_039933635.1 Acidobacteriota bacterium
AGTTTCCGAGCAGGCGATGCGCCTGCGGGTCGTATTCCTCCGACAGCAGGCCGACATCGTTTCTGACCGACAGAAGCCGCTCGAAAAGGCGCGTGGCCTCGTCGCGGCGTCCCTGCAGCACGTAGTTGTCGGCGAGCCAGAACGAGCACGGCAGAAACACACCCTCGCCGGCCGGCAGTCCGTCGATGCGTCCGTCATGCGCCGTGCGATAGCGCAGCACGAACCCATCGGCGACGAGCGTGCGCTCGATCGCTGTGACGGTGCCGATCACTCTCGGGTCATTCGCCGGGAGAAAACCGACAAGGGGCAGCATGAGCAAGCTCGCATCGAGCTCGCTCGAATCGTAGACCTGGGTGAAGGCGTTCTGGCGTCGGTCGAAACCACGCGCGCAGACTTCCGCATGGATCCGCGCGCGATGCTCGCGCCAGCGATCCACGGGGCCGGCCAGCGCGAAGCCTTCTACGGCTTTGATACCACGGTCGAAGGCGACCCACGCCATGACCTTTGAGTGCGTGAAGTGCCGCCGCGGCCCGCGGACTTCCCAGATGCCTTCGTCGGGCTCGGGCCACACCGTCTCGAGGTACGTCAGGAGGGCCGTCTGCAGCGCCCATGCGTCGTCGTTTGGCAACGCTTGGTGGCGGCGGGCCAGATGCAGCGCATCCATGACCTCGCCATAGACGTCGAGCTGCCGTTGGGTGACGGCGGCGTTGCCGATGCGGACCGGGGCGGACTGCTCGTACCCCGGGAGCCACGACAGTTCCAACTCGGTCAGGCGCCGCTCGCCGCTGGCGCCGTACATGATCTGCATGCGCGAGGGGTCTCCGGCTACGGCGCGAAGCAGCCAGTCGCGCCAGGCTGTCGCCTCGTCGCTGAAGCCGCACATCATCAGCGCGTAGAGTGTGAACGTCGCATCGCGAAGCCAGCAATACCGATAGTCCCAGTTGCGGACTCCCCCGATCTGTTCGGGCAGGGACGTCGTCGCGGCGGCCACGATTCCGCCCGTGGGGGCGAACGTCAGCGCCTTGAGCGTGATGGCCGAGCGGAGCACCTCGTCGCGCCACTTTCCCTCGTAGTTGTACTGTTCACACCAGTGTCGCCACCAGGTGTCCGTCGCGGAAATCGCCGCGGTCGCGTCGGGCGGCGCGGGAGGCTCGCGCTCGGACGGGTGCCACATCAGAACGAACGGCACGCGGTCGCCCTCGCGAATCACGAAATCCGCGACCGTTGTGAGCGACACGCCGTGTGTCGCCACCGGCGTCCACAGCGATACGGCGTCGGGTCCGCCGATCGCCCGCAGCATCCCGTCGGTCCTCTGGACCCACGGCACGATTGACCCGTAATCGAACCGGATGATCAACTCCATGCGCATGGTGACTTCGCCGCGCACGCCTTCGACGAGACGGATGACGTCCGGAGTGTCGTCGCGTGGCGGCATGCAGTCGACGAGGCGGACGACGCCAGCGTCGGTCGTGAATTCCGTTTCAAGGACGAGAGAGGACGGACGGTAGCTCCGGCGGATGGTCGTCGCGGGAGAGGCGGGCGTGATGAGCCAGCGGCCGTGGTCGGATAAGCCGAGAAGTGCGGCAAAGCACGCGCCGGACGAGAAGTGCGGCAGGCACAGCCAGTCAATCGACCCGTCGCGACTGACCAGCGCCGCCGTTTGCATGTCGCCGATCAGCGCATAGTCCTCGATGGATCTCACGGAGTTCCTCGCTTCTTGGGCGGCGCGTGTCGGCCGTCGCGGGTCACACGGCCGGTCTCGTCGTGCCCACGGCAAAGTAGAGCAACACCCGTCGCATTGTCAGGCCCTGCACAAGGATTGAGAACACGACGACGGCGTAGGTGGCCGCCAGGATCATGTCTCGGGCGGGAAACGGCGGTAGCGACAGCACCATCGCCACCGAAATGCCACCGCGGAGCCCGCTCCAGGTCAGGATCGGTAGCAGACCTGGGACGGAAGTACCGATCACGCGCCGGACTGTCAGCGGCACGGCCACCGATACGAGTCGGGCGATCAGGGCGATGGGAATTGCCACCAAGGCTGCCAACATCGCGTGCCATCCCGACGAGATGGTGACGACCTCGAGGCCAATGAGGAGGAACAGCACCGCGTTGAGAATCGCGTCGAGCATGCCCCAGAACGCATCGATGTGCTCGCGCGTACGGCGACTCATCGCGAGTCGCCGGCCCGGATTGCCGATCAGGAGGCCCGCGACGACCACGGCGATAGGTCCGGAGACGTGAACCCAGAAGGCCAACACGTAGAGGAACATCACCAAGGCGAGTGTCATCAACAGTTCCAGGGGATGGTCATCGACGCTCCTGAGCGCCCGAAATCCAACGAAACCGAGCGCGAGGCCGAGCGCCGTGCCCCCGATCACCTCTTGAAGAAAGAACTGCGCGAGTCCGAGACTGTCGAAGTGCAGAGGCCGCGCCGACGTGCCGCCCAACCCGGCCAGCGAGACGAGCGCGAAGAAGATGACGACGCCGATCCCGTCGTTGAACAGCGATTCGCCGGCGATCTGGACCTCCAGACTCTTGGGCGCGTTGAGATCCTTCAGCAAGCCCATCACGGCAATCGGATCGGTGGGCGACACGAGGGCGCCGAACACCAGGCACACCAGGAGAGGCGCCTCGACACCCAGAAGCCTGAACGCCGGCCATGTCAGGAGCCCGACCACGGCGGTTGAGATCGCGACGCCGATCGTCGCCAACGATCCCACGATCCACTTATGAGCTCGGAGGCCCTCAAGATCGACGTGCAGCGCGCCGGCGAAGAGCAGAAAGCACAGCATCCCCCGCATGAGCGTGGCATTGAAGTCGATGTCGCCCAGAAATGCGGTGGTCGTCGATCGCAGATGCCATTCCGGTACAACGGCGTCAACGAGGACGAGCGCGAGGGAACTGCCCAACGCAACGGCCAGCGTGCCGCTGGCGGGAGGCAGGTGCAGCAGGCGGTGATTGAGGTAGCCGGCGACCGCGGCGATGGCGATTAACACAGCGGCGATATCGAAGCCGGTCATAAGCGCCGCCACAGGCGATACCCGCCAACGAACGCCTTCGCGTTGGATCCGCGCCGGGCGCCATTCGGCACCCGCGCGAGGTGCTTCGCGTTGCCGCCGCCAATCACCACATCCTCTGCTTGGAGCGCTTCCTTCAATCGCTTCACGACGTGGGCCACTCGGCGGCGCCATTTCTTCCTGCCGACGTCCTTCCGCGCCGCGTTTCCTACGTACTCTTCATAGGTCTTACCTTTCTTGTAAGGCAAGTGGGCCAGTTCCATCGGCTCGATTGCGCCGTTGACGATGAGGGCGGAACCCAGTCCGGTACCGAGGCCAAGGAAGAGCATGCGGCCTCCCCGGTAACTGCCCAATGCCTGCATGGCGGCATCGTTGATCACACGAACGGGACAGCCGAACGCCGTCTTGAAATCGAACCCGACCCATCCGTGTCCCAGGTGTCTCGGTTCGGTCAGGGGCTTTCCATGAAGCACAGGGCCGGGATAGCCAATCGACACGACGGAATACTTCCAAGCGGCCGTGGCCTCTCGGACGGCGGCGACCATCGCGCCGGGTGTCATCGCTGGACCTGAGCGGATCTTGATTCGCTTCGTACGCCCAGTGGCGAGAACCTTGACGTGTGAGCCTCCGACGTCGATGACCAAAATGCGCATGTCGGCGCTGGGTGGTCGCGGTCGGAGAACCTCGAGTCTGGAATGCGAGGTCGACTTCATGCCCCCTTCTTCACCTACGTTCAGGTGCTGGGTTTCCGGCGACCGCACGCCATCGGCGGGCCGGAGATCCAGCGCAGAATGCAACTCTACCGCCTCTGCATGGCTTGGATGTGTTCGGAAGATACGGTCGCGTCAGAACAGGCTAGAAATCCAGCGCGCGACCGAACGGCGAGCGTCGCTATTTCTGCGTGAACACGTAGTCGGGTAGCTCGATGTCGTCGCGAAGATCGCGGCCGATAAGCCGCTCGGCGATGAACGGTACTCGCATCAGCGTGGTCACCAGATTCCGGAAGGTGATACCCAGGACGGTCTTCGGGGCGAACGATGATGCCAACCTCGCCGCCGTCTCCTGCTTCTTCTTCACGAGTGGCATCAGACGTTTCTCGTACTGGGCGAAGGCTTTGGCGAAATCACCGGCGCAGGTGTGAAGCTCGCCGGCGAGTACGTACGCTTCGGCAATCGCCAGACCCGTGCCTTCGCCGGCCATCAGCGAGACGCATGCCGCCGCGTCGCCGATGAGCGCGATCCGTCCCCTGGTCCAGTGCTCCATCTGAATCTGGCTGACGGTGTCAAAGTACAACCCGCTCGTGCGGTCGAGTTCCTTCTCGACGTGCGACCACTCCCAGCCGCTTCCGGCGAAGGCGTTTCTGATGATCGCCTTTGGTTCCTCACCGTGCACGTATTCATCTGCGATGACGAAGAGGAACAGTGTCTTGTTGTCGCGCATCGTAAACCGCGAGACCTGCCTTCCCGGCACGCCGTGGCTGACATAGACCAGCTCGTCCCGAGGCCCGTAGCCGTCGGCCTCGAAGGCCGCGACGTGGTACCCGAGCGAAACCTCGAACTCCGACTCCGGCCCGAATGCGAGACGGCGGACACGCGAGTGAAGGCCGTCTGCGCCGATCACAAGGTCGGCATCACGCGAGGGCGCGTGATCGAACGCCACGCGGAGTCCGGCGTCATGTTCTTCGATGCCGGCCACTGAATCGCCGAAGATGGTCTCAACCTTTCCCTCGATGGCGCGACAGATCGTCGCCGAGATATCGGAGCGGCGCACGCTCGTGAAGCGGTCACCCGTCATGCGGCCGAAGACGTCGACGTCGAATCCGCCTCGCTTCGAGCCACTGGCATCGACGAACCGTACTTCGCGGACCTGATACCCAAGCCGCCGAATGTCGGCGACGAGTCCCATTTTCTCGGCGATGTCATAGCCGATGCCCCAGAAATCGACGATATAGCCGCCGGCTCGAAGCCGTGCTGCCTCTTCGACGAGCAGCACATCGTGCCCCGATTGCGCCAGCCAGTACGCAAGAGCCGGCCCAGCGACGCCGATGCCATTGATGAGAATATTCACGGCGACCTAACCTCCTTGGACAACCCTTCCCGATGATACGTTCAAGATCGCCCAGCTCGTCGAGGCCGGGGGCACATGAGAGGTCGCGCCAGTGACGTCGAGGTCGTATCGCGCGTGGCGCGACACTGCGGTGTGCGCTTCCTGGGTCGTCGCGGGCGGCACGTTCTGGCACGCACAGAAGACGTTCAACCCGACGTGTGCCCTGGTCGAGCAGCATGATTCCGGAAAGCAGGTTCCCATCGATGCCCGCGAAAGATGATGTCGTTCAGAAGGTGAGCCTCGCTCTGGAGGCCCGGCGCATCAAGGCGCACTGGCGTCCGCGTGTCCTGGCCACACTCAATGGACAGGAAGTTAAGCTGGCCAAGTTCCGTGGCACGTTTGTGTGGCACCACCACGCTGACGCTGACGAGCTCCTGCTCGGGGTGAACGGCCGATTCCGTGTCGAGTTCGCTCATCACTACGTGGATCTCGGGCCCGGAGAATGCGTCGTGATCCCGCGGGGAACGGAACATCGAACATCAGCCGAGGAGGACGCGGAGGTGCTGATCTTCGAACCTGCCGGAACCCGCAATACTGGCAACATCAAGCACCCAACTTTGACGGCGCCGGTCGCGAGCGCGCGCCGGCGTGTGAGAGGATCACGCCCACGCACCACGTGAACGTAATGGTGTGACATCGCAGCGGCGGAATCGTTCCCTTGACGGCTTTTTTCTTTGACAGTCCAAGGCTCGTTCGGTACGATCGCAGCGATGTCCCCCGCAGGCCGAGAGGTTCCAGCCTTCCGCAACCTCGGCCGCGGTGTGTTCTAGCTCCCGCCTGTTGCTGCTCGCCCAAGAGTTCGCTGCGTGCCTGATCGTAGAGCTGATTGAGCTTCAGCCTTCGGATCAGGTCCGCGTCGCGTTCGCCGCCTCGTCGTTCGATGATCGCCGACAGGCGGCCCCAACGTCCGCAGGGAGCGCACATCCATGCCACAACAGACAGCGGTCCTCGTTCTCAGCGCCCTCGCGCTTGGCGCCACCCTACTGGTTTACGCCGCGCTTCGCCAGTGGACTCGGCGGAAGGCGACTCAGGCCCGCGTGCTGCACGATCCAGCGAACAAGTCCGGCGTACATCTCCCCTGGGTGGCCATCAGCCTTCGCGCACTGATGGCGCCAGTTACGCTGCTGATTTGGATTCAGGGGGCCTACGTCTCGCTCCGGCTGCTGCTGCCGCAGTTTTCCGCCGGCGATGTCAGCGGTCTCTGGGCCAGCAGTCTGCGTTGGGGCTACAGCGCGACCATTGTCCTGGCCCTCTGCTGGCTGCTGTCCCGAGCCGGCGGCCTGATTGAGCGCTTCCTCGTGTGGCAGTCATCCCGCACCAAGACCACGTGGGACGACGTCATGCTGCCGCTGGCGGGACGAACCGCGCGGCGGACGCTGCCGCTGCTGGCGATCATTCTTGGAGCGCCGGCCCTGGGGGCGTCGCCCGCGCTGCAGAAGATCGTCAGTGACGCGACGAGCCTGATCATCATCGGCATCATCGCCTTCGTGCTGTTTCAGACGGTCGAGGCGGCGACGGCGCTCGTGCTGCGCCAATACCGGCTCGACTCGAAGGACAACCTGCATGCGCGCGCCGTTCATACCCAGGTGACGGTGCTCAAGAAGGTCGCGTCGACCGCGATCATCATCTTCACGCTCGCGTCGATGCTGATGGTGTTCGATTCGGTACGGCAGTTTGGTGCCAGCATCCTCGCCTCGGCCGGCATCGCCGGTATCATCGTCGGCCTCGCGGCGCAGAAGAGCATCGCGACCCTGCTGGCAGGTTTTCAGATTGCGCTGACGCAACCCATTCGGGTTGACGATGTCGTGGTGGTGGAGAATGAGTGGGGACGCGTCGAAGACATCACGTTGACATACGTGGTGGTTCGCATCTGGGACTTGCGCAGGCTCGTTCTGCCGATCTCCTATTTCATCGAGCATCCGTTTCAGAACTGGACTCGGACGTCCGCGGAGGTGCTGGCGGCGGTCACGATCCACGTCGACTACGAGGCGCCCATTGAGGCGCTCCGTCAGGAGCTCACGCGGATTCTCGGCGCGTCGGCGTTCTCGGACGGTAAGGTCAATGTCCTGCAAGTTACTGAGGCGCGCGAGCACACGATCGAGGTGCGCGCCCTCGCCAGCGCAGCGGATGCCTCGCTCGCCTGGGATCTCCGGTGCGAGATCCGCGAGAAACTTGTCGCGTTCCTGCAGCAACGGCATCATTCGGCCCTGCCGCGGCTCCGCATGGAACTCGAGCGGCACGCCTCCGATGCCAGACCATCGTCGTCAGCCCCGTTTGAAACCACTGAACCGCGATCGGTGGGTGCAGGTGGACGTTCCTTCAATACCCGCGCATGAATTGCGCTCCAAGTCGCGACGAATCAACGCGCTGCCTGCATCGCCAGCCATGTTCTCTGCCAGGACAGTGATGGCCAGCCGGTATCCTTGTAGCGTTCGGGGATCGATCCAAACGGGCTGGGGTGCTATCGTTCAACATGGACGTCGTGAGACTGTTGCTCGTCGGCCCGCGGGGAATCGATCGAGATGTTTATGTCTCGACGATGACGGATTGTGGATTCCATGTCGAGACCGTCGAGACAGCGCTCGCCGCCGCGGAGCGCCTCGCCGACAACGACACGCCCGACGCGATTGTGCTGGATCTGCTTCCTGAACCGAATCAGGCGTGGGCGTTCATCGCGCGTGTTCGGGCCGAGTGTTTCGCGATTCCGCTTGTCATCTTGACGGCGCTCATTCGACCTGATCGCGCCAATCGGCAGCGGGCGCGCGAACTGGGGTGCGCCGCGTTCGTGGCCAAGCCGTGCGCGCCAGATCATCTGGTCGAGATTGTTTGTCGAACGATGGCCGGTGAGCGCGGCCTCGAAGTCGTGAGCTACTCGCGCTAGTCGGGATCGGCCATCCCGCACGAAGTGCGGATCCGACCAGCGCCAAGTCCCGCCCTGAGGGCCGCATCCGTGGCCGCGAAGGAGCGGTGGCTTCGCTGACAGGCTGATTGGTCACGAATGTCAGGTGGATTTCGCCAAAGGCTGGCTCGCCTCCGTAGCCTCGCGTCGCGGGAAGAGGCGCCCCGTCTTTCGGACGAAAGCCGGTGGTACACCGAGCACACGACGCTGCTGATCAGCACGCTGAAGTGGGCCCTGCTCGGCGCCGGCGCGGGCTTGTGCGTCGGCTGGGGCACGCGGGTGTTCTTGTGGTCGCTCGAGCGCTCCGCGGACATGGCCCGCGCGTTGACGTACGGCCGCGTGCCGGTCTTTGCGGTGTTGCCGGTGGCGCTGCCAGCGTGCGTCTGGATGATCCGGACGTTCGCCGCCGATGCCCGTGGCCACGGCACCGAAGCCGTTATCGCCGCGGTGCACCAGCGATCCGGCCGCGTGAACTGGGTCGTGGCGCCGGTCAAGCTCGCCGCGACGGTTGTGACGCTCGCATTTGGGGGATCGGTAGGCAAGGAAGGCCCGGCCGCGCAAATCGGCGCGGCGCTGACCAGCCTATTCGCCGACATCCTCCGCCTGCGCGATGAGGATCGACGACGCCTCGTCATCTGCGGCATCAGCGCCGGGTTTGCCGCCGTCTTCGGCACGCCGGTCTCGGGCGCGCTATTCGGCATCGAGGTCTTGTACCTCGGTCGCATTGACTACGCCGTCATTTTCCCAGCTCTGGTCGCCGGGATCGTGGGGCACTTGGCGTGTGGCGGGCGGCCTCCGTTCCCGACGCTCCAGGGGACCTTGGCCGATGGTGGCCAAGTGACAACAATTCTCATCACCCTGGCCGCCGGAGCACTATTTGGGCTCATCGCGCTGCTGCTGATCGAATCGCTGCGGTTCTGCGAGCGCGTACTTCGCCGTTTTGAACATCGTCCTTACGCGGTGGCGGCCGCAGGCGGAGCCGCCCTTGTCGTCTTGTATGCCGTCGCTGGCGACACGTACGCCGGCCTGGGGACGGAGACGATCAATGGCGTGCTCGCGGGTACGACGCCGGTGATCGCGGGGGCCTTTCTGCTCAAGATTCTTGCGACGTCGGTTACCCTCGAGTTCGGAGGCAGTGGCGGCATCATCACGCCCATCTTTTTCGTGGGGGCGACGAGCGGCGCGGCGCTGGCGCCGCTCTTCGGTGTGTCACCCGCGCTCCTTGGGTCCGTCGGCGTCGTCGCCGTTCTTGCCGCCGGCGCGAATACGCCGATTGCTGCTGCCGTTATGGCCATGGAGATCTTGCCGGCGTCAGACGGCGTCTACGCGGCGCTCGCGGCCGCGACCGCGTTTCTGATGGTCGGACACCGAAGCGTCTATGCGAGTCAGAAGCTCGGCCTCTCGAAATCGGCTGGACTCGACGTCGAACTCGGCGGCTCCATTGGCGACGTTGAGCGATCGGATGTCCGCATCCGTAAGGGCAGTTTGACCGAGCGTGTGCATCGATTGGGCCGCGCGCCGACCCCTGTGCGAGATAACCAGCCTGACGGCGAGGACCGCGCTCAGGAACCGGACGACTAGTTCGAGTCGGGTGTCGGCTCAGCGGGCTGCTATAGCAGCCGGAAGGCGCACGCCGTCGGCGCGCGCTCAGGTCTGCCGACGGTAGCGCGTGATCAGCGAGTTGGTCGAACTGTCGTGCGCGAGCGCCGGTGCGGCGGCGCTTGTCAATTCTG
>JBDTNQ010000137.1:0-9484 GCA_039933635.1 Acidobacteriota bacterium
GATCCGATGCCTCAGCCCATCTTTTTCTTGAAATAGTCGATGGTCGAGGTCAGACCCTGTTCGAGGGGCACCGTCGGCTCCCACCCGAGCAGCGTTCGGGCTCGGGTGATGTCGGGCTGGCGGACCTTCGGGTCGTCGGTGGGAAGCGGCTTGAACACCACTTTGCTCTTCGACCCCGTCATCTTGATGATGAGGTGGGCCATCTCTTCGATGGACATCTCGTGCGGGTTGCCGATGTTCACCGGCTCGTTGAGATTCGACTCGGCCAGTTTCAGGATGCCCGCGACCAGGTCGGTCACATAGCAGAAGCTGCGGGTCTGCGCGCCGCTGCCGAAGATCGTCACGTCTTCATCGCGCAGGGCCTGTGCGATGAAGTTCGGGACGGCGCGGCCGTCGCGGACGCGCATCCGCGGTCCGTACGTGTTGAAGATCCGAACGATCTTCGCGTCCACCCCGTGATACCGGTGGTACGCCATCGTCATCGCTTCGGCGAAGCGTTTGGCCTCGTCGTACACGCCGCGTGGGCCTACCGGATTGACGTTGCCCCAGTACGTTTCCTTCTGCGGGTGTTCGAGCGGGTCGCCGTAGACCTCTGACGTCGAGGCGATTACGAACCGTGCGCCCTTGGCTTTCGCCAGGCCGAGCGCTTTGTGCGTGCCGAGCGCGCCGACCTTCAGCGTGGGAATCGGCCACTCGAGATAGTCGATGGGGCTCGCCGGACTGGCCCAGTGAAAGACGATGTCGACCGGACCGTCGACGTGGATGAAGTTTGTCACGTCGTGCTTGACGAACACGAAGTCGCGGCCCGCGAGATGCGCGATGTTCGCGAGGTCACCGGTGAGCAGGTTGTCGATGCCGACGACCGAGTGGCCGCGGTCGAGCAGGGTTTCCGAGAGGTGCGATCCGATGAAGCCGGCGGCGCCGGTGATGACGATGCGCATCTGATGTCAGGTCCTTCAGCTACGAAACGGCCGGACTCTTGTCCCGGCCGCGCAGCACCGTGAGCCACATAATCTTGAAGTCGAGCGAGAGCGACCAGTTCTCGATGTAGTAGAGGTCGAACTCGATCCGTTTCTCGAGCGAGGTATTGCCGCGCCAGCCGTTGACCTGAGCCCAGCCCGTGATGCCGGCCTTGACCTTGTGGCGAAGCATGTATTGCGGAATGCGGTGTTTGAACTGTTCGACGAAGAAGGGGCGCTCCGGCCGCGGGCCGACGATCGACATGTCGCCGCGAAGCACGTTCCAGAACTGCGGCAGTTCGTCGATGTCGTGCCGGCGCAGCCATTTACCGATGGACGTCGCGCGCGGGTCGTCGTCGCGCGCCCACACCGGGCCGCTCGCGTCCTCGGCGTCGACCGGCATCGAGCGGAACTTGTAGACGGTGAACGCGTTGCCATCGAGGCCCATGCGGACCTGCGTGTAGAACACGGGCCCCGGCGAGCTTCGCTTGATGAGCCAGGCGACGATGAGCGCCGGCACCAGGCCAATCAGGAGGACGGTCGACGAGATCGCAATGTCCGTGAGCCGCTTGAGCACGCTGTTGAAGCCGCGCAGCGGAACGTCGTTGATGCTGATGAGCGGCAGGCCGTCGAGATCCTCGAGGCGCGCGCGCAGCGCGATGAACTGCAGCAGGTCGGGGACGACGTGCACGTTGATGCACTCGCGACTGGCGTACTCGACCACGCCCAGCATCTTCACGTGCTCCTCAATCGGGAGTGCGACGTAGATTTCGTCGACTTTCTCGTGCGCGCAGATCGACGCGAGGTCGCCGATCGTCCCGAGCAGCGGCAACCCGCGATAGCCAATCGAGTCGGACGTCCCCGCACGGTCGTCCGCGAAGCCCATCAACCGGAAGCCGAGCTCGCTGTGTTCGACGATGCGGTCGGCGACCATGCGGCCCAGATCGCCGACGCCGACAATCAACACGTGCTTGAGCCCGATCCCCGCCCGCCACCGGCGACGAAGCAGATCGCGGACGGTCTCGCGCGAGACGTACGTGAAGAAGACCGTGAACGACAAGTACAGCGCCCAGACGCCCCGCGAAATCTCGAGGACGCCCTGCGTCTTGAGCGACTCGCTCAGGTGATACGTCTGGACGTACAGCGTGCCGAGAATGCCCAGCAGCCCGCCAAGCAGGCTGCCCACGAGCACGCCAAAGAAGTCGTCGACGCGCGTGCGGCCGCGACGCAGCCGGTAGAGCCCCTGCAGCTGGAACGCCAGGACGATGAGCAGCGCGAGGAACGGTCCGATCGCCAGGTAGCGGGCAAACGGCGGCGCCGGCTGGTTGACCGGGAAGAGGCCGCTGTTGAACCGGACCACGTAGGCCAGCGCGAATGAAAAGGCCGCCGCGAAAAAGTCCGCGACGACATGAATGGCGACGAGCAGCCGGTTGTGTCGCCTCAGCACGCCGCGCCTACCAGGGCTTGCGTCAGAAGTCTGATGAAGCCGCTTTCGAAACGGGCCACCGAGAACTGCGCCGCGTGAGCGGCGAGGGGCCGCGGATCGTCGAATCCCGTGGCCGTCGCCCGCATCGCCTCGGCGAACAGGCCGTCATCCGCAGAGTCGACGAGGTGTCCGCTGACGCCCGGGACGACCGTCTCGAGCGCGCCACCGCGCCCCAGGGCCACGACCGGCCGGCCGCAGGCCATGGACTCGACCGGCGCAATGCCGAAGTCTTCCTCGGCGGGGAGGACGAGCGCCTGGGCGTGGCGATAGGCGTCGCGCAGGCTGGCGGGGTCGAGGGCCCCGGCGAATTCGATGGACGGGCCCGCAATCTGACGTAGCCGCGCGAGATCGGGACCAGTGCCGACGATTTTCAGATGTACTCCGAGCCGCATGGCGGCTCGAATCGCCACGTCGATGCGCTTATACGGGACCAGGGCTGACACAACCAGGAAATACGGCAGCGGCGGGGTATCACCGGGGGTGAAAAACTGGGTATCCACCGGCGGATGGAGCACCGACGCCTCACGATTATAGTACCGCCCGATCCGTCCCGCAACGAACCGGGAGTTGGCCACGAAGGCGTCCACACGGTTGGCCGTGGCCCGATCCCAACGGGCCAGCCAGTCCATGACCGGTCGCGCCAGGGCGCTGCCGAGCGTTCCCAGGCGCGCCGGGCCGAAATAGGCGTCGAACTGGTCCCAGGCATACCGCATCGGCGAGTGGCAGTAGCACATGTGGAACGAACGGCCGATCGGCACGACCGACTTGGCCGCGCAATGGCTCGTCGACAGCACCAGGTCGGCATCGTCGAGGTCGAAGCATTCGATGGCGGTCGGGAAGAGCGGCAGGTAGTGCCGGTAGTAGCGACCGGGCCTCGGCAGTTTCTGCACGAAAGAGGTCCGGATCGGATGTGAGGCGATCGTGGGCGAGACCGAGCCTGGCACGTGCACGAGCGTGAGAATCTCGGCGTCCGGAAAGAGCCGGCACAGGCACTCGAGCACCTTTTCGCCGCCCCGCATCCCCGTAAGCCAGTCGTGGACGAGCACCACGCGCCGCCCGGCCCACGGCAGCGGCATCGAGGTCGGCGTGAGCGCCGGAGCGCTAACGGCGCTGGGCACGGCCCACCTCCTCGTAAACCGCCTGGACCCGCGCGACAGAGCGCTCCCACGAGAACGCTTTCACGCGCTCGTGGCCGCGCGCAATCAGGTCGTTGCGGAGCGCGGTGTCGGTCAGCACGCGTGCCATGGCCTCGGCGATCGCGCCGGCGTCCATCGGGTCGACCAGTAGCGCTGCGTCGCCAACCACCTCGGGCAGCGATGAGGTGTTCGATGCGACGACCGGCGTGCCGGCGGCCATGGCTTCGAGCGGTGGCAAGCCGAAGCCTTCGTAGAGCGAGGGGAACACGAAGACGGATGCGAGGCGATAGAGCGCGGACAACATGGCGTCCGACACCCAGCCGAAGAATCGCACGTGCGGGTGCAGTTGAAACCGGTGAACGAGCCGCCGCAGGCTCTGATACTTCGACACTTCGTCACCGACGATCAGGAGGCGCGCGTGCTCCACGCCGCGCCGCCGGAGGATCGAGTACGCCTCGACGAGACGCTCCAGATTCTTGTGCGGCTTGATGTTGCCGGCGTACAGGATGAAGGGTGACTCGAGCTGGTAGCGGCCGCGCACCTCGGCCAGCGCTTCGGGCGTCGGTTCGGTGGCCAGCCGCTCGTCGAGCGCGTTGTGAATCACCTCGACCTTGCCGGCCGGGACGTGCAGGTAGTGCAGGATGTCCTCGCGCGACGCCTCGGACACCGTGAGCACCCGCGCCGACCGCTTCGCGCTCGAGCGCATCATGATGCGCGCGTAGGTGTGGGCGAGCCGGCCGGGCAGGTATTGCGGAAACCGCAGGTGAATGCAGTCGTGAATCGTCACGACGAACGGCACGCGCGTCAGAGGCGAAACGACGTAGTGCGGCGCGTGAAAGAGCTCGGCGCGAGTGCGGGTGAGCGCGATCGGGAGCGAAATCTGCTCGCGCATGGAGTAATTGCCGGCCCGTTCCTCGCAGGGCGTGAAGCGGGAGCCGAGTGACCGGACGAACTCGATGTCGCGGGGGGGGCACACCAGGATGTACTCATGGTCGCCGTCCAGTTTGGCGAGCCAGGACACCAGGTTCCGCACGTAGGTGCCGATGCCGTAGTCGTGCAGCTTGCGAGCGTCGATCGCGATACGCACAGTGTCTGGAGATCTTATCGGACGTCGTGCCCGCGGACTGTCAGCCACAGCCTGAGCACCAGCGCCCACAGGGGCCGGTGCTTGCGGTAGAACGCCAGGTGACTCCGATGATAGTGCGAGGAGGCTGCGGCCCCGGCCGCCGCCACCGATCGGCCGCGCAGGTGCGTGACTCGTGCCCCCGGCGTGAAGAGAATGCGCCCGCCGCGGGAACGCAGGGCCGCACAGAAATCGACGTCCTCTTCGTACATGAAGAAGCGCTCGTCCAGAAGTCCGGCCTCGAGCGCCGCCTCTCGCCGGACCAGCAGACAGGCGCCGCTGACCCAGTCCACGACGCGTTCCATGGCGACCAGGGCATCCGTGCGCCGCTGGTCCTCTGGACGGTCGCTCCCGGCGCGAATGACGCGGGCGCGCTGCTGCACTTCGGCCCACGGCGACAGCATGGGGCCAAAGGACACTTCCGGGCGGCCCCGGACATCCTCGAGCCTGGGCCCGGCCGCGACAGCTCCGGTCGCGGCCAGCCGGCTGCGAAGCCGGTCGATAGCGCCCGCCGGAACCAGCGTGTCGCTGTTGAGCAGCAGGATCAGCGGGGCGACCGATCGTCGGATGGCGATGTTGTTTGCGGCGGCGAATCCCACGTTCCGATCGAGGCCGATTACGGTGGCCCGCGGCCACGCGGCCTGCACGCGCGCCACGCTGCCGTCGGTCGAGGCATTGTCGACGACGAATACCTCGTGGAGGCCTTCGGGCGGCGCGTCGAAGATCGACCTCAGACACGCATCGAGATCGTCGCGCGCGTTGAAGTTGACGATGACGATGTCGAGGGCGGAGGTCACGCGGAGGCCGCGCGCTCCAGCGCGATGCGGATCGTGTCGGCGGTTTGGCGCCAGGAAAATGCTTCGAGACGGCGGCGGCCCGCGGCCAGGGCCGCGTCGCGCGCGGGTGAGTCCATTGAAAGGGCCGCGAGGCCCGAGGCGATCGAGTCGGGCGTGGTCTCGACGAAGTGCGCCGCGTCACCGTAGACCTCGCGGCCGACCGGCGTGTCGAGCAGGATCGACGGCACGCCGCGGGCGAGCGCCTCGAGTGGCGTCATCGCGAAACCCTCGTAGTCCGAAAGGAACGCGAATACGCGTGCCGATGCGTACAGCCGGTCGAGTTCCTCGTCGCTGACGTACGCGCGCCAGTCCACCCGGTCCGCGACGCCCACTTCTGCCGCGACGCGTGCCGGGTCGATCCGCGGCGTCGTGCGATTGTCGCCGACGAGAACCAACCGCGCGCCGGGCGTGGTGGCCGCAAATCGCGCGAAACCCCGGATGAGCTCGGGGATGTGCCGCCGGGTGAACAGCGATCCGACGTAGAGCACGGTCGTGCCCATCGCCGGCGCGGCCGGCCGAATCTGGGGCGCTCCCGGTGGCGCGAGCACAATCCGGCCTGGCGGCACCTTGAGCCAGTGACGAATTTCGGCCGCGGAGAAGTCCGAGATGGTGACGATGCTCGCGGCGCGGGCGGCGGCCGCGCGCGTCAGCCACCGGCGCCTCGCGCCCTCGCGCGCGCTGAACCATTCCGGGTGTGCGAAGTACGAGACGTCGTAGATCGCCACCACGTAGGGACTCGCGCGCACGATCGGCGCCGTGTACGCCGCCGCGAACAGGACGTCCGCTCCAACGTGACGCACGGCGCGAGGCAGTTGCCATTGCTCCCAGGCGGTCCCGCGCAGGCCCGGGACGAGCGTCCATGAGACGCGCCCGCCAAGCTCGCGCGCCAACGCCGGCGACGGCTCGGCCGGCACGATGAGGGAGAGCCGATGCGGAAAAGCGTCGTCGCGCGTCCACTCGCGAAGTACCTCGAGCAGGTAGCGGCCGACGCCCGTCGGCTGGCCGAGCAGTTCGCGCGCGTCGACGGCAATCTGGCGTGACGGTTCAGCCACGGCGCCCCGCGTGGTGATCCCGCGCCAGGTGCCACGCCTCGCGCACGCCGGCGGCCGTCCGCGCCCAGGTGAATTGCTGCACGTGGAGCCACCCGGCCTCGCGCATGCGATCGCGGCGTGAGGCATCGGACAGGATCGTCGTCAGCGCCTGGGTCAGTTCGGCGGGATTGTCGGGCGACACGAGCGTACCGGCGTCGCCGACGCTCTCGACCAGGGCGCCGCGACCCGCGGCGATCACCGGGACACCCACCGACATCGCTTCGATGGCCGGCATGCCGAAGCCTTCGGTGTGTGAGGGCAGCACGAAGACGAGCGCGCGGCGGAAGAGCGCGGCCTTGTCGACGTCGGAGACGTAGCCCGGGAGCTCCACGTGTCCCGCGAGCGGACGTTCGCGGGCGCGCCGAACCAGGTCCTCGGCCCCGGCCGGGATCTGGCCAGCCAGCACGAGGGGCGGCGCGTCGGGACGCGCCACGATCAGTGCGCTGTAGGCATCGAGCAGCACGCCAAGATTCTTGCGCGGTTCGAGCGTTCCGAGAAAGAGGATGGAGCCATGGGCCTTCGGCTCGGCCGCGCGGCGCGGCCAGTCGGGCGCGCCGGGCCGGCAGATCGAAATGTGCGAGCGCGGCACCCCGAGCCGCGTCTCGATGGCGTCGGCCGTGTGGCTCGAGATGGTGATGACCTGATCGGCGCGTCGCGCGTGGCTCGGAGCGAGCGGCGGGTAGTCGCGACGGATTTCGCCGCGGGTGCGCTCAGGCGCGTCCAGGAAGTCGAGATCGTAGATCGTCACGAGTTGCGCGGCGTGCCGGCTGGGAATGAGCAACGGATGCGCTGACTGGACAACATCGTGCTTGCCGGCGAGCCATTCCACCGGGGGCCACTCGAGTCGATGCCACGCCAGATGGAGTGCGCGCACCGGAACGCGCGCGTCAAGGGTCTCCGCGCCCGGCACCACGTCAGAGGCCAGGCGATCCTTCCAGGACGCCGAGAACAGACTGAGACGTTCGTCGGGAGGCGCCGAGGCGATGAGCGCCCGGGCGGTCTCGTTGACGTATTCCCCGACGCCGGTTCGCCGGCGCAGGGCAGGCCGGTAGTCGAACAGAATGCGCACGCTGGCACGTGAGGCTATCACGCGGCCACGGGAAGTGCAGCGGCGTGCAACTCCTTACAGGTCAATCGATTGACCATCACTAGCACCCGTGTTAGCGTGGGGAGCTCATGAGCCGGAGGCTCTATTTTTCATGCGTATTGCGGTTATCGGCACTGGGTATGTGGGACTTGTCGTCGGCGCCTGCTTCGCGGAGACGGGCAATGACGTCGTCTGCGTCGACAAGGACGCGGCCAAAATCAAAGGGCTCAACAAGGGCAAGATTCCCATCTTCGAGCCGGGTCTCGAGGAGGTTGTCAAACGGAACCATGCTGAGAAGCGCCTGCGCTTCACGACGAACCTGCCGGAGGCGGTGCAGCGCTGCGGGGTGATCTTCATTGCTGTCGGCACGCCGACTGGTGAAGACGGTTCCGCCGACCTCAAGCACGTGCTCGCGGCGGCCACCGAGGTGGCGCAGTCGATGAACGGCTACAAGGTCATCGTCGACAAGAGCACGGTGCCGGCGGGCACGGCGGACCTGGTTCACTCGACCATCGCCCGCCATGCGCGGCATCCCTACGCGGTGGTGAGCAACCCGGAATTTCTCAAGCAGGGTGCGGCTGTCGACGACTTCCTGCGGCCGGACCGCGTGGTCATCGGCACCACGGACTCGCGCGCGGCCGACATGATGCGCGAGCTGTATCGGCCCTTCACGCGCACCGGCGCGCCGATCATGGTGATGGATCCCGCCAGCGCCGAGCTCTGTAAGTACGCCGCCAACGCGATGCTGGCCACGCGCATTTCGTTCATGAACGAGATCGCGAATGTCTGCGAGGCCTTCGGGGCCGACGTCGATCGCGTGCGGCAGGCGATTGCGTCCGACAAGCGCATCGGCTCGGCGTTCCTGTTCCCGGGTGTCGGGTACGGCGGCAGCTGCTTCCCGAAGGACGTCAAGGCGATCATCAAGTTCTCAGCCGACAAGAAGTACAAGTTCCGCATCCTGCAGGCAGTCGAGGACGTCAACGAGGCGCAGAAGCTGCGTCTCCTTACGCGTGTCGACAAGCGGTTCGGCAAGAACCTGAAGGGGCGGACGTTCGCGGTCTGGGGCCTGGCGTTCAAGCCGCGCACCGACGACATGCGCGAGGCGCCGGCCGTCCCGATCATTCAGGGGCTGCTTGCGCGCGGCGCGAAGGTGCGTGCGTTCGATCCCGAGGCGACGCATGTCGCGAAGAAGATCTTCAAGAAGCAGATCACCTACGCACGTAACGCCTACGATGCGTTGAAGGGCGCCGACGCGTTGCTCGTGGTCACGGAGTGGAACGAATTCCGCGAGCCGGACTTCGAGCGCATGAAGAAACTGATGGCCGCGCCGATCATCTTCGACGGCCGCAACATCTTCGATCCCAAACAGGTGCGCGAACTCGGGTTCAGCTACTCGTCCATCGGCCGTCCATGAGCAGGGTGGTGGTCCCGGGCGGCGCCGGCCGCGCCGGGGACGCCGTGCATGTGTGCGACCTGGCGGATGCCCACGTGGCGGCGCTCACGAGACTCGGCGACGGCGGGCCATCCAGATACTACAATCTTGGCAATGGCGAAGGCATGTCCGTACGACAGGTCCTGGATGCCGTCGGCCGCGTCTGGCGCTGGCATCAGGCGTTCCCAGGCTGCTATGGTCCCGGAGCGGAGCAGGCGCGTTAGTCTTTGCCCCGGACCTGAAGGTCCGGGGCTCCACGGAATGCCAGAGCTCCACGGCCGCGACGGAGCACGGGGCCTCCAGGGACGGTTGAGCGCCGCGTGAACGAGCTCCG
>JBDTNQ010000138.1:0-9413 GCA_039933635.1 Acidobacteriota bacterium
CGGGATCAGTGGTTCCCCTTCTCCCGCGGCTGCACGGTCTGCAGATACAACCACAGCGCCTCGAGCTCCGTATCCGACATCTGACCAAACGCCTTTCAGGGCATCGCTGTCAGGATGTCGGTGCCGTCCTTGCGCTTCCCTTCGCGGAGCGCGCGGAAGAAGTCGGCCTCCGTCCAGCCCTTCAGGCCGGTTTCGTGCGGCGTGATGTTGGCAACGATCGGCATGTCCGAGAATCTTGAGCAGTCTCTTCATAGGGAGAGGGGGGATAGGGCGCTCCGACGCGAAATATCCTGCACGAGCAACTGCCGTGCGCGCAGGCCTCTTGCTACCTGAGGACCATGGCCGCGACGAACCCGGCATAGCCGGCCAGGTACAACCGAATCCACATCGCCATGCGACGCTCCGCCGGCGTGTGGAAGTACCGGTTGCTGACGATGGAATACAGATCCTTGCCCATCCGCGGATCGACAGTGATCCGCCAGGAGGAGTCGCGATAGATCGTCGAGCGCCAACAGTATCGGAGGTACCAGGCCGGGAGGCTGTAGGCCATGAATGCCCAGAAGATCAGCGACGAGGTCACAACGCTCCTACCGGGCGGTGACGTTCCTGGCCGCCAGGTAGCCGCGACGAGCGGTGATCTCGTAGCGGAGGGATGGATCGGCGGCGTCGACCCGAATCTCGCGCCAGGCCCCGTCACCGAACGGCCGCACGGGCAGATAGCCAATCACATATTGGTTCGACAGCTCCTCGGCGATGGCCGCGAAGTGACCGCGTGCGTCGCTCATCTTGCTCGCGAAGAACGCCGCGCCGCCGGTTTCGGTCGCCAGCGTCGCCAACTGCGTCCGCAGAGCGCGGTCGGCGAAGGCCTTGCCCTGGGCGACGAAGTACAACACAACGTTCGCACTCTGCAGGGCGCGTCGCGCAGAGGCCAGCGACGCCCGGCTCGCCACGTCGTCGCCGTCCGTGAACATGACGATCGCGCGACGTTCACTGGAAGACGGGAAGAGATCGACGGCCTGAATCAGGACATCGTAGAGCGCGGTTGTCCCGGCGGCATGCAGTCGATCGAGCGCGGCGACGCGCGATACGGGGTCAGCGGCGCGCGGCGCAATTACTTCGAGCGTCGAGTTGAAGACGGCCAGGGTCACCATGTCATTGCGCGGCAGCGCCGCGATGAACGCCCGCGCGGCGGCGCGCAGTTCCGGCACGGCCGGCGTCATGCTGGCGCTGCCGTCGAGCGCGAGCACCACGTCGCCGCCACTCGACTCCGTGGCGAACGTCGCGATGGTCTGTGGAACGCCGTCCTCGGACAGCCTGAAGCTGTCGACGCCAAGGCCGCGAACGAAGCGGCGGTTCCGATCCTGCACGCGCACGGCGACGAGGACGGAGTCGGTGCTGGCGCGAAACGCGGCGACGGTGCCGCGAGTCCGGACCGTCTGGACGAGCCTGGTGCCGTCGGCGAGCTCGGCCACGGCGCGAATGTCGCGCGCGCCACGCATCGAGGCAGAATCCCACGCGCACTGGTAGGGCACCGTCGAAGCGGCGCATACCCGCGTGCCGTCCACGAAGAAGGTGACCAGCCCTGCGCTGGCCGGACGAATCTCGGCCTGCAGCATCATGACGCCGTTCAGCACGTCGTCGGCTGTCGGATTGAGGATGAGGAGTTGGCGGCCCGGCGCCTGCGCACGAGGCGTAGACACCAGTACGGCACCCATCAGCAGCGCAAGCACGGAGCGCGTCACGGCACCGCCTCGTCGAGCGGCGCGAGCACGCCCTCGGCCACGAGCTGCATCACATAGCCTTCGATTTCGGCGAGTGTCAACTGCCTCGGCCACGTCGTGAGCGACTCCCAGTCGTCGTTGGAGTAGGGCTCGACGTGTGACAGCCAGTCTGCCGCGGCCAACGGCAGGATATCCGCCACCAGTTGCAGCGGCAGATGCGCGCCGGTCAGCAGTTCGGCAATGCGGAGTTGCAGGTCTGTCGCGAAGGCGGCTGGAACGCCGGCCATCCAGTACGGGCGAGTGTCGTCGATCGCCCACGCTGGCGCGGCGGCGATGCAAGCGCAGCCGTCGAGCGCCATCGAGGCCACGTGTGCGGGACCTCCCAGGCTGGCGATTTCGGACAGGCTCATGTTGGCGATCGCGTCGACGTCGCGCTCGAGGCTCCACGCCAGGACGCCGCGCCGCGTGGCGCCCATTGCCCTTCCGCGCGGATCCAACCGCGCACCAGCGTCGCCGTTGGCAGCCGCGCGCTGCCAATCCGCCACGATCGAGCGGCCCCGCGCCAGGCGGCGAACGGCGTCGGCCATCATCTCGATATCCGCGTCCGATGGCTGGACGCGCAGAGCGAGGTCTCGAAAGATGGCATCAAGGACCGGTGTCGCCAGCGAGTCGGCGCGATCGAACCGCCGCGGCACCATGGCTTCACCAAGCGACAGATCGAGAAGCAGCCATGACCCCATCAGACCCGAGCCACCTCCCCGCCGCGCCTCTTGCGTGGCGGGCTGCCACGCCTGGCGCCACCAGTCATCGCGCGCCTCTGCCGGCGACAGATCATGGAACGCCCACGCGTCCGCCTGCAGTGACGGCGTCTGGTGAAGAGGGGTCATGGCGAGCGCGTAGACGACGGGCTGGACGATCTGATCCGCGGCGGCGCCGAACACGTTCGATACGTCGAGATCCGGCGTTGGCGCCGCACCAGATCGGGCAATCGGCGGATCGGTACGCAGCGCGCGCGCAGCGATGCCGAGTTGGCGGTTGAACCGATCGTCGGGTTGCGGACCGAGCAACGAGGGGCGCCCCGGGACGGTCCGCATGGCGTCGAAGTCGGTCGCCATATTACGGGCCTCCTCGGGCGATCTGAGACCTTCATCCAGCCGGCGATGCAGTCGATCGAGCGCCGTCTGATCGGCGCGCAACGGCGCGCCCGCGGACAAGGCCAACGCGTCCACATCGCGCCGGGCCACGCGCAATGGATTGCGCTCGTAACCGAGGCCCTCCCAGATCACCTTCGCCCGCGTCGCCGAATCCATCGCGAGCACACGCGTGATCGACTCACGACCGAGGTTTGTGGCGTCCGGGAGGGGCGCCAAAGCCGGCAGCAACGTGTCGGTCATCCAGTGGAGGATCCGATCGGTGGTCTCGCGTGGTGGACGAACCGCCGCATCAGCCAGCGAGAGCACGAGCGGACTCGTCACGCGTGGCGCCAGGTGGCGCAGCCTCGCCGCCTGTTCAACCAATGCGAGCGACGCCTGCCATCGCGCGAGAATCGGCTCGATGGTCGTCCGATCGGCGGCGCGCGACAACGCGTACCCGGCGCGACCCATGCGGCCGATCGTGTCCGCGTCGCGAGTGCCCATGCGCTCCAGCGCGAGCGCAAGTGCCGGGAGATCCAGGAACGTCCGGAGCGCCACCTCGACGGCATCCGGCGATGACGCATCGAGTCGCTCCAACCGCTGCGTGAACCGCAGGAGTTTCACGCGCTCCAACTGTTCGCCTGGTCGCTCGAACAACCACTGCATGGTCCACGCCACGTCACCAACCGGCAACCTGGCCGACAGCGGCCGAGGCTTCTCCGGCCAGTTCGCGTCGCGCGTCACGCGTTCGAGCACGGCCGGAAGCCACGCCGGTCCTCCGATGTGACCACCCGGCAACTGGAGCAGCGAGAGTGTCCAGGCCGGATCCTGCGACGGCCGATCGAATGGACGAGCGTTGATCGACCACGCTCCGGCCGCCTCGCGGAAAGCGCGATACATCTCATCAATGGCGGCCACCTGCTGCGTGACTCGCGCGGACAGGGCCTGCTGAACGGACGGTGACGCATGGCGAACGGCGTCGACGAAATACATCAACAAGCCGTCGTCAACGGTGAGCAGGGCTGCGAGAAAGCCGCCGGGCTCTGAGACGGCACGGCCACCCAGTCGCGCCCACGCCATCGTCATGCCTGAACCGCCAGGCGTGACGACGACGGAGTTGTCAATCTGGACGCTTCGCGCGAACGCTGAAAACGCCGGAGCCGACTGCTCACGAATGCGCTGCAGGACACGACGGTGCGCGTCGAACCACGCGAGCGTCTGTTCGTCGAGGGCCATGAGGCCGGTGTAGAAGAGGCCGGTTTCCCGATCGCGCAGCACCGTGCCGAGATCGATTGCGACTGCGGGGGCCGATTCTGACCAGAACTCCGGCAGTGGCAGTGGGACGAAGCCGGTGGTCAAGGAGAGCGCTTCGGCCTCGCCCATTGTCCACGCGACGGCGATGCCCTCGATATCCAGCCCCAGTGCGCCAGCCCACTCCGCGCGTTCGCGATCGGTGGCTGATTGGCCCGCGACGTAACGGACCTGGCCGTCGACCTTGCGACGTTCGATCCCCAGGGCCTCGCGGAGACTGCGAAAGCGACCCGCGTCGGCCCGAGGCGCGCTCGCCGGCGGCGGTGCCACGCGCATCCCGTCGCCGATGATCTGATGGATGGTGTCGACGTTGGCGAGGTATCGCCGAAGCCTGTCGGTCGCGCGCGACCAGTCACCCGTCCGCGAATGCCGGTACGTGAAATCAACGACGAGACTTGCGTCGAATCGGCCTTTGCTGTCGCCGAGTTTCAGGACACGCCGCGCTGCCTGCACGCCACCGGGCACGACAACTTGTCCCCAGTGTGCCCCCGCGCCGATTGCGGGCGTCGCGAGACACACCAGCATCATCGCGAGAGTCGAAGCGACCGCACACGTCCTGCGCGTCATGCTGCCTGCGTGAGGAAACGGGGCCGAGCGTGGGCCCAAGCCACGCAGTCTACTCCTGCTGGTGCGTCATTGCTACGGCGATGCGCGCCTGGCCGGGCCCGTCGTCTTACGCATCAGAATCTCCGCGCGCCCCGACACGACAAGTGCGTCAAGGCAGCCGACTTCCCGATATCCCGCAGCCTCGTAGAACGCACGTCCGTCGGCGTTGAAATCCGAGACGCAGAGGTACAGGTTCGACGTCCTTCCGAATACGCTCATCTCGACGAGATCGAGCAGGGTCTTCCCAGCTCCTCGCCGACGCTCGCCGGGCGCGATGGCAAACAGTTCGAGATACTCCCCCAGCAACACGTGCCGCCGCACGACAGCCAAGCCCACAGCCGACGCCGCCCTGGTCAGGACGTAGACCTTGCGGGAGCGGTCGCGTGCCAGCGTCTCGAAATACGCTGGCCAGGCCTCAGCCGCATAGCCGAGTGTGCGCCAGGGCTCGGACTCGCTGAGCCACGCCCCAAACACGGCGGCATCCGGCTCAACCAGGTCTCTAGTGGTGTACAGCGGAACCATGGCCGGCGCAGCTCCCGAGCATTTCGCTGACGGTCAGCGGCGTCATCCCTCTCTCGACGATGAGGTGCTGGTAGACGTCGGCAATGACCTCGGGCGTATGCCACCCGCGGCCGTTCGCATGAAAGATGACGATGCTGCCATTGTGCGCGCGCGTTTCGACCTCGGCCGCGATGCGCGCGGCGGGCAGCTTGGGATCTGGATCGCCCGACACCACGGACCACAGGACGAAGGTGAGCCCTTCCCTGCGGGCCTCCTCTACCGTATCGGCGTTGTAATCCCCGTACGGCGGCCTGAAAAGCGTGGTCACGCGGCCGTAGGTCATGGCCAACGTCTTGACCGGACCGCGCATCTCTTGTGCCTGCGCCGCGGTCGTCAGGTGGCTCATCATGGCGTGCGCCTCGCCGTGCGAACCGATTTCGAAGTACGGCACCGCCAGCAGTTCGCGCATCTGCGCATCGTGCGTCTCAATCCATCGTCCCGACGGAAAGAACGTTGCATGGATGTGGTGATCGATCAACTCGCGCACCAGGGCTTCGTCGAAACCGGGAGACTGCTTGACCGGGCACAGGTCGAAGGTCAGCGCAATTCCCTTGCACGCGCCCACGCCCGATCGGACCACAACTGGCGCTGACCAGGCGACAAGGGCAAGAGACGCGACCGCAACTGCGCCTGCACGCACGAGGCGGTGCCAGGGAGACATAGGGACAGTTTACAAGCTGCACGGCTACACCCGGTCTATTGCCTGGCGCGGTACCAGGTCGCGAGCATGGCCGCGAATCCGGTGAGGAGGAGGGCGCTGACGGCGAAGGCGTTGGCGCTCGGAAGATCGGGCCAGATCTGTATCGACAGGGCCCCGATGGCCGGACCGGCGCAAATGCCAACGCCGATCGCAGCCTCGTGCAGGCCGCCATGCTCGCCTTTGGCCTCGCCCACGTCCATCGCATAGAACAGGGACGAGTAGTAGATGAGACCCGCGGACAACCCGAAGGCGACCTGGGCGAGCACCATGACCGTCAGCGACGGCGCCAGAAGAATCGTCGCAAAGCTCAGGATGATGGCGGCGAATGCGGCCACCATCCATCGAAACCTGTAGTGCCATCCCGTCCACATCCACAAGACGGCAAAAGCGACCACGCGGCTGAAAAACCAGACGGAGCAGAACAGTCCCACGCGCGTGGGCGAGAGGCCGAGACGACGCGCGAGATCGGGCATCACCGCCAGTACGGTGTACATCGCCATGTATGCAAAGGGATTGGCAATCCACGCAAGCCGCAGGAACGCCTGCGGTGCAACGCGCCGCTCAGAGGCTGGCATCTCAGGATGGGGTACCTCGTCCGCGGGTGCCGGCACGACAATGACCGCCGCGGCCCGAGGGCGTAGCCACAACACGGCGCCCGCCTGGGCCAGGAACATCAGGCCAGGAATCACGAAGATGGCACCACGGCCGATCGCGTCGTACAGACGGCCACCCGAGAAGTAGGCGAGCGCCGTGGCCGACGACCAGGTGAGGTTGTAGATGCCGACCATATGCGGGACACGGGGCGCTGGCTCGTGCTCGATGACGAGAGCCTCGAGCGCCGGCCAGGTCAGGAGCAACACCGACGTGTAGGGAACGATCAGGAGGACCTGGCCCACGGGCGAGTCCACGAAGTACGCGACCGCCATGCACAGTGCGAGGCCGGCCAATCCAACCGCCAGGCTTGTGAGATACCCGCGGACCTGCGCAAACCGGCCGCCGAACCAAGCCGCAAAAATGTAGGTCGCACCGTGGAGGGCTGCGACGAGCAGGTTGCCGCGATTGCCGAATCCGTAGCGATCGTGCAGGAAGAAGAACAGGTAGTTGAGGTAGTACGCACTCGCAATCGTGTTACACGCGGTGAGGGCGTAGTAACAGCCCTTGAGCTGGCGAAGCGTCATGTGTCAGGGAACCAGAACCGGCGCTGGCGGTGAGCCGGACGTATGATAGCCGACGCGAAGGGAGTCGTCCGCATGTCGACGTCGATGAGTCAGTCGCTCCTGCCCGAATTCGATCACGAGATGGCCAACACGCGGAAGGTGCTCGAGCGCGTGCCCGAGGATCGTCCGGACTACCGGCCGCATCCGAAGTCGATGACCATCGCGCGGCTCGCCGGCCATCTCACCGACATTCCGTGGTGGGCCGTGACCACGCTGACGCGCGATGAATACGACATGCAGCCTGTGGGCGGGTCGACGCGCGAGCGCTACATGATGACCACGCGGGAGGCCCTGCTGACCCGCTTCGACGCCGAGGTCGCCGCCGCGCGCGCGGCGCTCGCTGCCACGAGCGACGCCGCGTTGATGCAGCCGTGGACGCTCAAACACGGCGGCCACACGATCTTCAGCATGCCGCGCGCCTCGGCGCTGCGGAGCTTCGTCCTCAATCACAACGTGCATCATCGCGCGCAACTCGGGGTGTATCTGCGCCTCAACGACGTCGCCGTGCCGTCAATCTACGGGCCGTCTGCAGATGAGGGAGGTCTTTGATGGCCATGGATGCGACAGGAACGAGCCGGCCCGGCCGGACTGAATTGCTGATTCTGGCGGCAGGTACCGCCCTGGCCGTCGCGGCTGCCGTCGCGGCGCAGCTCGGCGTTCCGAAGGCCCAGCCGCTCGTCGGCGCGATCGTGATCCTGGGCATCGCGTATCTCTTCTCGACCAACCGGCGCGCGATCAGCCTCCGGATGATGGCGTGGGGCCTCGGCCTGCAGCTCGCCTTCGCGATCGTCGTCCTGCGCACATCCGTCGGACAGCGGATCTTCGAGACGCTTGGTGCAGGGATCACGCGAATCCTGAATCTGGCGTCCGCCGGTACGGGCCTGGTCTTCGGCCGGCTCGGAGAATCGACGCAGTGGGGTCAAGTCGTGTCAGGCGCGCTCGGGACGCCGTCCGGGCCTGAAGTCATCTTCGCGTTCCAGGTGCTGCCGATCATCATCTTCGTCGCCGCACTGTTCGCCGTTCTCTACTACCTCGGCGTCATGCAGTTCGTCGTGCGCATCGTGGCTGTCGTCATGCACCGCGTCATGGGCGCGAGCGGCGCGGAGTCATTGAACGTCGCCGCCAGCATCTTCATGGGCCAGACCGAGGCCCCGCTGACGATTCGCCCGTACCTGCCGGAGATGACGCAGTCCGAGCTGATGACCGTCATGACCGCCGGCATGGCCCACATCTCCGGCGGCATCATGGCCGCCTACATCGCATTCGGCGTCGAGGCCCAGCACCTGCTGACGGCGGTCATCATGACCGCGCCCGGCACGATCATGATGGCCAAGATGTTCGTCCCGGAAACCGAGATGCCGAAGACGATGGGCGCGGTGGAATTGAAGATTCCGAAGACGGACGTCAACGTGATCGACGCGGCGGCGCGGGGCACGAGCGAAGGCCTGCACCTCGCACTGAACGTCGCGGCCATGTTGATTTCATTTCTCGCGCTGGTGGCGCTCGTCAACGTGATCCTCGGCGTGGCCCACCTCAGCCTGCAGCAGATCTTCGGCTGGGTCTTCGCGCCCGTGGCGTGGGCGATGGGCGTGCCGTGGCGCGACGCGGGCACGATCGGCAACCTGCTCGGCACGCGCATGGTGCTGAACGAGTTCGTGTCCTACTCGATGCTCGGACCGATGAAAGGCACCCTGGATCCGAAGTCGTTTACGATCGCAACCTTCGCGCTGTGCGGTTTTGCCAATTTCGGCTCGATCGGTATTCAGCTCGGCGGCATCGGTCCGCTCGCACCGAATCGTCGACAGGATCTGGCGCGACTCGGCATCCGCGCCATGTTCGCCGGTACGCTCGCCAACTTCATGACGGCGACGATCGCAGGATTCTTGCTTTAGACAGGTACGACGGGTACTCAGGGTACGTCGGGTACGGGGTACGACGGGTACGAGGTACGACAGGTACGAGGGCACGCCGGTTACATGAGCCCACGGCGCAAACCTGAGCATCGACCGTACGCGTAGCTCTCGCGTTAGCAAACCTCAGTCGGTTCGCACGCCTTCCCGACGTACCCGTCGTACCCGTCGTGCCCGAAGTCACTGCTTCGCGAGAAACTCCTGCGTCCACTTCACGCTGGCTTCCACATCGTCCAGATTGCGCTTCTGCGCTT
>JBDTNQ010000139.1:0-9376 GCA_039933635.1 Acidobacteriota bacterium
GTCCGATGCACCAGGTCAATCGCGCCAGTGACGACCGTCGGGACGCCGTCGCGCATCTCCTGAATCGCGAACGGCACCTCGGCCTGGGACTCGACAGCAGCGCGCGCGGAGGCCAACTCGCCGGATGCGACGACCGCCAGCGCGGTCTCGACGGCCCGATCGATCACGGGTCGAAGTTGTGGCTCATCGACAGTCAGCCACAGCGCGAGACGACGAAGGTCGTCGCGCGTCGCGCCGGCGTGGCGCATGGCGTGCTCGAGCAGGCCGTGCACGAGCGTGCCCCAGGCCTGACCAGCGTCGGCGCGGTGGCTGGCAGTGTCGGGCACAATCGTCCGCGTCGCATCGTCATCGTCTTCCACCTGAATGGTGAAGCGCGGCAGGCGCTTGACCTCGGCAGTCACGGATGTCGTCGCCCAGGAAGGACGCCGCGAGAGGTCGTGCGCCGCATCCCGGGCAGCCAGGGCCTGTGCAGCAGCAGACGCGCTGAGATCGACAGGTGGCGGCGACGGTGGCGCCGCAGCAGGTGGAATCTGTAGCACCGGAGCCGTCGCGAGCGACGCCGTGAGGCGCCAGGACGGTTTCCGATTGCCAGGCTTGCCGGGCCATCGGCCGACGACGAGCGTGTCTTTGGCGCGGGTGGCCGCGACGTACATCAGCCGGTCAACTTCAGCCTCGAGGAACGCCTGCTCGGCCACCTTGTGCGCGTCCCAGCCGGCCGGCTCGGCCAGCACCTTGCGCGCATAGCCACTGCCCTCCTCCTGAATCTGGAAGTAGCCCACCGGCTCCGCGCCTTCGCGCAGAATGCGGACGTCCACGCGCGGCTCGAATCCGCCGAGAGGATCGACGAGAAAAACAACCTCGGCCTCGAGCCCTTTGGCCTTGTGCAGATTCATGAGCCTGACGACATCGCGACGACCAGGCTCGAGCGGCAGGGAGTCCACCTCGGTGGATTCATCCGGGCCGTCTTCATCGAGCCCGCACCACGACGCGAGCGCATCGGCCGCCTCCGCCAACGTGAACCCCGTCTCGATCACCGCGCGCACGCGATCGACGGCATGCAGCAGATCGCCCGCCTCAACACCGCCGCGCGACGTCGCAGAGAGGGCGAGGTAGCCGGAGTCCTCGAGAATGCGTTCGAGAGCGGAACCGGCAGGAAGAGTCCGCGTCCACTTGTGCCACTGGCGGAGAGACTGAAGGGCGCCTGCCACGCGAACAGCCTCCGCGTCGGCCGACTGAATCTCAGCAAACAGATTGAAATACCCACCCGCCTGCCTGAACGCGAAGAGCTGCTCATCGCTGAGGCCAAAGAGCGGGCCGCGCAGCACGCCGACGAGCGAGACGGCATCCTGGGGATCGGCCAGCGCGCCGAGGAGCAGAGCAAGCTCCCGCACCTCTTCGGATTCGTCGAACGCGCCAGCGCCGGTGACTTCGATCGGCACCTCGAGCGCCTCCAGCGCCTTGGCGTAGGGACGCAGACTCTTCTTCTTGCGGGTGAGAATGAGGAAGTCGCCAAACCCGCGCCGATTCGCGTCGACCTCGGCCCGAATGTATCGCGCAATCCGCGTGGCTTCTTCCGTCGCGACATCGCCAGCCTCCGCTACATCCGCGAGGTCAATGACCGCGGTGGCGGGAGCGTGAGTCGCCGGCTCCCGGTAGGGCTCCAGCGGCGCGAACATCGGCGAGTGCGCCGTCGCCGCCGCCGGAAACGTCTGGGAGAAGACCTGATTGGCCCAGTCGCACAACCCAGGCACCGACCGGAAGTTGGTCGTCAGCCGCAGCACGCCTTCGCCGTCAGCACCGGCGAGTCGCGTGCGGACCTCGTTGTAGATCTCAATGTCCGCGCGACGAAAGCGGTAGATCGATTGCTTGGGGTCGCCGACGACGAAGAGGGCGCCGGGACGGAGGGAGACGGTGCGCCAGTCGGGGGGATACGAGACCGGGTCTCCCGTGAATGGTGAGGGAGACCCGGTCTCTTCTGTCGGGTCTCCCGTGAATGGTGAGGGAGACCCGGTCTCTTCCTGCGCAGCGAGCAGAAACATGATCTCGGCCTGCACCGGATCCGTGTCCTGGAACTCGTCAACCAGCAGCCATCGGTATTTCTGCTGCAGCGCGTGACGGACATCGGCGTTGGTCCGCAGGACTTGCGCTGTCAGCATCAGCAGGTCATTGAAGCTGAGCGCGTTGCGACGACGACGTTCGGCGCGGGCGGCGTCGCGGGCCTTCACCAGGAGCGAGACGCAGCGGCCGTAGAGGTACTGGCGCCAGGCTGTGAGATACGGCAACACCGTGGCGTCACGGAAATCCGCGTGCAGTTGCTTGGCCTTCTTGCCATTGTCGCCAGGCCACCATTTCAGGGTGACGTCAGGACTCGACTCCCAAGTGCGCAAGAGGTTCACCACGAACGCCGGTTCGCGCCGGCCCCTGGCATAGGCACGCCAGGCACGCTGGAAACGCGGGAGGCGGTCCTTGAGCGTCTTGCACTTCACGTCGGGCGGAATCACTGATGGAGCGAGACCTTCCAGGGCGGTCCGGTATTGCTCGAGCGCCTTGCACGCCTGGGCGATATCCGGCATGGCCGCATCGCCGGCCGGAAAGGTCACATCTTCATAGAGGCAGACCGTCTCGAAAGCCTTGTCGAGCTGCCTGGCCGTGATGCCGGCGTCGATCAGCTCCATGACGTCGGAGTCGCCGATCGCTCGCGCCTGGGCTCGATAGTCGCGCCAGCTCCGCCTTCGGATCAGCGCGTCCTCCACATCGTCAAGCTCCGTGAAGCCGGGCGAGACGCCGGCCTCGACGGGCCGCTCGTGCAGCAGACGGGCGCAGAAGGCGTGGATGGTGCCGGCGAAGAAGCGCTCGAGATTGCCGAGCGCGTCGTCGATGCGCGCGAGGCGATCGGCCGGGCCGCCGTTCGCGCGATCGGCTTCGAGCGCGGCCTGGAAGCGCCCCCGCAGTTCAGCCGCGGCCTTGCGTGTGAAGGTGACGGCCGCCATCCGCTCGAGTTCGTAGGTGCCAGTAGCAATGCCGGCCGCCATGCGCTCGGCGAGCTTCTGGGTCTTGCCGGATCCGGCGCCGGCCTCGACGAGCAGGCTGCGATCGAGATCGGAGACGATGAGATCCCGAGACCGGGTGTCGGGGACATGAGACCGGGTGTCTGCATGCAAAGGGCCGGGATCGACACCCGGTCTCTCCGGTCGCTGACCCGGTTTCACCTTCTCAATCATGGGCGGCCAACTTGACGAATGGCGCGAGGTGCGGGTCCGCGAGCTTCGCCTCTGCCCGCGATGCGGCCGCCCCGCCGCAGGCGTGGCCGTAGTCACACCACTTGCAGGCGCCTTCCTTGTAGCCGTGGATGAACAGTCCGCCCGCAATCACCTGGCGCAGGTCGCCGACCACTTCGGCGACGCGCGCCTTGGACTGGGCGTCGATGTTCTTGCGTTGCTGCTGGCCCTTCTCGCTGGGGAAGTAATACTGCGCGCCGCTGACCTTCGGCGTCTTCACCGACTTCCGCAGCAGCTGCACAGCCGCCAGGCCATAGAGGGCATGCTGCAGACGCGTGCCGCCGGCAAACGTGCCGTTCCAGTCGTCGGCCCAATAGCCGCCGGTCTTGTAGTCAACGATCTCGAACGTGGACGAGCCAACCTCATCTATTCGATCGATGCGATCTATGCGATCGATACGCCCAGCGACGCGCACCTTCAGCCCGCCGCCGAGATCGAGGACGACGGGCTCATTCTGCGACAGAGGCTCGATGGCTTCAGCGCTGCCGCGACCGAAGCCGACTTCGAGACCGACGGGCGTACGCGATGGATCAAGCTTGGACTCCGCGTCGATAAACAGCGCGAGGTCCGCGAGCAGCATCGTCGTCTCGCGCTCGCGAATCTCTTCCGAAGGCGGCGGCATCTCGTCGGCGAGATCCGCCAAGGCCTGCTTGCCGCTTTGCGCGAGCCACGCGGCATCCGTCTCGACCGTGGCACGCCGGTTGTCTTCGCGACAGCGGCGCAGCACACCGGCGTAGAGGTCGTGCAGCAGCGTGCCGCGCAGCAGCGGATCGAGCCACACGTCGCGGTCGCGATCGCCGGACTCAATCGCTTCCACGCCGAGGCCGCGACGCAGGAAATGGCGGAACGGGCAGCGTGCGGCATCCTCGAGCTGCGTGGGTGAGATGACGGCTTCGTCGCGGCAGGGATCCATGACGGGTCCAGCCGCAGGCACGTAGCCATCCCATGCCGTGAACGCGGCGCTCGCGCGCGCGGCTTCGGCCGTGCGGCCGGCACCGAGCGAGGGATACGCCGCCAGCACCGCGGATTGCGCTGCGCCGCCCGAGTTCGCCGCACCGTGCAGCCACCAGCGCGACGCATCGAGCGCGGCCTCTGGCGTCTCCGGCACGCAGGACTTCGGCGCGCCGAGGTGCTTGTGCAGATCCTGATAGGTCGCGGCCGGATTCTTCGTGGCATCGCGCCACGCCTGGAGCATCACCCATGACGCATACGTCTGCCGATACTCGCGCAGGTCCCGGCACGAGTAGCTGAACGTCATCGACGTGCCCGGCTGCGCAGTCATCTCGGCCAGACGCGACAACCCGGTCTTCACGGCTTCGTCGGTCCGGTCGCGTGAGACGCGAAGGTTCGCACTGAATCGCGCCCGCTCCGCATCGAGGAGGACTGGATCTTCGAACGGCACGGGAAACACGCGGCCTTCTTCGAGGCCCATCACGAACACCGACGGACGACCGGCATACCCGGCGGTCGCGAGCGCGGAGACGTGGAGGTGACCGGGCCGGGGCCGATCCGCGCCGACCGTGAGGCCATCCACGCGCTCGGCCAGGAATCGAAACGCGTGATCCAGCGGACAGCGGAAGTCGTCGAGCGCGCGAAGCTCACCGATGGCGTCGAGGAGCGCCGCCGCCGCTAAGCGATCGAGCGCGCTGGTGCGGGCGGCGCACGTGTCCACGAACGCCCGCGCGCACTCGATGACGTCGCGCAGGCCGACGCTGCCGTTGCCTTCCGGCTCGGGAACCGACGACACGAGCGCGTCGATCCAGGCGCCCAGTTCTTCAGCTTCGACAGCGCGGGCGATCAGGCGCTCCCGCTGGTCAGCCGGCAGATCGTCGCGCTCCGATTGACGACGAGCCGATGCGGCGTAGCGAGTCATGGAGAGACCGAAGGTCTTGCGTCCCCACGCGGCCTGCGCCTTGACGAGCAGCCGGGCTGCGCGCGCCGGCGAGGTCGTGAGGCTGTCGAGACGGACGTCGCCCGACTGCAGCATGCGCCTCAACCGTCCCGCCGCGAAGTCGTCATCGATCCACTCGATGAACGACAGCAGCGCGCGGCCAGGTCGCGTCAGCGCGACGGGCAACCCGTGCGCCACGGTGACGGGCCACTCGTAGCGGACGGCCTTTTCCCACACCAGCGCCGCCTGGCGTGGATTGGCGCAGACGATCTCGACCTGGTCGAGGGAGCGGCCGGACGCGAGAATGCGGCGGAAGATCTCTTCGATTTCGGCTTCGGCGCCGCCGGCTTGGAAGAAACTGGCGCTCGTCGGGGCCAAAGGGACGATGGGGACCGCAGGGACGGAAACCCGCTCGCCCGGCATGACGTCTAGCAGCTGCTGCTCGAGGGGTTGCCAGCGGATGTCCGGCAACGTCATGTGGCAGTCCTGCTGGCGGATTGGGCACCAATCAGGATGGCGGAGTGCTTCTTCGAAGACTGTGGCGCGGTCGCCGCGGTTGTTGTCGGAAAGGTAGGCCTCGTAGGACGCGAGGAGCGCGCACAGCTCGCGGTGCTTGTCCTCGGAGGCGAACGCGTCAGCCGGCAGCGCGTCCGCGCGCACGCCGCTCATGCGCAGTTCGCGAATCGTGGACCAGAGCGCCATCGCCATCTGCGGCTGATCGCCCATCGGACGGAAGTAGCCGCCATCTTCGGGCAACGCGAGCAGCAACCGCATCACCAGCGCGGGGCCGAGACCTTCTTCCGAGGGATCAACGCCGCGCTCGACCAGGAATGGCGCGCCCATGCGCAGCGCGATGTCGAGTGGCGTGACGAAGCGCAGGTTCGCCCAGTCGCAGCCCACGAGCGCGAGTCGATCGCCCAGCGTTCGGCCAATCGCGTGCGTCGGGACGAACACCCACTTCGCGCGCGTCGGATGCGCGCGGCAGAGATCGCGAAGGCGATCGATGAACGGCGTCATGGTGCGTGCGACAGGATCGCGGATGGGTGTGACAGGGCAGTTCCTACGCGTTCTGTTCGCCGGGAAAGCTGCGCGGATCTTAGCGTGAACTCGCTGTCGCGCGCGGCCCAAGTGCTTTCGGATGTGTTGGATTTGCAAGAGAAGTGCAACGAAGGGACTCTTTGGACACAGGCAGAGTGAGAAATCTACTCGGGCGGAGACAAAGAAATGGCCTCTCACCCTGATTCACGACATCCACATTGCCCCACCCTTACACTCGATCACCTTCCCCGCCGCATCGAACTCCACAACCCACTCCCCGCCATCTCCCACCATCGGCCCGGGCAGGCAGCCGAACTTGACCTCGAACCGCTGCGGCACCAGCTCCTGCGCTTCAAGCCAGAAGCCGAATCGATCGCCCTCGAGCAGCGCGTCGGCGAGCGTCTCGCCGCGATCCATGTGCTCGTTGATCAGCTTCACCGCGAGGATGTCCGCAGCCCCGACGAAGGCCGCGCGCAGGAACGCTTCGGCCCGGCCGGGGCCGAGGCGCTTGAGCGCCGTACGAATGCTCCTGTGTCGCCACGTGCGGCCGCCGGATTTCGCCATGTCGGGTCTGTTGTACCCCGGACCTGAAGGTCCGGGGCATGCCGTTCGCGCCGGTCGGGTCTCCTCGATGCGGGCGGAGACCCGGTCTTCTGTCTTCCCTACCGCACTTCGGTGAACGACCAGGCCACGCCGGACGAGTTCGTGATCTCCGTCTGGCCGCCCGTCACGGCATATGTGCCTTCGAAGTGCGTGGTGCCCCAGCCGGTGCCGATGAGCTCGTTGACCACCAGGCGACCGCCGACTTTGACGATGAAGTTCGAGGAGTTCCGCGTGTAGTCAGCCGTGATCTTCACGCGGGCGACGGACGTCGGCATGGTGAACACGGTGTCCCCAGTCCCGCTCATCACGAACAGCGGCGTGTTGTTGACGCCGGTGCCGTTGATGTTGATGGCCGCATTGCCGGACGTCTGGTCGCCGACCACCGTCAGCACGGTGCCGTAGAACTGCGCGACGGTCGGTGAGAAGCGGAGCGTCGCCGTCAGCGACCCGCCCGCAGCAATGGTCCCGGACGTCGGCGTGACAGTCCAGCCCGCCGTTCCCGTGCCGCCAACGCCCTGAACGCTCGTGAACGTCAGCGGCGAGTTCCCGCTATTGGCAATCGTGAACGCCCGCGATGCCGACGTGTTGATGTCGACGCTGCCGAACGCCAGGTCGCCACTCACGCTGATAGTCCTCGTCTGCGCGGTCGAAGGCGACGGCGACGTCGGCGAGGTGTTGTTCTTGCCACACGCGATCGTCAGCGCGCACAGGACGAGCGCCGCGAGCGATCGGACACGGAAGACGACGGACGGTGCAGTGAGCCGGCGAACGGGTGACATGAAGTTCCTCCAGGGACGCGGGCGCTCGGCCCGGCAGAGGAACTGTATGAACCCAAGATTGCAGAGAGATTGCTGTCGAACTAACTGTTAGCAATCCTTCGGCTTCCGGCCTGACGGCCGGGGGCTCCACGGAGGGTCAACCGCGACTCCTCCGCCGCTTCATCGGCGTCGAGTCGATAGCCGACGTGGCGGATCGCCACGAGCCGCCCGCGGAGCGACGGCAGCTTGCGACGCAGACGCGAGATGTGGACGTCCACCGTGCGGTCGTCGCCCGTGTACGTGTACGACCACACGTCCTCGAGCAGGTTCCGCCGCGTGACGACGCGTCCAGGGTGTTGGAGGAGATAGCGCAAGACCATGACTTCACGGCTGGTGAGAGAGACGACGACGCCGGATTCGGTGACGATCATGCGGTCGAGATCGAGCGAGAGATCGCCGAGTCGGAGAGATCGGGCCCGGGCCGATATGTCCCTGACCTGAAGGTCCGGGGCTCCATGTGGCAGCACGCGATGCAGAAGCTCGTGCACCTCGACCATCAGCGCCGCGAGGCGCTGCTGCGTGGGCTCCGGCGCTGCCTCGACGCCACGGGCGGCGGGCATGCCGATTGTGAGCCGTGCCACGCCCTCGATCGCGACCACGCGCCGATGGCGCACGAGCGCGACCGTCCGCAGTTCGATCGGAATCTCAACGCCATGACGCACGAACCTGATGCCGAGCGTCCGCCCCCGCCGCGACCGGAGTACCTGGCGCAGGAGCCGCCGATCGGCGCTTGGAATCAGACTCAGGCAGAAATTCGGATCGCCGTAGAACGCCTCGGGCGCGTGGCCCGTCAGCGCGTGCACGGACGGACTGACGTAAACGAGCCGCCGAGTCGGCGAGAGCGCATAGCGGAAGTAGACATCCGCCGCGCTGTCGAGCAGCGCGCAGAACCATCCGGTGGAGGGCGTCATGCCCCCGAGGATACGAATCGGGTCTGACAGGGCTGGTCCTTCGCAAGCGCTTCGCCCGAGCGTCGCGCGACAGCCCGGTGGCAGGAACCCAGTTCGCGCGTCGGCATTCCACGGGATCTTGGGTCCCATCAGAGTCCCCGCACGACGGCGAGTCAGTGCGCTGCAGGGAGTCAGCGACAGTCCGTGGAGCCCTGGACCTTCAGGTCCAGGGCATGCCGTTCGCGAACTTTCTTTTCATTGCTCGCGGGGCCCCACCCCCGCTCGCCCGCTCAACACCGCTCCGCACGTCGCGGGTTTCGCGGACTTCTTTTCAGTTCGCGGGGCCCCACCCCCGCTCGCGGATCACGCTGCATTCAATGTCGCTCAACGTCGCGCTACGCGCTCCGTCTCGCGGCGATGCGCGGGCGGCGCGATAGCGTCAGACCGACTCGGGTCGCGCGCTTCCCTCTTGCGCGCCCGGTCAGACGATGGCATCGTCGTCGTCTTTCAGGAAAGGACACGTCATGACGAACAACGAAGCCCTGGCGCAGCTCTTCGGTTCAGTCCCCGCCGCGAAGAAGGTGATCGATCAGCGGCGCGCGATTGCCGAGGAGGCGAAGACGATGGTGCAGCGCCTTCAGAGCAGGCTCACCGCGCAATTTCCGGCGGTCGACGAGATTGGCGGCAACCTGGACTCGATGTTCAGAAGCCTCGCGGCCAGACTGGAATATCAAATTGCGCAAATCGATCAGATATTCAAGGATGTCGACTCTCATGCGGCGAGTGGGCCGTCCCGTAGTCGACGATCGAAGAAGCGATAGCGCACGGGTCGGGGCGCTGACGTCGTCGGGTGCGAGG
>JBDTNQ010000140.1:0-9340 GCA_039933635.1 Acidobacteriota bacterium
TGCTCCTCACCGCCGTCGTCGGGTCGGGCATCGCCGGCGAGCGACTCGCCGGTGGAAATGTCGCGATCGCGCTGCTCGCCAATACGATCGCCACCGGCGCAACGCTCGTGGCCCTGATTCTCACGTTCGGGCCGATTTCAGGCGCCCACTTCAATCCGGCCGTCACGCTCGCTGACGCGTCGCAGGGCGGCCTCCCCTGGAGCGCCGTGCCAGGCTACATCGTCTCGCAGGTCGTCGGCGCCATCGCCGGTGTGGCCGCGGCGCACCTGATGTTCGGAGAAGAGCTCCTTCAGCGGTCGCAGCACGTACGCGCTGGCGGATCGCAGATGTTCAGTGAACTGGTGGCGACCTTTGGACTCCTCGCCGTCATCTGGGGCACGTCGCGAAAGCGGCGAGACGCGGTGCCCATGGCCGTCGGGCTGTACATCACCGGCGCGTACTGGTTCACGGCATCGACGTCCTTCGCCAATCCGGCCGTCACGGCCGCCCGAACACTGACGGACACGTTTGCCGGCATCCGGCCGGCGGACGCTCCGGGTTTCATCGCCGCCGAGGTCGTCGGAGCGTGCCTCGCGACGCTGCTGTTTCGATGGCTCATTCCGGCCCTGCCGCGGACCGCCGACCGCGTGGTCGTTCCGCACGGGAGTCCATGATTTGGCAGGGGCCCATGCGCGTGGCCATCGTCAGCGACATTAGCGACATTCACGGCCACCTTCCAGCGCTTGAAGCCGCGCTGGCAGCCCGAGGAGGATGAACGAGTAATGGTTCGAGCACCCATGACAGAGCCGTACAACGTCTTGTTTCTCTGCACCGGCAACTCGGCCCGCAGCATCATGGGCGAGGCGCTCGCGAACCATTGGAGCCGAGGCCGGTTCCGAGGTTTCAGCGCCGGCAGTCATCCAAAGGGCGACGTCCATCCGATGGCTCTTCAGGTGCTCAGTAGGCACCACCTGCCGACGGACCATCTCCGAAGCAAGAGCTGGGGCGAATTCGCCGCGCCCGGCGCACCGCATCTACACTTCGTGTTCACCGTCTGCGATCGCGCCGCGAAGGAAGTCTGTCCGCTGTGGCCAGGCCAGCCCATGACCGCGCACTGGGGCATCGAAGACCCGGCGGCGGTCGAGGGCACCACCGAACAGCAGGAGCGAGCCTTCGACAAGGCCTTCCGTGAACTCGACGCGCGAATCAAAATCTTCATGAGCCTGCGGCTCGACACGCTGGACAAGATGGCCCTTCAGAAGCAGCTCGACGCGATTGGCAAGACGCTCGCTGATCGCGGGGAGCTGGAACGTTTTGAAGGGCGGTGATCGCCACCGCGAGTCAGGTGCAAGACCGATATCCTTTCAAGACCTCCTGCCGGTTACCGGCCGGAATCAGAAGGTCATCGAGCCTACCGGCCGCATCCAGGATGCTTCAGCTTCCGCTGGACGACGCGCCACAGGTCGTGATCCCACCAAAGGCTTGACGGATTCCCGCTAGGACCGGCGGATTGGATCCGCCGCGGTCTTGCGCACGCATTCGCGCAACCAGGCGTGCACCGGATCCGCATGCATGCGCGGATGCCAGAGCATCGACACCATGATCGACGGCAGCTTGAACGGCAGGACGAAGGTGACCATGCGGGCACGTAGGGCCGCCGTGTGCTGCTCGGGGACCGTCGCCACCAGATCTGAGCCGCGTGCCACCGCTATCGCGGTCGCGAATCCGCTGACAGTCGTCATCACGTTGCGCTCGAATCCGAGCGTGGCGAGCGCCTCCTCAACCCACCCCTGGTCGACCGTCTGGCGCGAGATGCCAATATGCGCGGCCGCGGCGTAGCTGGCCGCGGTCACACGCCCCTTGCGAAGCCTGTGGCCCGCACGCACGACGCCGACCATCCGATCGGCGAATAGCGGCAACTGCCGCAGCTCCGGGCTGGTGGTCTCACCGACCACGCCAGTTTCCAGGTCGACACTGCCGTCTCTCAGGCCCGCGGCATCCCTCGTTTGCCTCGCCACGAATCGCAGGCGAACTCCGGGCGCGTCTTTTATGACGCACCTGACCAAGTCGGGACCGTACGTCTCGACGAACCCTTCGCTCGTTCTGAGCGTGAAGGTTCGGACAATGCGGCGTAGGTCGGGTGCCTTGGTAGGCAGCAGGACGGCCTGCGCTTCTTGAATCAGCCGGTCGACGCGGTCGCGAATCTCGGTCGCGCGCGGCGTCGGTACGAGCTTTCGACCCGCCTTGACGAGAATTGGATCGCCCACCGTTTCGCGCACCCGCGCCAACGCCCGGCTCATCGCCGACGGACTCAGGTGCAGGCGCTGCGCCGCGCGGACGACGCTGTTCTCAATCAGGACCGCATTGAGAACGAAGAGCTGGTTCAGGTCAGGGGTCGGCATGCGCGACGATGGCACGCGTCGATGACTGGCGTCAAATGCACGTCTCAAGTGCAAACGTTGCGTCTTCCGCCATTCCAAAACGGCCGCTACGCTGACTCCCATGTTCGCGGTTGTTGACACCACTCACCCACAACGAAAGGAACTCGCCATGTTGAAGCCAATTACCACCGCCGCTCTCGCTCTCACCAGCCTGATGACCATTGTCGGGCTTGCGCACGCTCAGTCATCGGTTGCCACCAAGCCGGGCCTCGAACTGCTCGTACCCTCGGGCACCGTCGGTCCCACCGGGAAGGAAGACCACGTGAAGCGCGCCAAACTGACAGCGGTCCAGCTCTCCTACGGGCTGCGTCCGGATCTGGTGCTCACCTCGACGGTCGGCTGGGCGCGCGCGACTCCGCTCGGCCTCGGCCCTCGGGCGAAGCTCGACCTGTTCACCTATGACGCCGGCGTTGAGTACCGCCTGCCGCGCCGGAGTGGCGATCGCCGCATCAACTTCAAGCCCTTCACCGGCGTGGGCATCGGCGCGCGCACCCACAACTACCGCAACGCTGATGTCGCCACGACGCACAACACAGCGATGTATGCCAGCGTCGGTGGCGAGCTGGGTCTCTCTCGGGTGCGGGTGCGGCTCGAAGTGCGTGACTACCTGACGTGGGTGATCCCGTTCGGAACCTCGGGCACCACGCGCCGAAGCGACGTCGCGGTGCTCGCCGGTCTGCGGCTTGCCCTGCGGTGATCGCGATGACTCGCATCACTCTCACGAGGGGCACCATGCAGACCAAACGCGCCCTGCTCATCCCCGCGTCGCTGCTCGCTCTCGGCATCGTCCCGGTCGTCGCTGGCCTCGTCCGCCTGGCCGGTCTCATGACCGGCCAGGCGTCTGCCGACGATGCGCGGTTCTTCGAACACCCTCTGCCGGTCACGCTCCACATCGTGGCGGTGATCCCGTACTCGTTGCTTGGCGCCCTGCAGTTTGCGCCGGCGCTGCGGCGGCGCGGCTGGCATCGCGCGATCGGGATGCCGCTCGTGCCGCTCGGCCTGATCGCCGCGCTGACCGGACTCTGGATGACGCAGTTCTACCCGTGGCCGAAGGGTGATGGTCAAGCGGTCTACGTGATGCGGTTGATCGTTGGGGCGGCGATGACCTTCTCGATCGTGCGTGGGGCTGCGTCACTTTGGCATCACGAGTACGTCACGCACGGGGCGTGGATGCTCCGCGGTTACGCGCTCGGCATGGGCGCCGGCACCCAAGTACTCACCCATCTGCCGTGGTTCGTCTTCGTCGGCGGCACACCTAGTGAGGCCAGCCGCGCCGTCATGATGGGACTGGCGTGGATCATCAACGCCATCGTCGCGGAGTACGTGATCCGCACGCGCCTAGCCCGGCCCATCAACGTCAGGCCGAGTCAGCCACGTCCTGTGCTGGTCTCGAACATCTAAGGAGCAGTACCCATGACCAGGGAACCGATCGCGGACTGGGCTGCCGCGCGCAGCGACAAGTGGCGTCGCCAGCTCGCCGGGCTGGAGGCGATGCTGGCGCCCATCGACGAGCCGCTCATCAAGACACTGGCTCTCACCGCACCGGTCCGCATTGCGGACGTCGGCTGTGGCGGTGGGGCGACGACCATGGAGGTGTGGCGTCAGGCGTCCGCGGGCAGCGTCGCGCACGGGCTTGATCTGTCACCGGCGCTGATCGAGGTCGCACGACGACGGTATAGCGCACACCATGCATCGGTCGCGTTCGAGGTCGCCGACATGGGCACGATGGCACCGCCGGAGCCGTCCTACGACCGTTTGATCTCCCGACTGGGCGTCATGTTCTTCAACGATCCGCCGACTGCATTCGCGAATCTGCGGCGCTGGCTCGTACCGGGTGGTCGCTTCGCGTTTGCGGTGTGGGGACCGGTCGTGGACAACGAGTGGATGACCGCCACACGAGCAGCTGTTGCTGAAGCGATCGACCTCGCACCGATCGAGCCGTCAGCGCCAGGTCCGTTCCGATACGGAGATGTCGTTCCGCTCGTGTCGCTGCTCGTGCGGGCCGGGTTCGTCGACGTGACGGTGACCGACTATCGAGAGGCGCTTCCGATCGGCGACCGGCTGCCGGCGGCCGACGCGGCGCAGTTTGCGCTCGCCTCGTTCGCTTCATTCGCGGAACTCCTGTCACATGCTGGAGGCGACGCGCCGAGCAGGGCGCGCCGCGCCTTGGCGACGCGGTTCACTCCGTATGAGCAGGAGGGCGCCGTCCTGATGCCTGCCCGCGTCCACATCATTGCGGGACGAGCCGGCGCACCCTGAATCAGGGTGAGCCGATGGGGAGCCGCTACGAGTTCCCCCAGAATCACGCGACAAGGGAGGCTATGAGAACATGAGCGAGGCCATCGAATTCGCTTTGCGCGCAGTCTTGATCGGTGCTGGCGCCACCATGGTGATGGACCTATGGGCTGTCGGGCTGAGGCAGTTTGGAGTGCCGTCGTTGAATCTCGCGTTCCTGGGGCGCTGGATCGGTCACCTTCGCCACGGGCACTGGAGGCACGCCAGCATCGCAAGCGCGACGCCTGTCCGAGGAGAATCGCGGATCGGATGGTGTGCGCACTACGCGATCGGCATCACCTTTTCGGCGCTCTTGCTGTGGACGAATGGTTTGGGGTGGGCGCGATCGCCGTCCTTGCTCCCCGCGCTGTTCATGGGGATCGTTACGGTAGCGGCGCCATTGTTCATCTTGCAACCGGGGATGGGAGCCGGGATCGCATCCAGGAAGACGCCAACGCCGGTCTTCAATCGCATGAAGAGCCTGGTCACGCACGCGGTCTTCGGCCTCGGCATGTACCTCGCCGCGCTCGCAACGGCTTTGCTCGTTCCCTTCGGAAGATGAGTAGCACCACTCCACGATTCGCCGCATGAATGACCGACCCACAACCGCAGCCGGTTCAGGCGATCGCACGGCCAGTCTGCAAGTTATTGATTGGCAATACTTTGGATTGGCGGAGAGGGTGGGATTCGTTCCCGACGATCTCGCTCCTATCAACAGTTTACGGGCGATCGGAACCGCCAGAAATCGTCAAATCCACTAGAAACCCGAGTAGCCGGTACAAATTAGGTACAGCGCAGATCGCCGGTTCAGGATGCCCTCCGCGCGGCGCGTTGCATCGCCTGATGCAGATCCCAGTCTGCCTGCAGGCGCATCCACAACTGCGGAGAGGTCTTCAGGAACTTCGCCAGCCGCAGCGCCGTGTCGGCCGTGATGCCACGCTTGCCGAGCACGAGTTCGTTCAGCCGGTTCAGAGATACGCCCAGCTTCTGCGCCGCCTCCACCTGTCCCACACCCAACGGCTTCAGGTACTCCTCGAGGAGCATCTCGCCCGGGTGGATCGCCGGGCCGAGCCATTTCTCATCTCTAATGATAGTCCTCGACGGAGACTTCGTAGGCATCGCCGCTCTCCCAGCGAAACGTGACCCGGCACTGATCGTTTACGCGAATGCTGTGCCGCCCTGACCGATGTCCTTTCAGGGCCTCCAGCCGGTTGCCGGCCGGAATCAGCAGGTCATCCAGCCTGCCAGCCGCATCCAGCAGCTTCAGCTTCCGCTGGACGCCGCGCCACAGGTCGCGCGGAATCCGACGGGCCGGCCGGGTGTTCCGATCGCGGAACAGATCTACGGTCGTCTCGTCACGGAATGACCGAATCACACGCCACAAGACTACACGGGTTCCGTGTAATTGGTCAACGCGATCTCACGGCTCGGCCACCGTGATTCCGATTATCAACTGCCGTTGTGGCGGTACAGCTGTGCGCAATGGCACGGCGTTCGGCGGACGCTACGATCGTCCACGGGACAGGGGCCGCATGATTCTTGAAGGCATCGAATGCGGGACACGCGCCATCCATGACGGCCTCACGCAAGCCGGCGGCACGTTCACCGCGCCCGCGTTCGGCCGCAGTCGCCTGGAACGATGGATTCGCTGGCTGCTCGTCGCCCACGGTGCCATGGCGCTGCCGGTGTATCTGACCTACTTCGTCAGCCGGACGTTCATCTACGGGGCGGCCGTGTGGTCGGTGACACTTGCCATGTCGGGGTTGCTCATCGCCACGTTCTTCCATCGCCTCGCCCACGGTCGCGATGCCGGTTCCGCGGCCCCCGTCCTGACAGGCAGCCGAGCCTGATCATGGCCTCTCAGCGGACAGGCGCACGCGGGCAGGACGCGCAGGCGGGAGGCCCGTTCGAATCTGCTGGTATTGGGCACTGGGGCGTGACAGCCATCGCACTCGAACTGTTCCTTGGTGTCAGCGCGCTCGGTGGCGGCATGGCCCTCATGGCGGGCCCCCACGGTGAGGTTCCTCCCCTCCCGGTCTCAATGCTCGCCGGCTCACCGTTTTTCGACTACTTCTTGCCAGGCGCGATTCTTTTCACGATCGTCGGCGTCGGCCCGCTGGGCGCCGCCATCCTGTCGTCGCGTCGCCATCCGGTGGCGCCACTGTTGGCGGTTGCCACGGGCGGCGCACTCCTGGTCTGGCTTGTCGTGCAAATAGCCATCATCAGCTACTCCAACCATCCCCCGCTGCAGGCCTGCTACCTTGCGCTCGGTTTCGCCCTCACGGCGGTCGGAGTGATGTGGGTTCGCGAGCCTCGACGACACGCTAGGGGCATGCCTCCGGCGCGTGGCGCTAGCTAGCTTTCACGGCGCGAATTCGTAGGCCAACGACGTCAGATTGCCGATGAAGTACGGCTTGCGTCCCTCCGGCCGCATCCAGGCGGCTCCGCCGCGGGTCGGCACCATCATGCCGTGGCGCAACTGGTAGTTGGAGACGGTGCAGTCCCACGGGAGCATGACCATGTCCTTGCCCACGCCGGAGCCGCGCGCGTCGGCGTGCACCGACGAGATCAGCCCGGCGTCGTCGAACCTGAACAGCAAGGTCAGCGCGATCGGGCCATCCACCAGGGTGGCGTTGGCTGACCGGTCGTCTACCGCCGCCCAGCGCACGCGCTGGCTGGGGAGCAGCGCGGTGGGGTACCACGCCATCTCGGCGAAGTAGCGCATCATTTCGCCACGTGCGATCTCGCCGCCGCCGTGCACCTCGGCCACCGTGAACAGACCGAGCATCGCCGCGTGCAGCGTGCCCACACCGGCGATGAAGCTGTCGTGCACGTGCGCGGCTACGCCCGGCAGCATGGACACCCGGCCGTTCCACAGGAAGCCCGGCCGGTGGACGACGGCCCGCTGCGTCGAGGTGAACGGTTTCCAGTCGTCGCCGCCGGTGGCCGACATGTTGATGGTGCCGGCGAGTTCGAACGTTGCGGCGGCGATCATGGGCTGCCCGTCCTTCAGCACCGCGCGGAAGTAGCGCTGCACCGGCGCCGGCAGAGCGTCGATCTCGTGTGCGTCGTAGCGGCCCGCCGGCGCCGGCACCCGGGCAGCTTCGAGGCGCGCCAACTGCGCCTGTGTCGACGCCCGCCAGCGCGAGCGTCCGAGAACGATCAGTCCGATGCCGGCAGCCGCCACGAGGCCGATGCCCCATGCTGCCCGTGCCACTACGTCCATCACAGATGTTCCCTTCGTGATGCCAATCGGCGCTGGCCGACCGCCACGGCCGCGGCCATCGACCCCGTCATCAGACAAGGACTTCCTCCACGGGCCGCCGCATCGACAGGGGCATGGCGGGACCTCGCCCAAAACGCACCACAAGGTCGGGCCGCTGGTGGCTTGCGATGCCAAGCCACGCCGCGAACTGCGGCCGGATCGCGCCAACCTCGACGGGCTGGTTCACGAACGCATTACGTATGCCCAACGCCGTGGCCTGCAGCGCGAAGCGCTCGTAGCAACGGCCTGCCTCCACCCAGTGTGCCTTGTCACTACGGTCGGAGACGAACACGGCGATGCCGGCCGAATTGCGAATCTGGCGCGAGTAGCGTTCGTTCTCGGATTTCGCTGTGAAGAAGAGGCCCATCACTCGGCTGCCCAGCCACCGCGGCAGCGCGGGGTTGCCCGAGGCGCCGGCGAACAGGCCATCGCCGGTCCGAAGCGCCTCATCGGCGCCAAAGCGGATCCATGCCTTGAGTTCTTTGACAAACGCGGCGTCGTTCATCTGCGCCGTGTTGCCCGCGACGACGTACTCCAGCACGCGCTCGATGGCCGGGCGCGCGGTCAACAGCCGCACGTTTACGCCATCCCCGGTGCCCGCCTGCTCCAGTTGGCGTAGCTCGCCCGGTGCAATCGCTTGGCCGTCGTAGTCGCCGCGGGCGCATTGCCTCTCGAAGATCGCGTGGAACAACGGCGAGATGCGCTTCTGTGTCGCCTCCAGGTTCACCGCAATAGCCCCATCGCCGCCAGGCTCGTAGCGAGGGTCGGCATGGAGTCCACTGGCCAGAGCGGCGTGCACCATGTTTTCCGCCGCGCAGCCCAGCGAGACGAAAAGGTGATGGTCATCGGGATCGACGGCAGGACAGCGGCGCGAGAGGTCGGGAGCGATGGTGATCGCCTTCTCGGTAATCCGAAAGCGCCAGCATTGCGTGTTGTGACTTGACGGGGCCAAGGTGGCCTGGCGCACCAGATCATGCATGGGAGAAGGAGCCGTCCCGGAGAACGGCGCCCCCGGACGTCTCAGGGCGCGAGCGACGCTCTGCTCGGTATCGCTCGATGAACACGCCGTCAACATTGGCGTGGCAGTCACGCAAGCAGCGGCTAGAAGCAACTGCCTCCTGGATGAGCGGTGAGACGCACTGATCAGATGGTCGTTCAAGGGTCGTTCTGCGACGACTATTCCCCCATCCGGCCGCACCAGTCTGTTCGTTACCGCACACCGCAGGAACGCAGGGCAGTCGATCACTGAGACTTGGTGCGGAGGGCTGTCACTTTGCTGATTCTCGCCAACGTCGGAGATCAGGATGAACGTGAGCAGAGAACAGGCCGCCCGGAACCGGGAACGGATCGTCGAGACGGCCGCCCAGCTCTTCCGTGAGCG
>JBDTNQ010000141.1:0-9271 GCA_039933635.1 Acidobacteriota bacterium
TGCGGCAGGAACTTGCCTTCGAGCGTCGTGTTCGACGGGTTCTTCGTCACCGTGGCGTGGTTGTAGAGATACCCGCCAGCGATCCTCCACGACGCGCCGATGCGGTACTCGATATCGTTCTGCACGCCCCAGATTTCCGTGCGTCCCAGATTCTGGCGCTGCTGCGTCACGTTCGCGCCGGCCGTCGTCAAAGTGACGTTGGACACGGGATCCTTGATCCCGTTGTCGAACCAGGTCACACGTGCCGTCAGATGCCGGATTGGCTCGAATCGGACGCCGGCCTCGCCGCCGATGAGCCGCTCGGGCCCGAGCTGGTTGTTCGCCAGGGTGAGCACGGTGCCCACGCGGAACTGGCGGTAGAGCTCGTTCAACGTTGGTGCGCGGAAGCCTGACCCGATGCTGCCCCACACGCTGACGCGATCGGTCAAGTGGTAGAGCAGCGCCGCCCGCGGGCTCACCGCCGTGTCTGAGCGATCGGCAAGCGACGGCACGTTGTTGGCCGTCGGCGCACCTGACGGCACGCTGTTCTCGAGGTTGTGGCCGTCGTAGTTGCGCCACCGATCGGCCCGGGCGCTCAGCGTGACGGTGAGCCTATTGGACACGGACACAATGTCCTGCACGAAAAATCCAACGCTGCGCTGGCGTCCGCCGGACACGCGATGGAGCGTCACCGTGGTGCCGAACGTCGCATCCAGACCGTCCTCCTGGCTGTCGCCCTTGACCTGGCGCCAGTCGAGGCCTGCCGAGAGTACGTGCCGCGCGCCGAACGCCCGCGACCACTGCGTCATGCCGCCAAATCCCCTCGTGGGCACGGTCTGATTGAGCGTCATGCGTCCGGTGCTGCGAGCAGGCGTCGTTGCCGGCACCGCGAGGAAGTTGCTGTGGAACTCCTCGACGTCGCCAAAGAGGCTCGCCTGCACGTCACCGCCGCTCGCGAGTCGTGCGCGAACGCCGCCGCTCACGGTTTTCCATGTGGTGTCGTTGGCCTCGGGGGTGCCATCGATCGTGCTCACCTTGCCGTTGTTGCGCTCCTCATGGAAGTAGCCCACGCGGAAGTTGGCCTGCATGCGATCGGTCAGGTCGTACTGAAGACCGACGTTCGCGTTGCGGAACAACACAGAGGCCTTCGTGTCCACGGCGCCGCGTTCGTTCGGCGCGACGATCGCGTAGCCGTCGGTATCGAACGCGCTGCCTTCGATGACCACGCCGAGCTTGCCGTAGACGTCACTGGCGCGCACGTCGAACCGCGGCGTGTTCCGGTTGCCGAACTGCAGCCGCGACTCCACGGTCCGGCGCGTCGGCTGGGCCGTCACGATATTGATGACGCCCCCCATCGCGTAGTTGCCATAGAGGCTCGATGTCGAGCCGTCCACCATCTCGATGCGATCGGTGCTCTCGAGCGGTACGCGCGTCCAGTACACCCACCCGCCGAACGGATCGTTGAACGGCACGCCGTCGAGCAGCACAAGGGTGCGGCTCACGCCGCTCGGCCCAATGCCGCGCAGCGACACGCCTTGAGCCGTCGGGTGCGAGGCGAGACTGCTGGTGCGGCGGAACAAACTGAAGGTCGGCGCCTGCCGAAGGATGTCGTCGGCGACGACGGCCGCGGACTGGCGGATCTGCTGGCGATCGATCACGTTCACGCTGGCGGGCGTCTCGCTCATCCGCTGCTCCGATCGGGTCGGCGTCACGGTGACGGCCTCCGCGATGGTCGCAGGCGAGAGCGCGAAGGAAAGATCGGCTCGCGGTGCGCCGGAGGCGAGCGTCTGTCGCGCTTCCGCGAACCCCGTCGCGCGGACGATCACCGTGATCGACCCGGTCGCGCTCGTCGAGATCGAAAATCGCCCGTCGGGTCCGGACACGCTTCGGACTTCGGCGCCCGACGCCGCCCGCAGAACAACGATGGCGCCTGGAACAGCGAGTCCCGCGCCATCGCGAACCGTGCCCGTCACGGCGCTCGAGGCGGCCGCTTGTGAGGCCGGCGCTCCAGACGGTGCCGACATGGCGACGATGGGCGACCAGGTCAATTGCGCGACAAACAACGCGAGCAGCACGGGCATCTGTGTGTCTCCGACCGCCTATCGTACTCGCAAGCAGGAGGTCTGCGATACACTGCGGCAGCACCGAATTTCGGTTCTTTTCTTGCGTACGCCCGCAGCCGGCCAACCGATGTGCCACGGCGGGCAAGGGCTCATGACGATCATGAAAACCATGATGTACACCCGCAGTCTGGCGATGGCCTTGGTGACCACAATGGCTGCAGGCGTCGCCTTCGCGCAGCCGCCCCAGACGCCGCCTGCCGCCGGTCGTGGCGGCCCGGTCAATCCCGATCCCCGGACGATGCCGTTGTGGGATGGAGCCGCGCCTGGCGCACAAGGAACCGCCGATGCGGATGTCCCCACCCTCACGTATTACCCCGCCTATGGGCGAGCCGCGCAGACGGCGGTCATCGTCGCGCCAGGGGGCAGCTATCAGAATCTGGCCATGAACCACGAAGGGCGGCAGGTCGCCAACTGGTTCAACTCGCAAGGCATCGCGGCGTTCGTCCTGAAATATCGTCTGGGTCCGAAGTATCACCACCCGATCGAGCTTGGCGACGCGCAGCGCGCAATGCGGCTCGTTCGGTCGAAGGCGGCGGAGTACGGCGTGCGGGCGGATCGGATCGGCTTCATGGGTTTCTCGGCCGGAGGCCACCTCGCGTCCACCATCGGCACGCACTTCGACGCGGGCAACGCGTCGGCCGCCGACGCCATCGACCGCGCCAGCAGCCGGCCGGACTTCCTCATCCTCGGCTATCCGGTCGTGATCTCGACGGCGCCGTTCGCGCACCAGGGCTCGATGCGCAACCTGCTCGGCGAATCGCCGGATCCTGCTCTGCTCGAGAACCTTTCGAATGAAAAGCAGGTCACCAAAGACACGCCGCCGACGTTCCTGTTCCACACCAACGCGGACACGACGGTGCCGGCCGAGAACAGCGTGTATTTCTACCTGGCGTTGCGGAAAGCCGGGGTGCCCGCCGAAATGCACATCTTCGAACCGGGCGCGCATGGCGTCGGGCTCGGCATGAATGACGCCGTGCTCTCGGCGTGGCCGCCGCTCCTCTCGACCTGGCTGCGGCAGCGCGGCCTGCTCACAGCGCCCGCCGCTGCGCCGGGAGCCGCGGCGCCCTCGACCGCCGGACGCGGCCAGTGATCCAGGCGCACGACCGTCGCCAGACGATCGGCGCGGCCGCCGATCGCCTTCGCCGTGGCGACACCTCCTGCGCCGGTCTCGTCGAGGAGAGCCTGGCGGCCATCGAGACCCATAACAGCGCGACCAACGCGTTCACGCGCGTCGACGCTGATTCAGCGCGCCGTCATGCGCGCGACCTCGACGCGGAGTTGGCGCGCGGTCTCGATCGCGGACCGCTCCACGGCATGCCGATGTCCCTGAAGGACATCATCGACGTCGCGGGCGAGGTCAGCACCGCGGGCTCGCACGTGCTCGACGACCGTGTGGCCCCGGCCGACGCGCTCGTCGTCACCCGCCTGCGCGACGCCGGCGCCATCTTCATCGGACGCGCGAATCTGCATGAGTTCGCATTCGGAACGACGAGTGCAGACTCGGCGTTCGGGCCCGTTCGCAACCCGTCGGACACGTCGCGCGTGGCCGGCGGATCGAGCGGCGGATCGGCCGTCGCGGTGGCGACGGGCATGGGTCTCGCGTCGATTGGGACCGATACAGGCGGTTCTGTCCGCATTCCCGCCGCGGCATGCGGCGTGGTCGGCCTCAAACCCGCTCACGGCGACATCCCGACAGACGGCGTGCTGCCGCTCAGTTCGACGCTCGATCACGTGGGACCGCTCAGCACGAGCGTGCAGGATGCCGCGTGGCTCTGGCAGGTCATGGCGGGTCGTCCCACCGCCTCCGTGCAGGCGGCGTCCGTGCGCCACCTGCGTCTCGCGCGTCTCGGCGGCTACTTCGATCACCCGATGGAACCTGCCGTGCGCGTCGCCTTCGAACGAGCGCTCGAGCGACTCCGCGACGCCGGGATGACGATCGCCTCCGGCTCGATTGCCGCGACGGAGCGCGTCGGCCAGATGTACGGCGACATCGTCTTGCCCGAAGCAGCGCACTGGCATGCTCCGTACCTCGACGCGCGTGCGGATCGCTATCGGCCGGCCGTGCGGACGCGGATCCTGCTCGGCCGTGAGGTGACGGCGGTCGGCTACCTCGACGCTCTCGCACACTGCCAAATGTTGCGTGTCGAGGTGGATCGCGCGCTCGCGAGCTGCGACGTGCTGATTCTGCCGACGCTGCCGATGACCGCGCCCCTCATCGGCGCGGACGAGATCACCATCGACCCGGCCGAGCCCGCCCCGGTGGCCGTGCGCGGCGCCATGCTGAAACACACGCAGCTCTTCAACCTCACGGGCCACCCGGCTATCTCGCTGCCCATCGACACGGTGGGGCTGCCGGTCGGCCTACAGCTCGTCGGGCCAGCCGGCGACACGGCCCGCCTGCTCGCCGTCGCGGCGGCCGTCGAATCACACCTCGGTCAAGCGTGATGATCGGTCCTCTCTTCAATGTCTGGGAACGCCGGCTTGCGGCGGTGGATACCAACCGCATCATTCGTCCGTTCGAATGGGGACTGGATTGGCTCGGTCTGCCGGAGTCGGACGATCCGCTGGGGCAGGTACGCGCGTGGGCACGCGAGGCCGTCGCGCACTCCACCGAGTTCTTCTCCGCTCCCACGACGTCCGCGTACGAGAGGCGTGGGAATGAGCTGCGCTTTCCGTCAGCGCTCGAGACGCCCTACGAGGTGAACAACACGGTCGTCGCCCGCATTTTCGAGCCGCCGCCGTCCGACGCGCCCCGCCCGCGCCGCGCGGTGGTCGTCCTGCCGCAGTGGAATGCCGACACGCAGGGCCATGTCGGCCTCTGTCAGCTCTTTGCGCGTTTTGGCCTCACGGCCGTGCGTCTCAGCCTGCCGTACCACGACGAGCGACGGCCGGTCGATCTGACCCGCGCGGAGTTCATCGTCAGCTCGAACATCGGACGGACGCTTCACGCCAATCGGCAGGCGGTCCTCGACGCGAAACGAGTGGTCGACTGGCTCGTGACGCAAGGCTACGAACGAATCGGCATCATGGGCACGAGCCTCGGGTCGTGCCTCTCGATGTTGACGATGGCTCACGACACGCGGATCACAACGGGCGCGTTCAACCACATCTCGCCGTTCTTCGCCGACGTGGTCTGGCGCGGCCTGTCCACGCGCCACGTGCGAGCCGGACTCGACGGCCACATCACGATGAACGACCTGCGCGAGTGCTGGCTCCCCATCAGCCCGTGGCCATTCATCCCGCGCGTGCGCGATCGCAAGGTGCTGCTGATCTACGCGCGATACGATCAGACGTTTCCCGTCGATCTGTCGCGACAGTTCCTCGGCGAGTTCGATCGCCTCGGCATCGCGTACGAACGCGCGCTCCTGCCGTGCGGCCACTACACGACCGGCAAGGTGCCGTTCAAGTTTCTTGATGGGTATTACTTGACCAAGTTCTTTGTTAAGAGACTGTGAGCGGGCGGGCTCTCACGAACCTTCGTCACAGCGCGCTCATGAACCCGCAGCTCGCCTTGGGCGCGGGCGCGGCGCCTGTGCTGGCGGCCGGATAGACGAGGTCCGACAAGTACGCATAACCCGTGTCGTTCGGGTGGAAGCCGTCGCTCGAGAAGATAGACGGGTTGTAGAAGTTCGGGTCGCACATCAGATCGATCACGAGCACGCCCTTCGAGCTCAGGCCGTTGATCTGGGCCGAAAAACCCACCGAAATCTGCTGCAACGTCCGCTTCTCGTCCGCCGGTCGTCCGGCGGCGTACGGGATGAGGCCCATGTTGGGAAGATTGAGCGCGATGATGCGCCCGTTCGGCGAATCGGCGCGAATCCGCGTGAGCATCGTGCCGAGGTCACGGCCGAAGTTCTGAATCTGCGTCTGGATGTACGCGTTGACGTCCGCCCCTGCGCGACCGGCCTTGATCAACGACCCAACCGTGTTCACGTCATTCCCGCCGATGAACACGGTCACGAGGGTGGTGACCTTCGGCACGTAGTTCGATTCGTCGTCCAGCAGATTTCGCAGGATGTCCAGGCCGATCGTGTTGCCCTGGGCCTGCAGACCGGGGCTCAAGACCGCGCCGGGGACTCCTAGATTGACCAGCGTCACCGTCTTCCCAGCAGCCTTCAGCCGCTGCGCGGTGCGCTGCACGTAACCCGTGCCCGTCGTGCATTCGATGAAGGGGAGGCATGGCGAGCTTCCGCCATAGCCAATGGTGTCACTGGCGCCCAGCGCCGAGTAGTTCACCGCGTCTGGCGGTACAGAAGGTTGATCCGGGTTCTTGAGGAGGTTGCAGCCTCCAAGCGCCAACAGACCCGCAAGGACACACAAACGCCGTATTGCCATCGAACTTTGGCCCTCGTCTCCGTATTCGTCTATCGGTCGATGGGAGGATCGACTGCAGGCAGCCAATGCACGGGAAGTGCCAGGCCATCCATTCCGCGGAAAGCGGTGTTCGGTTTACTGCGCTTTGACGGCTTCGCAGGAACCGTAATGCTGCGACGGACTTGGGGCCGCGGCAAGGTCGACGTGCCGGGCGTGGGCCGCCAGAAACTTGCCGTCCTGCCCGCCAGCGGCGAAGACCGTCGTCAGCGTGAAGTTGCCCGCCGGGGTCTGCTCAATGACGTTCAGACCAGTGCCGCTGATCACCAGGGCCACGTCGATCGCGCCCGTGGAGCCGATGATCCGCGCCCGGCCCTTCTTCACGTTGACCACCGAGATCTGGAACGAAAAGTCCTCAGACGCGGTGACGGTGTTCGGCTTCAGCTCCTGCCAGTTGTTCACGGCATAGGACGAAAACGAGCACTTCAGAGTCTGAATCGACGCAAACGGGCTTGGAGCGGGGGGCGGGGCCTTCTGCGCAGTCAGGGTCTTGCCGGCACCCATGAGGCACACCGCCAGTGTCGCAACGGCCAGAACGGCATGTTTAGGCATGGCCCCATGATACCGTGCGGGCCCCGGAGACGCCTCACTCAGAGATAGCCGAAAAGACCGCGCAACGCGTCGTAGATCACACTGCCGATGGCGCGCATGAACGGATCGATATCACCAGTCGAGACCGCCGTCGAGACGGTCACGGGATCGGTGGCGAGCAACCAGATCGTGGCGCCCGCCACGGTGGCGGCGACGATGCCGATAATCGCGATGAGACTCATGCTCCATCGCGCAACGCCGCGGTCCATAGGTTCGTCAGTCTAGCATCCTGATTCGCGCACGCGACGCTGTCGCTGGAGTCATATGCGCGTCGGCGCGTCGCGCGCCGACCAGGCGACCTACTAACTGGTTCTGAGTGGTACAGGAGCGTTAGAACTCAGGCGAGACAATGGATACCGTCCGTCCGATAGCTTCGAGCGGGGCGGCGCACACGGCCGCGTCGCCGACCACGACGACCGTCGCTTCGCTCGGCCTGATCCACGCACGCGCGGCATCGCGAACCGCCGTCCCCGTGACGTGCTGGATCGCGGGGACGAAGCGATCAAAGGTTTCGTCGGGCAACGCATGGGTGGCCAACTGGACCGCCGCGCGTGCGATTTGGGCTGCCGTCTCGAAATTGCGCACGTAGCCGCGCGTCAATGACGCTTTCGCGGCGTCCAGTTCATCCGCGGGAACCGAGTCTTCACCCACGCGCCCGAATTCCTCGAGCACGTCCGTCACGGCCGCCGCGGTGGCATCGGCCTGCACGCTCGTGTCGCAGGAGAACGTGCCCGCGACGCGCCGGAAGTCGAACGACGTCCGTGCGCCATACGTCACGCCCTTTTCTTCGCGCAGGCGGCGATTGATCCGGCTCGTGAATTGACCGCCAAGCACCGCGTTGAGCGTCACCAGGGCGTGATAGACCGGCGTCGAGCGCGGCGGTCCCACGTGGCCGATGCGTAACTCCGACTGCGGTGATCCGGGACGGTCGACGAGCAGCACGCGCGGATCGGCAGGCTCGTCCGGCGTCGCCGTCGGGGCCGGCACCGCCATCTTGGCCTGCCATGCGCCAAACGCCCGCCCGGCGTGAGACGCCACGTCCTGCGGCTCGATGTCCCCCACCACAATCAGCGTGGCCGCGGCCGGCGCGTACATCCGGCGCCAGAACTCCTGCGCGTCAGCGAGCGTGACGGCCTCGAGCGACGACGTCGTGCCGAGCGCGCCGTGGCCGTACGCATGCCCGCCGAAGAGGGCTGACACGTACGCGCGATCGGCCATGGTGGTCGCCGATCGACTGAGCTGTCGGAGCCGGTTCAGCCGGAGTTCGCGGACGCGCGCGAAATCGCCTGCCTCCAGCCTCGGCCGAATCACCACGTCGGCCATCAGGACCAATGCCTCGGGCAGGAAGCGCGCCAGGCCGGAGATCGACAGCGTTGTCGCGTCCGGACCGACGTCGATGTCGAGCTGTGTTCCAAGTTGCCCGAACGCGTCGGCGAGAACGATGGCATCGCGCGAGCCGGCACCTTCGTCGAGCAGATCACCCGTCAGGCTCGCAAGACCGGGCAACGGCGCGGGGTCGTCACCGGTTCCGCGGGACAGCACGAGGGTCGCGCTCGCAACGGGCGCCCCGCGATACGGGATCGTCCACACGCTCAGGCCGTTGTCGAGGCGCCCTCGAGCAATCGGCGGAAAGCGAATCGCGGTTGGATCCCCTGGCGACGGACGATCAAAGCGTGGCGTCATGCCGCGGGACGTTCCACGCGTTCAGCGTTCGAGAGCGTGGGCTGCTCCGTGCCCTGCGGCACGACGGCCAGCGTCACGGCTGCGGGCTTACACAGCCAGTCCGCCACCGAGGAACGCAGGGTCGCCCGGGTCGCGTGGAGATAGCGATCGAGGTCCGCCTGGAAACTGTCCGGGTTCGATCGGTAGATGTTGTAGGCGTTCAGCTGATCGGCCTTGCCGCCGAATCCGCCCAGCGACTCCACGCGAAACACGAACGCGGTCTCAGCTTGCACCCGGCCGCGCGTCAGCTCGCGCTCGGTCGGGCCGTCGTCGGCAAACCTGTGGAGCTCCTCGTAGATCGCCGCCTCCAGTTCATCGAGCGTGCGCCCAGGCGCCGCGGACGCGACGACCTGAAACGTTCCACCGAGCTCGCGCGAGGTCTGTCCCGCCGCCAGCTCGACCGCAATCCGCCGCTCGTGAATCAAGCGGCCATAGAGGCGCGACGTGCGCCCGTTGGCCACGAGATCGGACACGAGATCGAGTTC
>JBDTNQ010000142.1:0-9190 GCA_039933635.1 Acidobacteriota bacterium
CCGTCGTCGCTCCGCTCGAAGATCGACGTGAACCGCGCGTTCCAGACCATCTCGTCGGCGCGGTACGAGGAGCGGGCATGGACCGTTTGCGCGAATGTGTCGTCCACGCCCATCAGCAAGACGAGGATTTCCAGTTCCGCCGTGTCGAGGTCTTCGGCTGTCCGGTTGCGAAGCGGACTCGCATCGTCGATGGGATGCACGATCGTCCAGGACAACGGGAAGAACGTGACCTTGTTGCGTTCGAGCGGCAGCGGATAGTAGCGGCGCACGCGTCCACCGCGATCGTCGCGCTCCATCACGCTGAACAACACCTGGGCTTCGAGTTGGATGATCTGATTCTTGCGCCGGTTCGCGATGCGGAACTGCAAACTGAGGCCGCCGTTGTACGGGGCAATCAGCGCGGCGCGGCTGAAGAGGATCGACGCCGTCGGCCGGGAGAAGCGGGCGAAGAGCAGCCCGGTGGCCAGGGCCTGGAACATCAACCCGAAGAGCGCTTCAATCGTCACGACCACATTGGGCCCGAATCCCTCCGGACCGATCTGCCCGTAGCCAATCGTGGCAAACGTCTGCACGCTGAAGAAGAACGCCCGGCTGAAGTGTCCGCCGATCATCTCCGCGCCCGGCCCGAACAGTGCGTCGGGCCCGCACAGGAAGAACGCCGTGGCAAACAGAAGATTAAACGCGAGGTAGATGAGCGCGAGCACGCCGAGGAATCCGGTCCACGGCATGGTGAGCAGTTGCTGGTACGGCGCAATCGATTCGAGCAGGCCGAGGCCGGATCGCGCGACGTTGAACGAACCATTGGCGTTGAGCAGGCGCTCGCGGCTCTCGCGGCCGACGACGGTGCCAAATCCGAGATCGCGATCGCGCTCGAGTTCGTCGCGGGCGTGGCGCGCCGCAAGCGGACTGGCTTCGAACTCGACTTCGGCCACAGACTGACCCCCGCCCGGCGCGCCGGCTCTTCTACTTCAATCGATCCCGAATTTTGTCCAGGCCCGCCTTCGCGCACGTCTCGTCGGCGGCCGGCCCCGTCGGTCCCGACACGCTGAGGGCGGCGACGATGTCGTCGTTCACTTTGATCGGCAGCCCACCGCCGAAGGTGATCAGATTCGCGTCCCCGTTGATGGGCGGCCCTCCGCGCGGCTGGGGGCCCACGGACGTGCCGAACTCCGCCGAGCTCATGCCGGTCTTGATCACGGTGTAGGCCTTGCGGCGCGCGAACTCGACGAGGTTGGCGCGCGTGCCGTCGGCAGCGAGGATCACCTTCGGATTGAACGCCGTGTCCATGACCTCCACGACGGCGGCCACGCCGGAAGCCTGACAGGAACCCAGCGCCGCCTGGGCGGCTTCGAGCGCGAGACTCAACGCGAAAGGCTTGGCCGGGGCCACCTGCGTGGCGGCCGTTGGCGGCGTCTGCGCACGAGCCGCGATCGACGCGACGACGACGATCCCGGTGATGAGGAGACTGGAACGCGGCATGGCACCTCCAGATGCGCGCGCCCATCGTGACACAGACGGCTCGGGTTTCGGCAGGGAGGCGTTGGCCAGCCGGATAAGATGGTCCCGGGCACTCTCGATCGGCGGCATCGCCGCGCTGGTGAGTGCCTCCCATACGCCGCAACAGGCCGCGGGCGTGTTAGTTTGGAGCCATGGCCACTGCGCTTGCCGCCGGAACGCCGGCGCCGGACTTCTCACTGCACAGCACCCCGGACCAGCTCGTCTCGCTCAGTGACTTCAAGGGGCGGCCGGTCATCCTCGCGTTCTATCCCGCCGACTGGAGCCCGGTCTGCGGCGATCAGATGGCCCTCTACAACGAAATCCTGAGCGAGTTCCAGCGCTTCGATGCCGAACTGCTCGGCATCTCGGTCGACGGCTCCTGGTGCCATATCGCGTTCGCCCACGACCGCAAACTCCGCTTCCCACTGCTGTCGGACTTCGAACCGAAAGGGAACGTCGCCCGCACCTATGGCGTCTACCGCGACCACGACGGCACGTCGGAACGCGCGCTGTTCGTGATCGATGGGGACGGCATCATCCGCTGGTGCCACGTCTCGCCCGTCGGCGTCAATCCCGGCGCCGACGGCATCCTTCGCGCCCTCGAGGCGCTCGGACTGGAGAAGAACGATGGCGGCCGATGACCGCGCACGACTGTCGACAAAAGTTTCCGAACGCGACCACGCGGAGGGGCCGGCCGACGCGCCCGTGACGCTCGTGGAGTACGGCGACTACGAATGCCCCCACTGCGGACGCGCCTATCCCCTCGTCAAGCATCCAGCAACTGATGGGCGATCGATTGCGCTTCGTGTTTCGCAACTTCCCGCTGGCCGAGGCACACCCGCACGCGCAGCACGCCGCCGAAGCCGCGGAGGCCGCCGGGGCACAGGGCACGTTCTGGGAGATGCACGACACGCTCTTCGAACATCAGCGTGCGCTCGATGACGCGCACCTGGCCTCGTACGCGCGGAATCTGGGCCTTGATGAGGCACGGTTTGTGAAAGAGCTCGAGTCACACGCGCACCAGCATCGCGTGCGCGAGGACTTCATGAGCGGCGTCCGAGGCGGCGTGAACGGCACGCCGACGTTCTTCATCAACGGCGTCCGGCATGATGACTCGTGGGACATCGACACGCTGATGGACGCGCTGCAGGCCGCCATCGATGCGGCATGAACCGTGTGCGTCTGCTTTCGATGAGGGTGACATGACACACAAGACGACGGACGAGACGATCCTGAAGGACATCACGGCGCTGGTGAAGGAAGAAGAGGCGCTGTTCGCAAAGCAGCCGATGGACGACCGGGCCATCGCGCGCGTCGAGGTGATCAAGGTCGAGCTGGATCAGGCCTGGGATCTGCTGCGCCAGCGGCGGGCCCTTCGCGAGTTCGGCAAGGATCCCGATCAAGCCAAGGTGCGGTCGGCAAACATCGTCGAGAAGTACGAACAATAAAAGACGAAGGGACCGCGGGACGAAGGGGCCCTGGGGCTCAGCCCTCCCTGAGTACCTTCGCGGGATCGACGCGCGCTGCGCGGCGGGCTGGCAGCCACGCGGCAAGCACCGCAGCGGCGGCGAGCACGGCTGCTGCGCCTGCAAACGTGGCAGGATCGCGTGCATCGAGCTGGAAGAGCAGCGTCCGCACGTAGCGCGACATCCACAGGCTGAGCGCGCCACCCGCCAGCGCGCCGACGGCATCAGCACGCTTACGCGTCTCACGACGAGCGCGACGATGCCGGCCGCGCTTGCGCCGAGGGCCATGCGCAACCCGATTTCCGTGCGACGGCTATTGACCGCGTGCGACACCACGCCATAGAGGCCGACGGCCGCCAGCAGCAGGCCGAGGCCCCCAACGAACGCGGACAACAGCGCCACCAGCCGTTCCTGCACGACCAGCGAATGTGAGACGGCCCGACGGGGCCGGTGGTTAGCGGGTCTTGCGGCCGGGCAGGCCGGCCGCGATGTGCGTCAGCGCGGCGATCGCGTCGGCGAGGCGGGTGATCGCCGGTTGCTGGTCCTCTGCGATCGAGCTGGATTGCAGCTGTTTGACCGCCTCGGAGATCGCCTCGGCCGGCGCGTGGATCTTCGACGCCTCGCGCGCGAGCAGCTCGCTCTCGAGCATGTGCTGCCGCGCCTTCCGAAGCACCGGACCCGTGTCGGCGGCGCCCACCAGTCGCTCCAGGACCAGAATCGCGCGGCCGTTCACGGTCAGCGCGCTTGCGCGGATCAGCAGGTCGTCCTCGTCGACCGTGGCGGCGAACGGTCCCGACACGAGCGAGGCGTGCGGACCGGCCTGCCAGGCGCCGCTGGCCTGCCGGAGGAAGTCGTCGAGGAACGGAAACGCACCGGCGAGCATGTTGCGCTCGCCGGCCGGTGCGGCCTCGAACGCACCAGACAGCCAGCGCGGCTCCGGCGTCAGCAAGTGAAACATGTGGTTGGGTAGTCGCTCGAGCGCGACGAGGTTGAGGGCGTGAAACAACTCGGCCAGCAGGGCGTCCGTCATGATGCCTGTCCTCAGGAGCGCGGAGTCGCGTCGAGCATGGCACGCGTGAGCTGCGCGAATGCGTCCTCGACACCCTCGCCTGTCTTCGCGCTCGTGCGCAGCACACGCCACTCGCGCTCGACCATCTGCAACACCTCGGCATCGTCGAGATCCCACGTCGATGCGAGGTCGGATTTGTTGAGCAGGACGACGAAGGGGACCGGACCGGCGACTTCCGCGGCGAGCTTCTGCAGCGCCTGCGCCGTGTCGAGCGTGGCCGCCGCGTGCCGTCAATGACGAGCAGGTACCCGGCCATGCCGCGCAGCTGCGAGTGCTGCACCGTTTGAAAATCGTCCTGCCCGTAGATGTCCCAAATCATGAGCGTGACGTCGCGCCCGTCGGCCGAGACGATCTTCTTGTCGACCTTTACGCCCACCGTCGACAAATACTTGTCCGAGAACAGACTGCTCACGAATCGCGAGACCAGGCTCGTCTTGCCGACAGCGAAGCCGCCGAGCATGCAGACCTTCTTCTGAATCATCGATCCATCCTCACCGAGCGCTGGCCGCACGCGCGACGCTCAGGCTGACGCGGCGGTTGACACGATTGCTCAACTCGGTTTGCGCGGTGTCGATGGGATCCGCGCTGCCCACACCGCGTGTGACCACCCTCACCTGCCGCAGCGTGTCCGCCCGCAATGCCTCAGCCACAAGCTCCGCACGCGCGATGCTCAGGGGCACGTTGGTCGCATCCGCGCCCTCCGCATCTGTGTGGCCGACAATCGTCAGGTCGAATGACAGGCCAGCCAGCGCGCCGAGCGCGTCCAACTGTTGCACGTCGGCGGCCAGCATGGCGAGCGGCTCTCCCGCGTCCGCCAGTTGCACGCTTCCAAGCACGAACCGCAACGAGCGGCCCTCGATGGCCGCGATGGCGTTGCGGATGGTGGGCTCCAGCGTGGTCGTTGCGTCGAAATGTGTGATGCCCGGCACGAGTGGCGCCAGTCTCACGGCATCGCCGACCCACGAGAGCGGCGGGGCACCCGTGGCCGCCAGCGTCCCGTCCTGCAGGGTCAGCGTGCTTCCCGCCGGCGGGCGCAGCGCGGCCGTAGCGCGATTGAGCACCAGCGGCGCGTCCAGCGCCTGATACGGCGCCTAATGCCCGACGACATCCGATGCGGCAAGGCCGGTGCCGGTGAGCAAACTCTGCGGATCGCGCGCGAGCGGATCACGTAAGCCCGACACCACATGCCTGCCGGACTCATGGCTTGTCGATACGACCACGATGCCGGGCTCCGCGCGGATCAGATCGAGGTAGTGCGCCCATCGGCGCTGGTCGCGGTAGGCGAATCCGGCCCACACGCCAAGAGCGATCGCGACAGCGCCGAACAGGAGTGACGCACCGTACCTGCGCCGGCGTCGCTCCTCCGAGCGGAATTGCGTTTCAAGGCAGGCCTCGAGCGTCGCGCGCGCGTCGCCGAATGCACTGGTGTCGCCATCGAAAGTCTCGAGGGCTTCGCCGAACTGCAGGTGCAGCGTCTCGACCGCGTCCTGCAGGGTGCGCCGGAACTCCCGGGGCGCGCTGCCGCGGATCACCGCGGCGACGACGGCGAAGGGCCCGGGCTCGATCCACACGGAAAGATCCCCGACCTTCAGCGCTTCAAGACCGTCGCCGTCCTTGATCCGAAACGAGTCCTGCACGAAGTCGCGGATCGCCGTGAGCATGCCGGACACCATGTCGGCGTCCTGCACCTCCACGGCCGGGGCGCTGACGTGCTGCAGCAGCAGTCCGGAACGGCGGTCGATCAGGAAGACCTGCTCGACGCGGAAGACGAGCGTCTCCAGCAGCACGATTTCCGCGAAGGATCTGCCCGTCCGCCAGCCCTCGAGCCGCCACTGCACCGATCGCCACGACAGGCTGTGTTCCAGCGTGCGGTTGAGTGACTCGACCATGCCGGCCAGACTCGCCGCCACGGCCTTGCGGATGGCCGGACCCATCACAGGGAACAGCGCGTCCGCGAGCGGTTTTGGATTGCGCTGGACCGAGGCCGTGATGGCCTTTTCGATCGGCGGCGTCAGGGCTCGAGTGAAATGCGGATCCTGTGCGTGCTGCAGGAGCACCTGCGGCAGGACCTCTCCGAGATCCTCGGCGCGCGCCCTGGCATCGTCGAGGCGCGTCTGAAGCGCGGCGAGATGACGCTGTTCCGGACCGACGAGCAGCGTCCGCAGCGACGCCAGTTCGGCGGCGTCGTCGTCTTCGCCGCCCCGGTACGCTCCCTCGTCCCCCCGCAGGACGGAGGGATCACCCATGCCGTTCCTTCTCGAGTCCCGGAATCGACAGGTCGTTCGTCAACCGCATCGCCATCTCGGTCAGCAGCGCGGCGAGCGTGGTGCGGTCGGCCTTGTCGTTGCGCAGATCCGCTGCCGCACGATTGAGACGCCCGACGACGTCTTCGATCTTCTGGCGCATGTCATCCGACAGGTTCTGCTGGAGATCGAGAATCTGCTGCCGCAGTTCCCGCTGAACGCGGCTGACCGTGTCCTCGAGTTGTCCGGTCTTCTTCTCGAACGCCTTGGCGGTGTTCCGCGCGTCTTCGGCCAGGTCCCTCGTCGCGTCGGCGCGCGCATCGTGCTCGACACGAATGCGGTCGTCGAGCGATTCGGACTCCTGCTTGACGAACTGTTCGAGCGCGCTCAATCGGCGGCGGACCTCGTCGCGCAGTTCCGACGTCTCCTGCATCAGCCGTTCCTCGAGCCGCGCGAAGCGCCGCTCGTAGTCCCGCATCTGACCACCAAAGAGAATGTCGCGAACCTTGTCGATGTTGCCGCCCGCGACGTCATTGTTCGCTTGTGGCGACACGGTCTCGACGGTTGTTGGATGGTGGTCCTGAGGGTAGGGAGTCGTATCCACGGCTGGCGTCCTTTGCGAAAAGAAGAGGCCGAAAACGGGCTGCCAGCCTATCACCTCAACAGCACTTCGGCTGGCCGAACTTCGCTTTCAATTTTGCGTCGCTGAAGCGTCGCCATTCGGCGGCCGAATGCGGCCGGCCGTGCACGGCCAGATGCCGCGCATAGGCGCTTTGATCGGACAATTCACCCAGCAAGGCGACAAAAAGCCTCGCTCCTCGCCGCAGTGATGAGATGACGGCTGTCTTCACAGTTCCTCCGCATTCAACCGCGTCGCGACGAACGGCGACTCCGTCGTCGTTCGTGACATCGTGCCGCGCAACACGCCGGCCCAGGTGCGGACGGAATCCACGACGATCGTGATGACTAGGATCGCGAAGATGCCACACACGGCGGCATCGAGGCGCGCGTTGAAGATCAGCACGTTCGTGGCGCCGATGCGGGCGGCGGCAATCGTGCCGGCATCCAGCGCGGCGCGCAGCTGCGCGGCCTGTGCGAGGAAGCCGAGCTCGGGCAGCGGCGAGAAAATCTTCTGGTAGGACGCGGTCAGCGTCACGGCCAGCAGCCAGAGCAAGGGCACGCACGTGATCCACATGTAGCGCGTGCCGTGCATGCGCACCAGAATCGTCGTGGCGACGCACAGGGCAATCGCGGCCAGAAGTTGATTGGCGATGCCGAAGAGCGGCCAGAGGGAGTTGATGCCGCCGAGCGGATCGCGCACGCCCTGAATGAGGAAGTAGCCCCACGCCGCCACGATCAACGCGCTCGTGATGATGACGCCCGGCATCCAGCCGGTACGGCCGAGTGGACGATAGATGTGTCCGAGCAGATCCTGCAGCATGAACCGGCCCACGCGCGTGCCGGCGTCGATGATGGTCAGGATGAACAGCGCTTCGAACATGATCGCGAAGTGGTACCAGAAGCTGATGAGCGCCGTGCCACCGATGCTCGACGAAAAGATGTGCGCCATGCCCAGCGCCAGCGACGGCGCTCCGCCCGTGCGTGCGAACAGCGTCTGCTCGCCGACCTGCCGCGCGAGCATCGCCATCTGATCGACCGAGACCGGGAAGCCCCATGAAGAAATCGTCGCGACCGCCGCGGCCGGCGCGGCGCCGACCACACCGGCCGGCGCGTTCACGGCGAAGTAGACGCCCGGCTCCATCACGCACGCGGCGACCATCGCCATGATGGCGACGAAGCTCTCGAGCAGCATGCCGCCGTAGCCGATGGGCCATGCGTGCCACTCACGCGCGATCAGTTTTGGCGTCGTGCCCGACGAGATCAGCGCGTGAAACCCGGACACCGCGCCGCAGGCGATCGTGATGAACGCAAACGGAAAGATGCGCCCTCGAAACACCGGCCCGGCGCCATTCACGAACTGCGTGAGCGCCGGCATCTGCAGCGTCGGGTGCACGAACAGGATGCCCACGCCCAGCAGCAACACCACGCCCAGCTTCACGAACGTGCTGAGGTAGTCGCGCGGCGCCAGCAGCAGCCACACCGGTAACGCGCTGGCCAGGAACCCGTAGGCGATCACCATCAGCGCGAGCGTCATGCCCCCGAACGTGAACCATGGCGCCACCGAGGGTGATTGAGCGACGGCCTGTCCGCCGAAGATGCTGGCAATCAGCAGCACGAAGCCGATGGCGGACGCCTCGAGCACCTTCCCGGGACGCCAGTAGCGCAGATACAGCCCCATGAACACCGCGATGGGCATGGTCGCCGCGATCGTGAACGTGCCCCAGGGACTGTCGCGTAGCGCGTTGACGACGACCAGGCCGATGACGGCCAGGAGGATCGTCATGATCAGCAGCACCGTCACGAGCGCGGTGAATCCGCCGAGCGCGCCGATCTCTTCCTTCGCCATCTGACCGAGCGACTTGCCATCGCGCCGCATGGACGCGAACAGGATCACGAAGTCCTGCACGCATCCGGCAAACACCGCGCCGATGATGATCCAGAGCGTGCCGGGCAGGTAGCCGAACTGCGCCGCGAGCGTGGGGCCGACGAGTGGGCCAGGGCCGGCGATGGCGGCGAAGTGATGACCGAAGACGATCCACTTGTTCGTCGGCTCGAAATCGTGACCATCGCGCAGCCGTTCCGCCGGCGTCGCGCGCGCGTCATCCAGCGCCATCACCTTCGCGGCAATCCACTTCGCGTAGAAGCGGAAACCGATGAGGTACGTGCCCACGGCCGCGACGACAAGCCAGAGGCTGTTGATGGCCTCGCCGCGCGTCAGCGCCACCGCGCCCAACGCATACGCCGCAAGCACGGCGACGGCGGCCCACACGAGGTGTCCAAGCAGTCGATTCATA
>JBDTNQ010000143.1:0-8955 GCA_039933635.1 Acidobacteriota bacterium
CGCGCCTTCACCAATGCCGCCGCCAACGGCACGTTCAGACTCCCGGCGCCTTGCTCGATGATGCCGAAGCCGCTGAGACGCTCCGCCGTGAACTGCAACGCGAACTTCACTTCGCCCGGCGTCAGCTTCGGCTGGAGCTGCAGCAGTTGCGCGACGGCGCCAGAAACCACCGCCGTCGACATGCTGGCGCCCGAGAGCGTCAGATAGTTCCCGCCGCTCGCACCCGTGACGTGCCGCTCAGGAAAGTTGTCCCACAGTAACGTGCCAGGCTGGCCCGTGGAGGTGATGGCATTCCCCGGCGCCACGAGATCCGGCTTGATTTCCCACGTCGACGAGTCGTCCGGATCGCCGACCGGACCACGCGAGCTGTAGGTCGCCACACCGTCGTCGGACCGCGCCACAGTGCCCTTCGTGTTCAACGCGCCTACCGTCAACGCACCCGGCGTATAGCCCGGCGACACAATGGCGCCAATGACCGGCGTGCCGTCCGCCGTCTTGCCAAGATTGCCCGCCGAGGCGACAACCACCAGGCCCGACCTCACGGCGCGCTCAACCGCCTGCGCCAGCGGATCATCCTGATACCGGTCCGTCGTCGCATGCCCGAGCGAGAGATTGAGAATGCGAATCTTGTAGCGGTCCTTGTTCTTCACCGCCCACTCGATCGCCTGAATCACGTCCGAGACGTAACCCGTGCCGTCCGAACCCAGCACACGAAGGCTGAGCAGCGACGCACCCGGAGCCATCCCGACATACGCGGTGCCGTCCCCCGACTGGCTGCCACGACCACTGCCGGAAATAATCCCCGCCAGGTGCGTGCCGTGGCCGAAACCGTCCGCCACGCCTTCCTCATTTGTGAAATCCAACGAGAGCGCCAGACGATTCGCCACGTCCGGATGCGGCGCAATGCCCGAGTCAATCACCGCCACACCAATGCCCTGACCGGTAAGACCGTCGAAGTGCTTCCCACCGTTGCCCGCCCACAGCAGGCTCGCGCCAGTCGACTGCGTCGTGACAGCCATCGTCGAAATCACGAGGTCGTCTTCCGCCAGCGCTCCGACGTTCGAGTCGCCCGCCGCTCGGTTGATTTGAGTCGAACTACCAGAAAGGACCGCGCCTTGGTCCAGGCGCTTCGACACTCGCAGCCCGTACGTGCTCGCGAGCCGCTCAACCTCGGCTTGAGGAGCCGTGACGACAACCGTGACGCTACTCGCGCCATCCGCAATTCGCGACTCGAGACCGCGACTCAGCCGGGCTCGATACTGCGCAGAAGCCGGTTGGGCCACCAACAGAACCGCCACACCCAGACCGATAAGCCCGAACAGCCGAAAACGCGACGGGGGAGCCATGGAGAGCAACATAAGTCGACCTCAGGCTGTGACTAACGAAAATCGTCAGTGACAACCATATCCGTAAGGCACGTACCGTACCAGCGACAGGGTCGATAGTTCACGCCAAATCACGCCAGATACTGGACTTACACTCTTCTGCTCACGGTCGAACCTTGACGATTCCGACATCAAGATCACAGATCCGTCTGAAGGGTCACAGTATTGGTATTCTTGCGACACTTGGCGCCCTGAAAGCCCCTATTGGGGGACTCATTAGTACACGAAAAGTACCGAAATTGAAAGCCGAATTCACATTTGTGGTTCGGCGCCGGCCAGCACGCGACATTGGCGGTCTCAGGCAGACTTCTGCCACCCAACCAGGCCCGGTTGAGATGACTCCATGTCCGTCGGACGTCCGCCCGCCTACGAAATCTGTCGTGTTGGCGTCGTCATTTCCCCGCAGCCCGGCCCGCGGGACTGGAATTTCGTTGAACCGGCAGAACCGGTACAGAATCAGTCCGGCGCCGGGCCAACTCCGGCCGGTGATTTCGACAACGAGGACCAATGACGCTTCCCATCCAGCCGCGGCTGCTGCTCGGCCCCGGCCCGTCTCCTGTTTCCGCCCGCGTAATGGCGGCACTTACCGCAGCCCAGCGCTCGCACCTCGACCCCGACATGCTGGCGCTCCTGGACGACACCCGGGCGCGGCTCCGCCGGGTCTTCAAGGCCTCGGCCGACAGCGACACGCTGGCCATCTCCGGCACCGGCTCCGCCGGTATGGAGGCCGTGGTGGCCAACCTCACCGAGCCCGGTAAGCGCGCGCTGGTCGTCGTCAACGGATACTTCGGTGACCGGCTGGCATCGCTGCTCGCCCGGTACGGCGCGGAGGTCGATCGTGTCGAGGGTGAATGGGGACGAGCCATCGACCCGGCGCGTGTCGAAGCAGCGCTCCGCACGGCCAAGTACGACCTCGTCGCCGTCGTCCACGCCGAGACATCGACCGGCGTGCGTAATCCGTTGCCGGAGATCGCCCTTCTCGCCCGGCGGCACGACGCGCTGATCCTGGTCGACGCCGTCACATCCCTCGGCGCGCTGCCCCTCGAGATCGAGGCATGGGACATCGACGCCTGCTACTCGTGCTCTCAGAAGGGGCTGGGCGCCCCGTCGGGCATGTCGCCAGTCGTGTTTTCACCGCGCGCCGTTGCGCGGAAAGTGGCGTGCCGGAGTTTCTATCTGGATCTGGGCCTGCTCCTGGATTTCTGGGTTCGCCGTAAGTACCACCACACCATTTCCGCACCCATGGTCTACGTACTCAACGAAGCGCTGGCTGAGGTGGAGGACGAAGGGCTTGCCGCACGCTGGAAACGGCACGAAGCCGTCCATGGCGCATTCGTTGCAGCACTCGACCGTCAGGGCCTCTCGCTGCTTCCTCCGCCGGCCGATCGGCTGTGGAGCCTCAACACCGTCAAGGTGCCCGAGGGCGTCAACGACGCCAGCGTGCGACGCTCGCTGCTCGAGAAGCACCAGATCGAGATCGGCGCCGGGCTCGGTCCGCTCGCCGGCAAAGTGTTTCGGATCGGCCTCATGGGCTCGGGCGCGACGATGGAGAACGTGACCAGGGCGTCAGAGGCTCTCGGTCAGGCAATCAAGGAGTAACACGTGAAGGCACTGCCGCTGCTGCTCGTGACCCTCGTCGGGTTGGGATGTGCGACAAACCCGGCGACGGGCCGCCGCCAGCTGATTCTCATGTCCGAGCAGCAGGAGGTGCAGGCCGGGCGCGAGTCTGACGCGGAGATCCGCAAGCAGATGGGCGTGTACAACGACGCCGAACTGCAGCGATACGTCTCGAGCGTCGGCATGAAGCTCGTCCAGCAGTCCCATCGGCCCGATCTGCCGTGGACCTTCACCGTCGTCGACGAACCCGCCGTCAACGCATTCGCGTTGCCCGGCGGGTTCATCTACATCACGCGGGGCATTCTGCCGTTCCTCCAGAACGAAGCCGAACTGGCCGGTGTCATTGGGCACGAGATCGGCCACGTCGACGCGCGCCATTCCGCCGAGGCCTACTCGAAGCAGCTCGGCGCCGGACTGGGGCTTGCCGCCGCCGGCATCTTCGCCCCCAGCACGCAGCCGCTGCAGGGCGTCGCTGGCGCGGGGCTCCAGGTGCTTTTACTCAAATACGGCCGGGAGGCCGAGCTGGAGGCGGACCGACTTGGTGTGGGCTACGAGTCCGGCGTTGGATGGGACCCGAGAGGCGTCCCGAACATGCTCAACACACTGGCCCGGCTCGACGAGGCGGGCGGATCGCGGCGCGGTGTACCCAACTGGGCTCTGACGCATCCTCCCGCCGCCGACCGCGTCGCCCGGGTGCAGGACGTCGTTGCCAAAGCCCCCGCCGGCGCGCGCAACACGAACGCCCCCGAGTTCGAGCGTCACCTCGACGGCGTCATCTTCGGTGATAGCCCGGAGAAGGGGCTGGTCCGGAACAACGAGTTCCTGCATCCCGTGCTCCGCTTCGCGGTGAAGTTTCCGGAAGGGTGGGACGTCGTCAACTCTGAATCGCAGGTCACCGCGCGCCAGAGTGAGACCGGCAACGTGGCGATGCTCCTGCAGCTGGTCGACAGCACCGCTCCGGTCCAACAGGTGGGACCCGAGCAGATGTCCAAGGCGGGCTGGACGGAAATTTCCGGGGATCGGACATCTATCAATGGGCTCGAGGCCTACGTCGGGACCTACGAGGGCGTCTCGCAGGGCACGCGCCTCCGCATCATGGCCGCGCACGTAAGGGCCGGCTCGCAGACCTACGTGATTGCCGGTCTCGCGCCGAGCGGGGAGTTCAGTGGCGCGACGTCCGCGTTCACGTCGGCGATTCGAACATTTCGCACGCTGAGCCGCGCCGAAGCGGAAGCCATCCACCCGGACCGCGTAGACTTCTACGTCGTGCGGAACGGTGATACCTGGGAGTCGATTGCGCGAACGGCGGGCGGGTCTCGGGTCAAACCGTCGACCCTGGCGATCATGAATGGCCGCGGGCCCGCCACACCGCCCCGCGTCGGCGACCGCATCCGCATCGTCGTAGGCGGGTAGCGCCTCGTGCCCGCGAAGCGTTCGACGATGCACTGGGTGAATCGTGGGTTCTTCGCCATCGTCGTGGCAGCGTTCGCGTGCCTCAGCTATTCGTGGCTGACGCTGCCGGACGTGCGCGTATTGCGTCAGCAGAATCCGACCAGCACCGCCTTCATGCGCATTCGTGCCGACGAAGCGCGGCGCGCAGGCAGGCCCGCGCACGCCGTCCAGCGGTGGATGCCGTACACCCGTATCTCTCCCTTACTGAAGCGTGCCGTGCTCGTCGCCGAGGACGCCGCGTTTTGGGATCACGAAGGCGTGGATTTCGAGGAGCTGCGCGCGTCAATTGAAACGAAGTGGACGCGTGGCGGCGTCCTGCGCGGTGGCTCGACGATCACCCAGCAACTGGCGAAGAATCTCTATCTTTCGGAAACACGCAATCCGTACCGCAAGGTCGTCGAGCTCATGATCACGCGCCGGCTCGAGGCCGAGCTGTCCAAGGCGCGCATTCTCGAGCTCTATCTGAATCTGATCGAGTGGGGCGATGGCATCTGGGGTGCGGATGGCGCGGCGCGCACCTACTTCGGACGTCCGGCATCGGATCTCTCGGCCGAGCAGGCTGCGCTGCTCGCCGGCGCCATTATCAACCCCCGCATCTACACCCCGCGCAAACCCAACGCGCGGCTGCTGCGGCGTCAGCAGATCATCCTGCGCCGCATGGGCGACGTGTCGCCTCCGCCGCCCCCCCGGCTCGACGAGAGCCCCCTGACCCTTCCATCCGATCCCATACCGTTGCCCGAGCCGTTCCCGGCGGCTCCCTAGCCACGTGGAACCTTGAACTCCTAGATCACGCGCTTCGCTCCACTGAATCGTCTCTTCCAGTAATCCGCGTCCAGACGTTCGACGCGCACGACGGCACCGCTGTCGGGGGCGTGGACGAACGTCCCGGCGTCGATGACGATGCCGACGTGGGTGGGTGAACGGCCGGCGGGGCCGAAGAACACGAGGTCGCCGCGTTGGACTTCATTGCGTTTCACGGCCTGGCCCGTCCGGTACTGCTGGGCCACCGTGCGCGGCAGACTCACCTGGTGGCGGGCGAAAGCGTATTGCACGAGACCGCTGCAATCGAACCCGCCCTGCGGTTCGCTCCCGCCCAGGCGATACGGCGCGCCGCGCTGCGCCAGCGCCGTCGCCAGCACGTCGCTCGCCAGCGCCGCGGCGCCGGGAGACACGGCTTCGATCGGGCCACGCGGCGCGCCGGGAAACGGCGCCGGCCCCCCCAGAACCGTCGGTGCGGACGCACATCCCGTCCCCAACGTTGAGATCAGCCCGACGATGACGAGAGAGAGGCCAGGACGCATCAGCGGCTTCGGCCCGGAGAGTCCGGCGACATCATGAACGTTTCGTCGGCGTAACTCACTGAGCGCAGGCAGCTTACCATGCGTGTTTCTTGACATCGTTCGAAAATTCCAGTGAAAATGGCGCGGGGTCATGGAACAGACGCTGCTCCTGAACGCGACCTACGAGCCGCTGCGGGTGGTGCATTGGCAAAAAGCCATCACCCTGTGGGCGCAGGGCAAGGTCGAGATCGTTGCGGTCTACGACCGCGAGATCCGTTCGGTCACGTTCAGTATCAAACTCCCGTCGGTGATCCGCCTCCTGCGGCGCATCCGCGTGCGGCGCGTGATGGAGTACGTTCCGTTTTCACGCGCGAACATCTACGCTCGCGATAACCACAGTTGCCAGTACTGCGGCGTGGGGTTTCCCACGAGCGAGTTGACGTTCGATCACGTCACGCCGGTCGCCCAGGGCGGCCGCAAGGACTGGGAAAACATCGTCACCTGCTGCATCAGCTGCAATCGCAAAAAAGGGGGCCGTACGCCAGATCAGGCGGGCATGCGGCTGACGCGTTTCCCGCGACGGCCCGACAAGGCGCCGGCGATCCGCATCACCTTCGGACTACGCGACGCGCCTGACAGTTGGCGCGACTACGTCTATTGGAACGTCGAGCTGGATGACGACGGCTGAGGGCGGACCGAAGGAAGGCCACGGGGGTAGGGGGGCGCAGTGGGCCGTTCCCGGGGGACGTCTGCGCATTGACGTCGACGGTTTGCCAGTCGACGCCAACGGGCCGCCGCTCGTGCTGGTCGGCGCCACACCGGCGCGCGTGCTCTCGTCATCGTCTCGACACCTGCACATCGCGGTGCCACCCGAGGCCGCTGGCGGACTGACGGACATCACGGTCGGGCCGTCCGCGCGCCTCGTCGGCCAGCTGCAAGTGGCGCGCTCGATTGCCACCGGCGTGCATCAGGTCGACAACCCCGCGTTCGATGGATTGGGTCGGCTGTATCTGACCCACAGCGGCTCGCGCGGCGTGAAGGTACCGGTGCCGATCTACCGCCTGCGCCAGGATGGCGTGCGCGATCCTGTTCCGGTCGAGTTGCCGAATCCCACCTCGATCGCACTGGGCCCCGACGGCGCGTTGTACGTGTCGAGCCGGTTCGAAGGGCAGGTGTACCGGCTCACCGCGGACGATCAGACGGAAGTCTACGCGAGCGATCTCGGCGTCGCCACAGGCCTGGCGTTTGGTCGCGACGGCACGCTGTATGTCGGGGATCGATCGGGCACGATCTTCAAGGTGTCCCGCGATCGTCACGTCGAGACATTTGCGACGCTGCCTTCGAGCGTGGCGGCGTTTCACCTCGCGATCGGGCCTGACGACTGCCTCTACATTGCGGCGCCGACGCTGGCCTCGCACGATCCGATCTATCGCGTCACGCCCGACCGGCTGGTGGACGTGGTGTGCGACGGTTTCGGACGGCCGCAAGGGCTCGCCTTCGACTCGGACGGATACCTCTACGTGGCCGATGCACTGGCCGGCGCGTCCGCGATCTATCGCCTCGACGTCAGCGCCACCACGCCTTCGCCGGAACAGTTGTTCACCACGCCGATGGTGATCGGGCTGGCCTTCGATCCCGAAGGGGGGCTCGTCCTCGCGTCGAACGAGACCGTATGGCGTCTCGACGTGCCGCTCCGGCCGCTGGTGCTGGCGCGGTGAGGCTCTTCCGGCGCAAGCCCATCGAGGCGCTCGTCGCGGATACGGAGGGGGGCGCCGAGTCGCTCACGCGCGTGCTCGGCGCGGGCGATCTCGTCATGCTGGCCATTGGCGCCGTGATTGGCGCCGGAATCTTCGGGGCGATCGGCACCGCTGCCGCGGGGCAGGTGCTGCCGAATGGGGAGGTCGTGCGCTACGGCGCGGGGCCGGCGCTCGTGATCTCCTTCCTGCTGCTCGGCGGCGCGTGCGCGCTTGCGGCCTTGTGCTACGCGGAACTCGCGTCGATGATTCCGCAGGCGGGCAGCGCCTACGCCTATTCCTACGCCACGCTGGGGGAGATCGTGGCGTGGATCATCGGCTGGGATCTCATCCTCGAGTACGCCGTCGGCAACGTCGCCGTCGCGATCTCCTGGGGCGACTACACCAAGACGTTGCTGCGTGGCATCGGCCTCACGCTGCCCGATTGGCTCTCGACGGGCTACCGCACGGCCCTCCTGAGCTCCGATCCGGCGACCCACGCGCTGCTCGATACCGCGCCGCGGCTGGCCGGTGTGCCCGTGCTCGTCAATCTCCCGGCGTTCGGCATCATCGTGCTGGTGACGTGGTTGCTGCTGCGCGGCGCACGCGAGAGCGCGCGCGCCAACGCCGTGATGGTCGGCATCAAGATGCTGGCCCTTCTGCTCTTCGTCGGCGTGGGGCTGCTGCACCTCAATCCGGCGAACTACACACCGTTCGCGCCCAATGGCTTCACGGGCATCCATCAGGGCGCGGCGATCGTGTTCTTCGCGTACATCGGTTTTGACGCCATCTCGACGGCGGCCGAGGAAACGCGGGATCCTCAGCGCAACCTGCCGATTGGCATCCTCGGTGGGCTGGCCATCTGTACCACCATCTACGTGATCGTCGGTGCGGTGCTGACCGGGCTCGTGCCGGCCAAGGATCTCGGCGTCGCCGATCCGCTCTCGTACGCCCTCACGGCAATCGGCTACACGGGCGCCGGCTGGATTGTCGCCCTCGGTGCCGCCATCTCCATGACCGCGGTCCTGCTGGTGTTCCAGTACGGTCAGCCGCGAATCTTCTTCGCCATGGCTCGCGACGGGCTGCTCCCGCGCTGGGCCGCGCGGGTGAATCCCAGGACCCGCATCCCCGCAGTGACGACGACGATCACGGGGGTCGTGGTGGCGATTGGCGCCGCCTTCGGCGACGCGGCGGAAACGTACGACCTGACCAATATCGGCACCCTGTTCGCGTTCGTGCTGGTATGCGGCGGGGTGCTGGTCCTGCGCTGGCGCGAACCGGACCGCCCGCGCCCGTTCCGCGTCCCCATGGTCTGGATGGTCGCTCCGCTCGGCATGGCGGCCTGCCTGTTCGTCATGGTGGGGCTGCCGCACCAGGCCTGGACCCGATTCTTCTGGTGGCTGGCGATCGGCATCGTCATCTACATGGCCTACGGCTACCGGCGATCCCGGCTGAATCAATGACCACGGGACCGGGTCTCCGCGAGAT
>JBDTNQ010000144.1:0-8854 GCA_039933635.1 Acidobacteriota bacterium
TCACCCACCACGGCTTCCATCGTGCGGCCGTCGACGCTGAACACCGGATCGCCCAGCGCGGCCGCGAGCTCCGCGATTCCGTCGTCGAGCACGCGGGCAATCGCTTCGTGATCGCGCCCGGCCGACTCCAGGTGCAGTTCGATCTGTCCCGGAGTGGCGAGGATGGTCGTCTGGACCCGCACGTGCTCGTTGCCGAGCCGCGTGTAGATGGGGTTGGCGACCTCTTCGACTTGCGACTCGGATCGTCCGTTGACTTTCAAGACGCGCCGGTGCAACCGGCTCCCGCCGGTACGCGCTTCGAGGATCGGCGCGATCGACGCGTCGAACATCGGCTGCATCTCTCGAGGAGGTCCGGGCAGCAGAACGACGAGTCTGTCCCCTGCCTCCAACATCAGCCCCGGCGCGGTCCCGTTCACGTTGGCCAGCACGGTCGCACCCTGCGGCACGTTCCCCTGGCGGCGGTTGATGGCTGGCATCCGCAACCCGCGTCGCGCGAATCGTGCCTCAATCGCCTCGACGATCTCGCTGTTCACCGCCATGGGCCGGTCGAGTACTTCCGCGACGACGTCGCGCGTCAGGTCGTCGTCTGTCGGCCCGAGGCCCCCGGTGGTGATCACAAGGTCGACGCGGCTCAGGGCGTCACGCAGGCGCGCCGCCAGATCGTCGCGGTTGTCGCCGACGACGGACTTGCCGCGCACGACGATACCGACGTCGTTGAGTCGCCCCGTGAGGAAGAGCGAGTTCGTGTCGATGCGGTGCGGTGTCAGCAGCTCGCTGCCGACGGCAATGATTTCCGCTGTCTGCAGCGCGTGGATCATCGCCAGGCGTGCAGCGCGAACAGCAGCCCGCGCATGACAATCCAGCCGTATACGCCCGCCATCAGATCGTCGGCCATGATGCCGATGCCGCCAGGCAGGTCCTCAAACCTGCGCGCAGGCCACGGTTTGATGATGTCGAACACGCGAAAGAGCAGGAAACCCACGATGGCGCCGGCGAAGCCGACGTTGAGCAGGAGCAGGGTCACCAACTGGCCCGCGACCTCGTCGATGACGACGTACCCCGGGTCTTCCTTGTCGAAGTACTGCGCCGCGAGGTGTGACGCCCAGGTCCCCACGAGCGTGATGCCAGCCAGGAGCGCCACCTGCGACACGGGCGACCAGTGTCGCGTCAGCATGTAGATGCCGACACCCACCGCGGATCCGACGGTGCCAGGCGCGAACGGAAAAAAACCGGCGCCACCGCTCGTGGCGATCGCCACGGCCAGACGTTTCATGCCCGAACGACTTTCGTGTGCGCCAGTCGATCGTGCAGTGCCCGTTCCTCGCCCACGAGCGCCGGAAAGAACCCGAGACCCAACGCCAGCACCGAGGGCAGGGCCACCACCTCGCGGTAGATCGCCTGGCGCAGCGGCAGGACATCGTCGGCTTCGTCGACGACCCGGATACGGCAGAGCATCTTGCCGATGGTCTGCCCCCCAGCCGCGGTAAACAGCAGCAGATAGCCCAATCCCACGACGAGGAGGAATGCCAGCGTGGGCGCAATCGGCAGGACCTGGACATCCGCCAGTGGCAGGCCGCACCACCGCAGCGTCGTCCACACCACCGCCGCCGAGAGCGCGCTCAGCAAGACGCCATCGATCACCGCCGCGCCAAGGCGGCTCACCGCGCCAACGCGGTCACCCGCATCGCCGCGGGCTTCGCGGCGTTCGGCGTCTTCCAGCCGCGCCAGGTCCTCGAGCAGGTCGTGATCGAGCGGTCCCAGCTTGCGAGGGGTCACCTCGGCGCTCGCGCGCGGACGCAGCGGCATGTCAATTCGCGGCGTCGCGACAGGCGGCGTGGCGTCGACCTTCATCAGTGCCGCCGCGAGCGCGTCTCGATCGTGCGTTGGAGCGTCGACATCGTCCACATCGGGCGTCGCCATCGTCTTGACGAAGAGTGGCAACTCGGTCGTGACGGGCGCGACAGGCGGACGGGGTCGGGCAGCCGCGGCCGGACGCTCGTCGACCCGAGGAGGCTTCGATGGCATCGGCAGCGCCGGTTCAGCCGCCTCCGGCGACAGGATGGAAGACTCCTCGACGAGGGACACCGCGTCCAGATCCCGCGCAGCTTCAAGGGCCAGATCCTTCGCGTCGAACGGACCACGTGCGGCCGGGCTGCGGCGCCGCCGGCGCGACTGCGCGACCGGCGCGTCGGTGACGTCGGCGGCAGCCGGTTCGTCGTCGGCCACCAGCGACAGCGAACTCTCGGGCGCTGCGTGTAACGTCGAAGTGACCGGCGCACGCAACGTCAGATCGGCGAGTGCTCCCTCCACGGGTTCATCAGCGGGTTTGATGGCCAGGTCCGCGTCGCCGAGTTCAAGCGTGTAGCCGCAATTGCGGCATCGTGGCTCCGGATCGAAGCTGAGATAGTGGCACTTCGGACATTTCATGGTCGCACCGCCGTGGAACGAGGCGTGGAGGTCGACTGGGGACGGGAGCGCGAGCCCAGCAGGAGGGTCTGGATCTCCGTGCGCAACTGATCGGCGTCTGCCCGCGACGACCCGTTCGCATCGATCCGATCGAGCGCGGCCAGGGCCTCGGCGAGACGGCCACGCGCGTAAAGCGTCCGTGCGCGGACCATCGCCACGTCGCCGGGCGACAACACGGGCAGCGGCAATTGGGCGGCAGCGGGAACCGCAAGCGGAGTTCCCGAGCGCGCGCGCAGCCACTCGTGCAACGCCGGACTCATCACCAGCATCACGAGGAGCCCGCCGACCGCCCCGGCTGCCAGCAGGGCTGCCACTGCCGCCACGCGTCGTTTCCATCGCCCAACGGGCAGGACGTCGACGACGGCGGCCGGCCTGGCGCCCGCGCGCCCAACGCCGACCGTGGCACGTTCCAGCCGGTCGAGCCTCGTACGCAGGGCGGCGACGCGCTCGTCTTCGCCGGCCATGGCCACCGCTTGAGTGAGTTGACGCCGGGCCTCGGCCACTTCGCCGCGGGCCACGAGGTCATCAGTCGTGTGCAGCATTTCGTCGGCGCGCCGCTGGCGCTCAGCCAGGGCCGTTCGCGCGCGATCGATGTAGGCACGTGCTCGAGCGTGAGTCCGATCGAGGAAGAGGACGCGGGTCCACAGGTGAATGGCGTCGTCGTACCGACCTTGGAAATACCGATCCAGACCTTCGACGAGCAGCGCTTCCGCCCGGCTGTCCCGCGCTTCCGGGCCGGCCACCTGAGGATCGATGCGCTTAGAGTCCGCCATCCACGATGCCTCGCGGATTATATCGGTCGCCGGGCAGCGGTACAAGAGGCGACTGGGGCGCTGCGGCTGACGCCCAAGACCTCGAACCATGGATCGGGCCGTTCGTCCGTCTCTTTGAGCCCGAGTCCCAGGCCTGCATTGCAAGCCCCGCGCCTGCACTACAGTGTCCAGACATGCCGCTGATCGAGTGCGTTCCAAACGTGAGTGAAGGCCGCCGGCCCGAGGTGATCCGCGCGTGCGCAGAAGCCATCGCCGCGACAGGCGCGGCGTTGCTGGATCAGACGTCCGACGCCGACCACAATCGGTCGGTCTTCACCTTCGCTGGACAGGAAGCCGCGGTGCGCGCGGCCGTCCACGCGCTCGTCGACGTGGCGCTTCGATCGATCGACATGCGAACGCACACCGGCGTGCACCCGCGGATGGGCGCCGTCGACGTCGTGCCGTTCGTGCCGCTGGGTGAGACGTCGATCAACGAGTGCGTGCGGATCGCGCGCGAAGTGGGAGCCGAACTGGCCGCGCGGCACGATCTCCCGATCTTTCTCTATGAGGCCGCCGCGTCAGCGCCCCATCGGCTCGCCCTCGAGCAGGTGCGGCGAGGGGGATTCGAAGGCCTGACCGCGAAGCTGCAGCAGCCTGCATGGATACCGGACTTTGGCCCGACGATCCCTCATCCGTCGGCCGGAGCCACCATCGTCGGCGCCCGGCCGGTTCTCATCGCCTTCAACGTGAACCTCGCGACCGATCGGCTGGACGTGGCCCGCGCGGTAGCAGCCGCCGTTCGTCAGAGCTCCGGAGGGCTGCCCTTCGTGAAGGCGCTGGGCCTGCCCCTGGCCGAACGCGGCATCGTGCAGGTGTCCATGAATCTCACGAACTTCCGCGAGACGTCGATCGCCCAGGCGTTTGCGTCCGTGCGCGACGCTGCCGCCCGCTACGGCGTGGCCGTGCTCGAGAGTGAAGTCATCGGTCTCGTTCCGGCCGAGGCGCTGGCCGCCGCCGGCGCGGCCTCGATCCAGTTGCCGAACTTCCGGGCCGACCGGCTGCTGGAAGTCCAGCTCCTGCAGCAGTCCGGCGTGCGGTGACGCGCTACTCGCGCGGTCCGATCCCGAGCCCGCGCATCTTCTTGTAGAGATTGCTCCGCTCGAGCCCCAGCCCTTCCGCGGTCTTGGAGATGTTGCCGCCGTAGGTGGAAAGCGCCTCGAGGATGTACGTGCGCTCCCACGCATCGCGCGCGTCGAACAACGGCTGCACCACCATCGGCACGACTGCGGCGGGCGGCGCGCCAACGGGCGCGGCCAGGAACGACAGGTCGGTCGCATCGATCACGTGCCCGGGCACCATGATGATGAGCCGCTCGATGACGTTGCGGAGTTCGCGGACGTTGCCCGGCCAGCGACACCGGCGCAACAGCTCGACGGCTTCGTCTGAGAGCGTCTTGAGGCGTCGGCCGTACTCCTGCGAGAACTCGGCGATGAAGTGCGAGGCCAGATGGAGGACGTCATCGCCCCGCTCGCGCAAGGGCGGCACGTGCACCGGAATGACGTTGAGTCTGAAGAAGAGATCCTCGCGGAAGCGGCCCTGCCGGATTTCCTCGGTGAGATCCTTGTTCGTCGCGGCGAGCACGCGCACGTCGACTCGCACGCTGCCCTGCCCGCCTACAGGCTCGATGACCTGTTCCTGGAGCGCGCGGAGCACCTTGGCCTGCATCTTCAGGCTCATGTCGCCGACTTCGTCAAGAAACAGCGTGCCGCCGTTGGCGAGATCGAACTTGCCTCGCCGATCGCCGACCGCGCCGGTGAACGCCCCCTTCACGTGACCGAACAGCTCGGACTCGATCAGGTCTTCCGGCAAGGCGGCGCAGTTCACCTCGATGAACGGTCCCGACCGGCGGTGGCTGAGCCCGTGGACGTGCCGCGCCACGAGTTCCTTGCCCGTCCCGTTCTCGCCGGAAATCAGCACGCGGCCATTCGTCGGCGCCGCCATGCCGATCTGCTCGCGGAGGCGCAACATCACGTGGCTGTCGCCCACCATCAGGTAGCGTCGGTCGACGCGCGCGCGCAGCGCCCGGTTCTCGACCTCGAGCTGGCGCTGACGCAGCGCGTTGCGCACGACGAGGACGGTCTTTTCGAGCGAAAGCGGCTTCTCGACGAAGTCGAACGCGCCAAGTTTGGTCGCGCGGACGGCCGATTCGATGTTGGCATGGCCCGAGATCATGACGACCGGGGCCTCGACGCGACGGTCCTTCAGGCGCTCGAGGGTCACCAGGCCATCGATGCCTGGCAGCCAGATGTCGAGCAGCACCAGGTCATACGCCCGCCGCCCGACCTGTTCAAGGCACGCTTCGCCGCTGTCCACGACATCGACGGAATAGCCTTCGTCGCGAAGCACGCCCCCCAACGAGGCGCGAACGCCGGCTTCGTCGTCGACGATCAGGATGGCTGACACGGTAGCTCGATGGTGAAGGTCGTGCCCGACGGCTGGGCCGCGCCAACCTCGATGCCGCCGCCGTGCTGCACGATGATCCGGCGCACGATGGCGAGCCCGAGCCCACTCCCGCGACCCTTCGTCGAGTAGTAAGGCATGAACAGTTTGTCACGATCCGCCGCGGACACGCCCGGTCCGTTGTCGGTCACGACCAGGCGGACGACGCCGTTCCGGGCATCATGCGACGTCGCCACCACGATGATGGGGGGCGCGCCGCCGGGCCGCCGACCGGCCGTTGGCCCCCCGAGCACTTCGACGGCATTGTCCACCAGATTGATGATCACCTGGCGCATCTGCTCCGCGTCCACGCGGACGTGCGGCAGCCCCGGCGCAAGATTCCGGTCGACCTGGACGTCCCCCTGCTGCAGCACCGCGCCGTACAGCTGCAACGCGCTGGTGATGATCTCGTTGATGTCCGTGGGCAGCAGACGTGGACCGCGCAGCCGGGCGAACTGCGCGAACTCGTCGACCAGACCCTTGAGGGCCTCCACCTCCGTGATGATGGCATCGGTGCATTCGCCCACCAGCGCCCGCGTTGGCTGCGGGGCGCCGCCGAAGTGTTTCCGCAGCCGCTCCGCGCTGAGTTGGATGGGCGTCAGCGGATTCTTGATTTCGTGCGCCAGCCGGCGCGCCACGTCGCGCCAGGCCGCGACTCGCTGCGCGCGGATCAGCGGCGTCACGTCGTCGAACACGAGCACCGCGCCTTCGTGCCGTCCGTCCTCGCCCACGAGCACCGTCGCGGCCACGGCGAGATGCACTTCGCGATCGTCACGCGCCAGCGTCACTTCTTGCACGACGCCGGAGGCCTGCTGCCGCGTGGTGGTCGCAATGAGCGACGCGAGCGGCTGCAGATCTTCGCGCTGAAAGACCACCTCCGCCGCTCGGCCAAAGGACGCCGCGTCAAGCCCGAGCAGCCGCTCGGCCGCGCCGTTGATGGTCGAGACCTGCCCCGCCGCGTCGAGCGAGATGACGCCGGTGGCGACGCGTTCGAGAATCGTCTCGATGTAGCGCCGCCGCGTATCGACCTCGAGATTCTTCACCTCCAACGCGCGCCGCGACTCCTCCAGCCGTTCGCGGCTCGTGCCGAGCTCGGCCGCCATCATGTTGAACGACTCCACCAGCGTGCCGAGCTCGTCCCCCGTCTCCGCCTCGAGACGGAGATCCAGTTGTCCCGCGCCGATGGCCCTGGCCCCTTCCGCGAGCATCTGGACGGGCCGTGTGATGCGCTTGGCCAGATACAGACCGAGCCAGGTGGCGCTGATCAGAATCAACAGGCTGACAGCCAAGAAGATCGATTGATACACGCCCTGGATGGGCCCCTTCAGGACGCGCAGCCCCTGATAGTTCTCGTACGCCTGCGTCGCCCGCAACGCCCGGACCTGCATCTCATTGCCCAGGAACTGCGACACCACCACGGCTCCGGCGACACCGCCGTCGGTCCGGCGGATGGGTGCGGCGGTGCGGAGCAGGACCCCCCCGCCGTCGAGTTCGTCCTGCTGCGCCTCCTCGTGTCCAGACGCGACGGCCTTCGCCGCCAGCCGGTCGGCGGACGGCGGCACGTGATCCTGCGGAAGATTCGCTGAGCCAACGCCGAAGAGGTAGGCCAGGTCCGAGGGCTCACCGGGCACCGCGATCGTGCGGTACACGTCGACGAGCCCGTTCTGCATCGTGCGCGGTTCCTCTTCGACAACGGGCGTGAGCGCCGCGACGTCGCCGGCGGCCAGCGCATCGGCCGATAAGACGCGCGCCAGTCGCCGCGCCCGCAGCATCGTGTTCTGCTGGGCGTCGCGGTAGTACTGCCGCGCAATCTCCTGGCCGGCGCTGAGCACTTCGTCGACCGGCTCGCTGAACCAACGCTCCGCGCTCTTGCGGATGATCTCACTGCCGCTGATCAAGACGAGCACCGCCGGCACGATGGCCATGGCCAGGAGGGCGACCACGAGCTTGCCTCGAAAACGTGCGAATGGCGCAGCGGTGCGCTGCTCAATCCATAGCTTGAGCAGATTGCGGACGAGCACGAACGACAACGCCGCCAGGAGCGCCAGGTCGACCGCCAGCAGCGAGTACAGCAGGACGTCCGAGAGCAGCTGCGGCGGAATGTCGCTGGATCGGTTGGCGATCCAGAACAAGCCGACGAGGATCGCGAGCAGGAGGACCGCCACTGCGCCGAGGACGCGGGGGCTGTCGAGCAGACGCCGGCGACTCGTGACCTCGGGCCGAACGTCGGTCGGGCGGATGTACATCGACTATCGGAGGAAGGTGAAGTCGGCGCGGCCCACACTGTCGTCGGCGCCGAAGAAGGGCCAGAGCGAGAACGTGCGTCTGGGACTCGCGCGCATCCGCACCTGCACGTAGTAGTCGGCGTTCGGCTCCAGTCGATCACCCGTCGCCAGTGGCACCCGATCGAACCGGGTCATCCACTCGCGCGCATGCGGGAGGTCATCCGTGCGCTCGGACCAGGTGACCTGGCCGTCCTGGGACTTGGAGACCTGATAGACGCCGGTGAGCGTGTCGAACTTGACGGACGCCGCCACGGTCGCGCTGCCGACCGTGTGATCCCACCAGAATCCGGACGGCCGCTTCAGATCGACGCTGAACGTCATGGTCAGCAGCAGCCCGCTCTGGACGACCGCCTGGGCGTCGTCGCCGAAACTGGGCGTCGCGATGAACGACGCCGCGACACGACCGTCGGCGATGATCGGCGTCACGCGGATGTCGCCGACCGACGCGCGCGCCGGAATCGTCACCGCCACGAGGACGGCCAACAGAACGGGGGCGTGCCGTCGAGTCATTCGCGCGTCCGAAGCAGTTCGTTCAGTTCGTGCTTGAACTCGTCGAGATCGCGGAAGTTGCGGTAGACGGATGCGAAGCGCACGAACGCGACCTTGTCGAGCTGCTTGAGCTCCTGCATCACACAAGCGCCGACTTCCTCGGTCGACATCTCCCGCTCAGGACGATCCTGCAAGGTCCCCTCGATGCGGTCGGCCACCGATTCCAGCGCGGCGACCCGGACGGGCCGCTTCTCGCAGGCTTTCAGCAGGCCGTTGACGAGCTTCTGCCGGTCGAAGCGTTCGCGCCGGCCGTCCTTCTTCACGACCATGTACGGAATCTCGTCGATCCGTTCGTAGCTCGTG
>JBDTNQ010000145.1:0-8775 GCA_039933635.1 Acidobacteriota bacterium
AGCATCGCGCAACTCGCGGTCATGAGCTTGGGCCGCATGCGACCGATGCTCGCCGTCCGCAGTGCCGTGTCAAAGGGCTGGCCTGCCTGCACAAGCGTCCGCGTTTGCGCAATCAGCACAAGGCCATTCTGTACGGCGATGCCAAAAAGACCGATGAACCCTACGGCTGAGGACACATTGAGCGTTTGGTCCAGGAGCAGCATGGCCACGATGCCGCCCACAAACGCGTCAGGCAGGGTCAGCAGGATGACAAAGACCTCGGACACCGATCCGAGTGCCATGAACAGGAGTACAAATACCAAGCCAACGGCGAGGGCCACGGCCACCGTGAGTGCCGTCAGCGCCCGTTGCTGTTGTTCGAACTGCCCGCCGAAATCGACGTAGTAGTTCGTCGGCAACGACACCGACTGCCGAATCTTGTCGCCGAGCTCACTGACGACCGATCCCAAGTCGCGTCCCGTCACGCTTCCCTCGACGGCTAGCCGCCGAGTGACGTGCTCACGCCGAATCACGCTTGGCCCGGACGCCATCTCCACGCGCGCGAACTGCGCGACCGGTGCGGAGGCACCCGACGGCAGTCGGACCGCCAGCTGGGCGATCTCGGTCGGACTGGTTCGGAACGGCGCGCCGAGGCGCACAAGCACTCCGTAGTTTCGCTGCCCCTGCCAGAATTCCGAAACCACCTCGCCACCGACTGCGACGCGTACGAGCTGGGCCACGGCGCCCGCCGTCAGGCCCACCCGAGCCGCGGCTTCTCGATCGATGGATACCTGGAGCTGCGGCACACCGCTCGCATCCTCAACGCGCAGATCGGTGATGCCGCGGACGTGTCGCGCCAGGCCGGCTATCTGGTCGGCGTAGCGGGCGAGCAGATCCAGATCCGGTCCGAACACGCGAACGCTCAGTTCGGCCGGTGTGCCGCCCAGGCCTTCATCAATGCGCATCCCAAGAGGCGTCGTGAAGAGCACCGTCACGCCTGGCACATCGTCGAGGTTCGTGCGCAGCGTCTCCTCGATCTCGCCGGTGTCGGCGCGCTCAGATGACGGCTTCAACGTCACGAGCACGTCACTGAGCACGTGCGGCATCGGATCCTCCGTCTCCTCCGACCGGCCGGACCGCCGCGAGACCGACGCCACGCCCTCGGTGTGGCCAATCACGTCTTCCACTTGCTGATTGACCCGATCCACCTGTTCGAGTGACGCCTCCGGCGGCAACACGGTCTGAATGAGAAACGCGCCCTCGTCGAGCTCCGGCATGAACTCGGTGCCGACGTAGAACAGGCCAACCACTGCCGGGACGGTAACCGCGAGCGACAGCACCCGCACAAGCACCGCATGGCGGAAGGCCCAGGAGATTGCCGGAACGTAGGCACGCTTGACCAGTCGAATGACGGCGACGTCCGACTCGTCAACACCTTCAGCGCCACCCGCGCGACGTGGCGCCGCCTTGAGGAACCATCCACAGAGTGCGGGCACCAATGTCAGCGACAGGAGCAGCGACGCCACCATCGCCGAAATGACCGTCAACGCCAGTGGGCGATAGAGGCGGCCTTCGATCCCGGTCATCAGCAGCAGCGGTAAGAAGACCGCCATGATGATCAGCGTGGCGAAGGCGATGGGTCGGCCGACCTCGGTCGCGGCCTCCAGGACGACGCCGACGCGATCGTCGTCGCCGGCCATCGCCAGCCGATGATGAATGTTCTCGGTCATGATGATGGCGGCGTCCACGAGAATACCGACCGAAATCGCCAGCCCGCCGAGCGTCATGGTGTTCATGCCGGCACCGAGCCCGCGCATGGCGATACCCGCGAGCACGACCGATAGCGGCAACGTGACCGTGACGATGAGCGCGGACCGCCCATCCCCGAGCAGCACGAACAGCACGAGCACGACCAGCACGGACCCGACGAGGATCGCGCGTTCCACACTCGTCAGCGCGTGATCGATCAGCTCCGACTGGTCGTACACGGTTCGGAGCCGTATGCCTGCGGGGAGTGTCCGTTGCGTGTCATCGAGGGCCGCACGAATGGCGCGTGTGACAGCGACCGTATCCGTGCCAAATTGTTTGATCACCCGGCAGCTCACGACGTCGCGGCCGGCGGCGTGCGCCGAGCCCCGCCGAACGGCCGCGCCCTCCGTGACGCGCGCCACATCGCCGAGGGTGACGGGCGTTCCGGTATGCACGGTGATCACGGAGCGTCGCAGGTCATCGGCCGAGTGAATGCGCCCGAGACTCCGGACGCTAAATTCTGTCGCGCCGACACTGACAAATCCTCCTGGGGCGTTCTCGTTGCTTTCCCTGACGGCCTTGAGCACGTCGTCGAGGGTGATTCCGGTGGCCTGCATACGGCCGGGATTCAGTTGGACCTGCAGCTGGCGAAGCTCGCCGCCCAGTCGCTCGATCGCGGCGACGCCGGGCACGGCCAGGATGCGATAGCGGACATCGAACTCCGCGAGGTCGCGCAGCGCCATGGGATCTGCGTCACCCTCGACGAGGAACTCGTAGACCTCATTCAACCGATTGGTCACGCTCGACAGGAGCGGCGCGTCGGTACCGGCCGGAAGCTGCGGCAGGACCTGCGCGAGGCGTTCAGTGACCAACTGCCGCGCGCGCCAGTAGTCCATCTCGCTATCGAACTCGACGGTGACCTGTGAGACACCCATCTGCGTCGTCGATCGGATGTGTTGGACGCCCGGCAGGCCGTTGAGCGAGCTCTCGACTGGGAGCGTGACCGACAGCTCCAGTTCCTCCGGCGCCATCGAGGCGTTCTGGGTAATCACGTTGAACACTGGGACGGTCAGGTCTGGGAAGACATCCGTTGAGAGGCGCAGGTACGACACGATCCCGAGCCCGATGCCGAGACCAAGCAGCATCAGGACGAGCCCGCGCTGGCGAAATGATGCGCTGATGACGCCGCGAAGGAGCGTCCCTGGTTTCGGGGCGCTACTCACCACCGCCTCCTTCCCCACGGACCGCCTGCGATTTCAGGGTGAAACTTCCGGCCGTGACGATTCTTTCTCCTGATGTGAGGCCGCTCAGGACTTCGACCATGTCCCCGGCGGACTGGCCAATCGTGACTTCTCGAACGCGGTACTCACCCTCGGTGCCCGCGGTGAAGACGACGGTCTTGCCGTGCAGTTCCTGAACCGCGACGCGGGGGACGAGGATGGGATGCGTCTCACCGGCTCGCGCGGCACTCGTCTGCACCGACGCGCGGGCGAACATGCCGGGCTTCAGCCGCTCGCCGGGATTCGGCACGTCCACGCGCACATCCACCGAGCGCGTGTCAGGTGAGACGACGGCCGCGACGTAGGAGACCCGGCCGCTGACCGGCTGATCGGGAAGCGCATCAACGGAGATATTCAAGGGATCTCCAAGATGAATCTTCGACACCACGGTCTCCGGGACTTTTGCGACAAGCCAGAGCGTCGACAGGTCGGCAATCGAAAAGAGCACGTCCTCGGAACCGACAGAGGCGCCAAGTGTGGCATGGCGATCGATGATCGTTCCCGCGATCGGCGCGCGAAGCGTGAACAGCATCGGACCTGGGCTGATATTCTTTACTTGCGCGGGCGTCAGCCCGAGCCTGCGAAGCCGCGTCTCGGCTGCCTGCACGTCGGCAGAGGCCCTCGTCAAGTCAGCCTCCGCGGCGATGACCTCCCGTTCCGCGGAGATGTGCTTGGCAAAGAGATCGCGCTCTCGCGCGGCGGTGCGCTGCGCGGCATCGACGACGGCATTCGCGCTGATGTAGGCCGCCGTCGCGGCGCCGACATCGGGACTGTCGATGCTGGCCAGTGAGGCGTCTACGGCCACACGCTGTCCAAGTGAACCGCCCACCTGGGCGATGCGTCCTGGCACGCGAGCGCTGACGTTCGCGAGGCGCTCGCCATTGACCTGTAGTTCGGCCGAGGCGAGGACGACCGCTGCCAGTGATCCCGGCCGGGCGGTGTCCAGCTGGATTCCAGCGCGCGCTCGTGCGGCGTCAGACAAACGCACCAGGCCCTCCTCGGCCTTGGCGCCCGGCGTCGTCTCTACTGCGGGTGTCTTCTGATCCCCGTCTACAGAGCTGCGGCAACCCATGGTGGCGATCACGCCCACGATGGCGAACACGAGCGCTTGGTAACGGCCGGCAAGTGTGTTGTGCATGGCGTGTCCTTTACTGACGAAAGGCCGTAGCTCGGCGAAGCTCGGTGGCGGCCAGCGCGAGAGCGAGTTGCGCATCGAGCGCGTCCCGACGCGTCGCAAACGCTTCACGTCGAATAACCAGCAGATCCACGAAGCTGATCTTGCCCGCCCGATAACTCTCGGCAGCCAGTTGTTCGTTATCTTCGAGTGACGGCAGGCCCTGGGCCGTGAGGACCGCCGCCGCGTCCCTGGCGGCGGCGTATTCCGCGTACAGACTGTGAAACCGTGTGGCGGAAATGCGAGCATCGGCGTCGCGCTCAGTTTCCGCCAGCTGAATCCGCGCCGCGGCCGACGCGACTGCTCCGGTGTTGTGTTGAAAGAAGGGCAGTGTGATGCCGACGCGTGCGCCGACGACGGAGTCTCCGCCCTCACGTTTGAATCCGGCGCCGGCCAACAGATCGGGGCGACGGCCGGCCTGGGCCAGGCGCCAATCCGATTGCGCCTGGCTCACGGCGGCGGTGAGCGCCCGCCCTTCCGGACGCGAGGCCAGTGCGCTCACGAGCTGGTCGAGCCGCAGATCCGCGGACGCTGGCCAGTCGCCTTGGATCACCAGAGCCTCCGCCGCTGGGAGTGCGAGCACCTCCCGGAGTTCGCCCTGCGCGCGTTCGACGAGTCCGTTGACGGCGAGTCGGTCTCGCTCGGCGCGCGCCTTTTCAATGCGCGCCACGTTGACGTCGAGGAGCGCAATGTCGCCCGCTTGATACCTGGTCTCCGTGGCGGCGATCATGTCGCCGGCGAGAGAGGCCGCCTGCTCCGCCAGGACGCGCAAGCGCTCAGCATGAAGCGCTCGGAAGAAGGCCGCCGTGGCGTTGGCCCGCGCATCCAATTGCGCCGCTTCGATCTCAGCCTGACGGGCATCGATGCCGGCGGTGGCGATCGCGATTCGAAAGTTCCGCTGGCCGGCCAGTTCGAATCGCTGGAGGACAGAGACTTCGGCGTCGAACGTGACGAGGGACGGCTGCAACCGCGGTCCGGCGAATAACTCAAGCTCCGGATTACTCGCGAAATGCGCTTGCGCGGTCGTCAGGAGTCCGCGCGCTTCTGCTTCGCGCGCTCGTGCGACCGCGACGTCAGGGTGCTGGCTCATCGCAAGATCGACGGCACGGTCGAGCGTGAGGACCGTCTGGGCGCTGGTGGGTTGTGCGACGGCCAACCCGCCGGCGAGCCAGATCACTGCAAGCTTGTGACTCATGAGGCGTCCTTCAAACGCGGAAGAGATCGGGATGTGTACCCAACGGCGCGACGACATCGCGCGTCACCGAAGGGATCTCCCCTCGGCGATGTCGGGACCATTCGTGAATGTCTGACGGAGCGCTACCCGATGCGAGGAGGGTGGTAGACCGAAGGCTGGGATCGAAAGACCGGGAGTCTCGCCGAAACGACGTGAATCGTGTCCACGACCGTTGCGTTGACCATCAACGGCGCGGCCTCAGGCACGACGAGGGCTGCCGCGCAAAAGACGCAGTCGGACGTGTGATGGCACACATCGGAGGCCGGGGCCGGCCACTTCTCCCGGCACCCGTCTGGACACCAGACGTTGTCGATGCTCGCGAGCGTCGCGAATGCCACGACAAGACCGATCGCCACAATCCGCACCACGATGCGGAGTATACCGCCGCGAACATCGCTCGGCACGTGGGTGGGATTTCCACCCGCGCGGGTTGCGAACACGCCACGGACACGCGTACCCCGCCCTACGACTCCGAACGCTCGATCCGCCGCAACGCGCGCGCCTCCAGGTCCTTCGGCGCCTCCTGTTCGGCCGTGCGACTGAGCGCCCGGCCCCAGGTGCCCATGGCCTCAAGTCCCGCTTTGAAGGCTGAGCACTTGTCGCACATCAATAGATGAAGGCGAACCCCGAGCCGACGAGACCAGGATGCGCTCGCCAGGTCGCCGTGCGAGAGCAGCGTCGAGACCTGTTTGCACGTCATCATGGCGCTGGACTCCACCCTTTCTTCTCGAGGCACTGCTGCAGCCTCAGGCGTGCCCGATGAAAGAGCACGCCCACGTGAGTGACCGACCGGCCGAGCACGTCACTGACGTCGGCCGCCGGCAGTTCCTCGATTTGGCGCAAGTGAAACACCTCGCGCTGCAGTGAGGGGAGATCGTCCAAACAGCCTCGCAGCGCCTCGGTCATCTGCGCCGACGCGGCCAGCCGATCCGGCGCCACGGGCGGGCGAATCCAATTGCCCGTGGCGTCGAACCTGGCTTCGAAGGATTCGTCAATCGGATCGCTCATGTCGTCACGGACCGCGGCTCGCCGCTGCTCCTGCACCTTGTGGTGGAGAATGCCGAACAGCCACGTGCTGATCTCAGACCGCCCTTCGAAGCGATCGAGCGTGTGCAGAAAGGTCACGAACACGTCCTGCATCAGATCCTCCGCGCGGTCGCTCGAGAACCCCATGCCGCGCGCGGCCCGGTACAGCCGCCGGGCATTCTCGTCGACGACAGTGCGCAGCGCTGCCGCGTCGCGACGACGAAGGCTGGCGACGAGATCGGTGCGACCAGGCACAGCGCCATCATAAAGGGTGCGGTGGCCTGCTCGCCCCCACTCGAATGTGAGTGACGGCCGGCGGCGCGACATTACAGGTTGTGGCACGCCCGGGTACACGGGGGCGAATCGGGCCTGTCCACGAACGTACAGCGGCCAGCGGTGGCGGCGCCCACGATCCTCGTGGGTGTAATGTCCCGCCCGTCTCAGACACTCACCCTAGGAAGCCAGTGAATTCATACCAAGGAGAAGCTATGCATCCGAATCTCTCACGCGCGATCGCCGGTGGTGCCGTCGGAACGTTGGCGATGACCATCATGATGTACGTCGTTGGCCCGCTGATGGGCCTGCACATGGATGTCGCGGCCATGCTCGGCTCGGTGCTGGGCGGAAGCTGGAACGCGGGCATGATGATGCACGTGGTCAACGGCACCCTCATCTTCCCGGCGATATTCGCCTTCGTCCTTTACGGCGTGCTGCCCGGTTCGGCGGTCGTCAAGGGGACGCTCTGGGGCGTCGGCCTCTGGCTGATGTTGCAGGTCGTGGTGATGCCGATGATGGGCGGGGGGCTCTTCAGCGCCAACATGGGCGGCATGATGGCGGTGGTGGGATCGCTCGTCGGCCATCTCCTGTACGGCAGTCTGCTCGGCGCGATCGCCGGTGCACCCCAGCGACACGTTGCCCATGCCTGAGGACGTCACGCTGCCGCGCCGTCTGGCTCTGGTGATCGGAGCCAACGGTGTGCTGCGCATGTCCGGTGGTGCGAGTGGCGTGCTGGTGGGGCTCTACCTCGCTGACCTGGCCAATCAGGGCGCCGCACTGAGCGTTGCGCTTGTTGGCACCCTGGCTGCGGTGTCCTTCGGAGCGGAACTCATCGGCGCGGTGCCCCTGGGCATGCTCTCGGATGCCGTGGCGCCACGCTTCCTGATGGCGGGCGGCGCGCTGCTCGCTGGTGGTGCGACCATGGCCTTCGGCCTGACCCGTGAGGTGCCTGTGTTCTTCGTGAGTCGAGCGCTTGAAGGATTCGCCGCGGCCGCCAGCATGCCGGCGATGCTCGCGCACCTGTCCGACGCGACCGCGGCGAATGCGGCCCGTCGCGCGCGAGTCATGAGTTTCTTCGAGCTCTCGCTGCTTGCCGGACTGGCTCTCGGTGGTCTTGCCGGCAGCCAGTTGTGGGCGGCGATCGGGCCCCGCGCATTTCTGGTACTCGCGGTTGCGTACGCCGTGGGCTCAGTCGTGCTCTTCCTGGCTGGGACGGGAGCCAAGGCACGCGGCAGCCATGCGGCGATGGCCGGGTTCCGACGATCGCTGCGCGAACCTGCCCTGCGCCAGCTCGCGCCGATCTGGCTCTGCATGAACGTGATTCTCGGGCTGTGGCTGGGCCCGACGTTTGTCTTCCTCCTGACGCGCGAATCAGCGAGCGGCCAACTCCTGGCCGGTCTGCTGGCGACGGCACCGCAGCATCTCGGCTGGGTGCTGCTGGGCTACTCGCTGGTCTTCGGTCTCGGCCTTGCCGGTTGGAGCGTGGTGCTTCCGCGGGTCACGGTGTCATGGGCGCTGCGAACGGCGCTCGTCGCGATGCTGGTGGTGTCGGTCGGGCTCCTGATGCTCAATCACGCCGCAGGCCAGTCGCTGGCGCTGCGCTGGACACTGACCGCGTGCTTGGCGCTCGCCGTGATGGTCGAAAGTGGATTCACGCCGTCGGCGCTCTCGCTGCTCGCCGGCGCCGTCGGTGCGCAGGTGGGACGAGGCGCGGCGATGGGCATCTACTCGTTCCTGCTGAGCCTCGGCGCGCTACTCGGCAATGGGATCGCGGGATTTCTGGGCCAGCGCTTCGCCGTCGATGGATTAATCGTGGCCACATTCGTCCTGGCGACCGTCGCGCTCGTCCTGTTGTCGCGCCTCGATCGCGTTCTCGCCACGGCGCCCGGGAGGGCCATCGCGTGACCGTGTCCCAATATGACCTGGTCGTCATTGGTGCCGGGGCCGGAGGACTCACGGCCGCGAAGTTCGCCGCGAAGCTGGGCGCGCGTGTGGCGCTGATCGAACGGGACCGTCTGGGCGGCGACTGCACGTGGACGGGATGTATTCCGAGCAAG
>JBDTNQ010000146.1:0-8546 GCA_039933635.1 Acidobacteriota bacterium
GTGATTGAACGAGGCGCCCTTCCAGGAGGAGTCGGTCGCGCGATGACAGGAATCGCACGCGGTCGAATAGCCGGCGGCGGCGTGGTTGGGCGCGGTGGTCTTCTGATAGTTGGAGATGTGGCAACCGACGCAATCACGCGACGTGCCCTTGTACACGTTGTTGACGTGGCAGCTCGTGCACGCCTGGGTCGCATGGAGGCCGACCAGGGGAAACACGCTCGTGTGATTGAAGCTGCCACTCCGCCAACTCGCGTCGGTGGGCTTGTGACACGAATCGCACGCGGTGGAGTACCCGGCCGCAGCGTGGTTCGGCGACGTCGTGCGCTGGTAGTCCGTCCGATGGCACCCAAGGCAGTCCCTTGGCGTCCCCGCGAACACACCCTTCACGTGACAACTCGCGCACGCCTGCGTGGCGTGCAGGCCCACCAGAGGGAAGACGCTGTTGTGACTGAAATCCGTCCGGTTGAAGGTCGGCGACGACGCGGAGTGGCAGGACACGCAGTCGGTCGAGATGCCGGTGGCGATGTGATTCGGGTTCTTCGTCCGTTCGTAATCCGCGCGGTGACAGCCGACGCAGTCCCGCGGCGTGCCCTGATAGACCCCGTTCTTGTGACAGCTGGCGCAGTCGACCGTCGCATGCATGCCGGTCAACTTGAACGTGGAATTGTGATCGAAGCGGCCTTGATCGAACGAGACGTCCGACGCCTTGTGACAGAGCTCGCACGTCGTCGGGAACCCCGCCGCCTTGTGATCGGGCGCCTTGGCCGCCGCGTAGTCTCTCGCGTGGCAGGTGCTGCACGTCAGGTTGGCACCCGTGAACAGGGAGTTCTTGTGGCACGTGTCGCAACTGAGCGTCTTGTGCGCCCCGTTGAGCGGCGTGCCCGTCTGCGAGCCGTGGTCCCACTTCACAGCGGTCCACGAGGTGGTCCGGTGGCACTGCTCGCAGGCCATGCCGAGCCGCGTCCGATACTTATCGTCCTGCCTCCTCGCCCAGTGGCAGTCGGCGCAGGTCGTCGGCGTGCCCTTGATTTGGCCGCGGATGTGGCACGACGCGCAGGGGACCGACAGGTGCTTACCCGTAAGGGCGAAGACCGCGTCCTTATGAAACGCGCGACTCGGTGTTTCCCACTGCGCCGACGCCACGGCCGGCAAGGCCACGATCGCCAGCACGAGACACAGGAGTCGGATCCGTGCGGTCATGACTGCGGCCTCGAGTGGGAGACGGCCGCGAGCCGCAGCGCGGGGACGGCAGCTGGGTTGACGGCGGACGCTGAGAGTCGGTGGCAGTCGCGGCAGTTTGGTCCCATCGAGCCGCGATGGACGTCCGCATGGCAGGCCACGCAGGCCGTGCCGACGGTAAATTTGAGGGCCGTACCGCGGCCGGCCGGAAACTGCTGCGTCACCGGTTTGTGGCAGCCCGAGCAGTCCGCCTTCAGATGAGGGCCGGCAAAGAACTCTCGGTTGGGCTTCTTGTGGGTGTATTTCGTCACCGCGAAGGCGTTCGTGTTGTGGCAGGTCTCGCAAGTCTGGCTCACCTGACCCAGGTGCACGTCCTTGTGGCAGGATGCGCAGGTGGTGCCGACGCCTTTCAGTCGCATCGCCATCCCCGATCCGGCAGGAAAAGCGGCGACCTCTGTGACGTGACACTTGGCGCACTCGACCTTCGCGTGGGCGCCGGTCAGTGAAAAGCTCGCAGCGCTGTGGGCAAACCGATCCGCGGCGAACTTCACGCCGTTGATCGTGTGGCACGTCTGGCACTCGGTGCCGACCTGGCCCATGTGCACATCGCGATGGCACGACGAGCAGGCCGTCGGCGTCATCGCGAAGTGGCCCGCGCCCATCGCCATTTTCGCCGGCGACTTGGCCGTTGCGGCCAGCGACGCCGGCTGATGGCACTTCTCACATGTCAGCGCCGCATGCTGTCCGCCGAAGAAGGCCTGCGCCTTCGGGTGGGTGTACGACGTCACGTGGAACGTCCGCGGTGAGTGACAGGTTTCGCATGCCGTGCCCAGTTCCGTCTTGTGCGGATCGACGTGGCACGACGCACAGGCCACTTTTGCGCCGCGGAAATCCACCAGGGCCTTGGCAACCGGCCCCCCGCGCGTGATGCCGGTGTGGCAGCTCTGGCACTCCACCTTGGCGTGGCCATCCACGAGCGCGAACGTCGTGGACCGGGCGTGGTCGAACGGCGCACCGGTGAAGCCCTTTTCGTTGTGACAGGCCTTGCAGTCCTGTTTGAACTCGCCTTTATGGGGATCCGCATGACACGTCGCGCAGGTCGCTGACGCGGGCTTCTGCTTGGTGGGAGAGACCTTGTGACACGACGCGCACGACGCCGAGAGGTGCTTGCCCAGCAGCGGAAACTTCGTTGTGGCGTGGTCGAAGCGCTTCGTGGTCCAGCTGGTCGTCGTGTGGCAGGTGGTACAAACCGCCGATACCGTTTGCGGGGCGTGCGGGCTCTGGTGGCAATTCGCGCATGACGCGAACTTCACGCCGGTGAACGACGAGGCCTTGTGGCACGACACGCACGTGGCCGACTGGTGCGCACCGGTGAGCGCGAACTTCGTCACGCTGTGATCGAAGGACTGCGTGGCCGCCTTGAACGCGACCTTCGTCGAGTGGCATCGCTCGCAGGTGGTGCCGAGTTCGCCCTTGTGCACGTCCCGGTGACACGAGGCACAGGCCGGCCTGGCGTCGAGAAACGTGCGCCCCTTGTGGCAAGCCGCGCACTTGGTGGCCAGCGGCGCGTGCTTGCCGTCGAAGGCAAAGCCCGTGACGGCCGCGTGCTTGAACCCGCTCTGATCGAAAGGCCGCAATTCACCGGTCAGTCCCGTGTGTTCGACGTGGCATTGCACGCAATCGCCCTTGACGTCCCGGTGGACGCCGATCTTCTTCAGCATGCGATCCGCAATCGGTTTGTGACAGGTCAGGCATTTGTCGGCCGAGACCTGCCGGCCGCGTTCATGGCACTGCTGGCACTTCGTGACACCTTCGAGATCGGCGTGCGCCCGTGTCAGCACGCCCGGAGACACCAACGCCCCAAGCTGCGCTTCTGCGCGTCCCCTCGTTCCGACGATTACGCTAAACATCGTCAGCATCACCAGTCCCACCCGCCGCCAGGTCATCTCGCGCTCGCCGTCACCAACGGAACGGCACGTAGCCGAGATACAGCGTTATGCCCACGTGCACGCATGCGATCAATAACAGGAAGTACACGAGCGGCACGTGAAAGACGTGCCACAGGCCAAAGCCCGCCTTGGTCTTCTGCAGGTACGCGATGCGGCGGACCAGAAGCGCGCGCTCGGTCGTGAGCTGCATCAGCCGATCCTGTTGGGCGTAGGACAGGTCGCTCGTGCGAATCTCGCGCGCGAGCGCGCGCAACTTCAGCCGGAGGCCGATCTCCCCGAACAACAGGCCGCCAATCGAGCCTGTCAGTTGCGTGGGATCGGTCAGCGCACGCACGCGTTCGAGCCAGGGACTCGAGCCGGCCGTCTGCACCAGGCCCGCGAGCAGTTCGTCGGCGTGCGCATCGAGTTCGGCTCGCGAGACCTCGGTGCCGCGAATCGTGCGCGGAATCCGCACGTAGAGATACCGCCCGATGAACCCGGAGAGCACGACGACCACCATGGCCCAGTAGGCGGCGGAGATGATGCCGTTGAACTTGAACGAAGTGTGGAACGTGATGAGGACCGGGCCGAGAATGCCGCAGAACAGATGCACCTCGAGCCATGTCTTCATGGTCCCCGTCCATTTCCAACGGACGAGGCGTTTGCGCAGCATGTAGAGGAACGGCACGAGCATCAGCACGCCGCCGAAGACGCCGAACGTCTGTCCGAAAGGGCCGGAGGGGCGCAAGGCGCGATGCATGGCGCCATACCCGCGTACCGCGAGCGGCGTCGTGTAGTACTGGAAACCACCGAGACGCACGAGCACCCAGATGGTGAAGACCGCGGAGGCGACGAGACCGAGCGCGACACCGCTCTTCATCAGACGGATCGGCATCAGGCCTCCACGACGCAGTCGCTGCGGACGTGGGCGACGCAGGCGAGCACGAAGCCGCCAGCGCGATCCTCATCGTCGAGAAGCGCCGATGTGCATTCGACGTGTCCGTCGATGACCTTGGTGCGGCACGTCCCGCAGACGCCGGAGCGGCAGAGTGAATCGATCGGAATGCCAGCCGCCTCCGCGGCGTCGAGGAGCGTCTGGCCGGCCTGGACCTGCACGGCCTGGCCGGCCCGCGTGCACTGCATGCGATGCGCCTCGCCCTGCGCATCCCCATCGTCGTCCGCCACCGTCGCTGTGAGAGGCTTGCCGCCTGCGGCGGCAACCGCGGCTTCGAAGACCTCTGAGCGGACCTGCGCGGCCGGCACGCCCATCTGGAGGAGCAACGCGCGCATGGCGTCGATCATGGGCTGCGGCCCGCAAATCATGGCGACGGCGTTCGCGAACTCCGGCACGGTGGTGCGAATGAGGCTGTCGTCGATCCGTCCGGGGTAGATGTACGGATCGGCCGCGTGGCTCGACGCGAGCACGATCTTCGCGTGCGGATGCCGCGCGGTAATGAGCGCGAGGTCGCGGCGGAACGCGAAGCCCTCCTCGGTGCGAGCGCAGTACAGCAGTGCGACAGGCCGCGTGGGTTCGGCGGTCACCGCGTGTCGGAGCATGCTGAGCACAGGCGTGATGCCGATGCCGCCCGCGAGCAGCAGCAACGGCCGATCATCCGCGTCCGGGTAGGTGAACACACCCGCCGGCGCGCGGACCGCGACTTGAGACCCCGGCCGGAGCGTCGCGTGGAGCGTGTTCGAGACCAAGCCCTGCCGCTTGACCGAGATCTCGAGATAACCGGGCGTCGACGGCGAAGAGCTGATCGAATAGCAGCGCGCGACGTCTTTGCCATCGACGCGAACGCGAACGGTCAGGAATTGTCCAGGCTTGAAATCGAATCCCTCAGGCCGCGCCAGACGGAACGTCCGTATGTCAGCGGTTTCGTCGAACACGGCGAGCACGGGCGCCTGGACGAAGCCGCGCGGCCGCATCACACGAGCGCCGGGGTGCGCAGTGGTGGGAATTTGCGGGCGAGCCATTCCGTCGACGGCCGAAGCGGAGCTTTGACTCCGGCCGGCTGGCCTCGCCGATGGACCTGGCGCGAAGCGCTCGCACACCACGAACCAGATGGCGTGCACCAGCAGCCCCGCGGCGAGCCCGGGCGCACTGGGAAATAGCCACGGCAGCGCGCTCAACAGCGCGGCAATGACTGCAAGAGAACTCACCGGGCCCGCGTTGGGTCTTCGGTGGTTTCGTAACGACGCCAACCCCAGATGAACCGTCGTCACGAACGCCAGCACTGAAGAGGACGCTGCGGGGAACGTCAGCGACACACTCACCTGCCTGTTCGTGTACGAGGGGAGGGATGGAAGGACCCGACCCCTAGACCTTGACTTGAGCAACACACTCAGCCAGGCATGTCGCCTCTAGCAAGTTGCGTTCCCGATTGTCGGAGTTTTGTCGGCAACGCAACCGCCGGGTCCACAGCCGTAACTCGGCCATGTTTCATGCGGATCTTCAGAAGACCCGAAAAATTCCGCACTTTCTACGGCTTTGGCAGCACGAGAGGATCATGCAGGTTCTGCCGGACACCTACCCATTTCGACACGCGGGTGTCGAGATCCGGACCGTTACCGCAGGCCAGCGAGACTGAGGACGATCAGCAACGTGCGTTGGAGTCCGGCGACGGCCACGCGAGGGTCGAGCTCGATCCACTCATCGGGCGCGTGCGCGCGATCGCCAGGAATACCGGAATCGATTGTGATGGCGGCGATACCGAGGCTGATCGGCAAGTTGGCGTCGGTGCTGGCCGAGGCGAACACCGGTGCGAGATTCATCAGTCGCATCGCGGCCGCGGTGGTGCCGACGATCGCGGAGGAGGCGGATGTCTGGCCGGATGGACGCAGGCCAACCTGTTCGACCGTAGCGTCGATGGGGCCGAGCGCCACCGAGTGCGTCCGATTCTCGGCGTCGGTCGCCCGGCGCACGATGTCGCGAAACTCCTGATCGAGCTTCGACAACTCCACGGGAGATTCCGAGCGCAGATCAACTTCCATCCACACCGTCGACGGGATGGTGTTCACGGACGTGCCACCGCCGAGCACGCCGACGTTGAACGTAGTGCGCGGCGTTTCTGGCACTTTCAGCGCGTTCAGTGCGGCAATCGCACCCGCCATGGCGCTCGCCGGATTGACCGTCCCGAACGAACCGAAGCTGTGGCCGCCCGGGCCGCGGAACGTCACGCGATAGCGCCGGCTGCCCACGGCCGAGGTCGTGATGACGTTGCCGTCGCCCGCGCCGTCGATCGCGACGAAGTGTTTGACACGGCCTTTGTAGCGGCTCTGTGTCAGCAGGTAGCGTATGCCGCGGAGGTCGCCCGTGGCTTCCTCTCCCACGTCAGCCACGAACAGGAGGTCGTTGATCGTGGCCGCACGCGCGGCCGTCAAGGCCCGCGCGATCGCGACCAGCGTGGCGACGCCCTGAGCGTTGTCGCCGATGCCAGGCGCGGATAGCCGCACGCCGTCCCGGCGCACACGCACGTCCGTGCCCGCCGGAAACACCGTGTCGAGATGCGCGGCAATCACCAGCAGCGGACCGCCGAGGCCCGGCCGAAACGCCACGACGTTGCCTTCAGGGTCGATTGTCGTAGAGACCAAGCCGGCCTCACGCAGCAGGCTCGCGCAGGCCTCGGCCCTCGCCGACTCAGCGCGCGGCGGCGCCGCAATTTCCGTGAGCGCGACGACGTCGCGAACGAACTGCGGAAAGGTCTGTTCCAGGGTGTCGGCCGCGCGGCGGTACGCCGGGTGCGCGAAGACGTGCGCCACCGTCGTGTCGGTGGACGGCTGCGCGCTCGAGCCGGCGACGCAGACCAGCAACACGGATGCGAGACGCATCGCGAGAAACGGGCCGTTGGTGGACGTAGCGCGCATCATACGGCGCGCGCGCTCGGGGCGCCAGCGCGGTCAGCTTCGTGCGGATCTGCGCATCGGCATGGTGCTCGCGCTCGGCGACGATGAGGGCCAGGCGCCTGCTGCTTGTTCGGCCGGCCCCGGTACTGCTAAGTTCTATAGTTCTTACCTCGGCTCCTTGCTGGGACGTCGTTCAACGGTAGGACACCTGCCTCTGGAGCAGGTTATTGGGGTTCGAATCCCTGCGTCCCAGCCAATCTCACTCGCATCCGCTCGTTCGATGTGGCTGGGACGTCGTTTCAGCCGATCCGGTTCGAATCCCGAACACTTTCGCCGGCCAAGTCATTTCTTGGGCAGGTCTGCCTGTCGAGAGAACCACCCGGCGCTTGGTGTTGACTCCCAGAATCGTCTCGTGGAGGGGACGTAGCTGGCCATCCGTCCGGTTCGTGGTGCCGGCGCAAAAACCTGAAAACGCCAGTTCAGAACATCAGCCACGTAGATCGTTCGATCAGGACCAACCGCGAGAAAATGTGCCCAGGCCAACTGTCCTGGGCCGTGGCCTGGGGCGCCAAGCCCGCCCAGAATCCGTCCCTCCCGATCGAGCTCGATGATCCGGTCGTAGCCGCCGTCTGCCATCCAGACGTGTTGATCCGGCGTGATGAACAGGCCGTATGGTTACCCGACACCCTTCCACTGGTTCAGGAACTTGCCGTCGGCATCGAATACTTGAATCCTCTGGTTTTCGCGATCGCCGACGAGAACGCGACCCTGATCGTCCACGACAATACTGTGCGGCAAGTTGAACTCACCAGGCTCACTACCGAAGCGTCCCCATGCCTTGATGAAGTTCCCGTCTCGATCGAACTTGACGACGCGCGAGTTGCCGTAGCCGTCTGCGACATAGATTTCGCCGGCCCTGCCGAACGCGACGTCCGCTGGCTTGTTCAAGAGCCAATCTGCCTCGGCGCCCCAATCCTTGCGCCCGAGAACAAGGAGAACGCGACCCGATGGACTCAACTTAAGGACGACATGATTGCCATCGTCAGTCGTCCAGATGTTGTCTTCGGCGTCGATGCGCAGGCCGTGTGGGTGATCGAACAGCGACTCGCCGATGCTCCGGAGGAATTTCCCATGCTCATCGAACTCGGCCAGCATCGGATGCGCGCGCTGAAACAGGAAGATGTGGCCTTTCGAATTCAGTGCCACTCCAGACGTTTCCCCGTACTGGACCGGCGATGGGTAGGTGAAGGAATCGGGTACGAGTCGGTAACCCAGTTCAGGCACTGGGAGAAAAGCGACCGTCCTCGGGGCTTGCGGCGCTGCTCCAACGGTCAGGAACAGAACGATCGGCAACAGGCGCACTTGCGCAATCGAAAGCCGTATCAGGCGAGCGGGAACTCGATCGCTCGTCTCGAGTCAGCCGTAGATTCAAGTGTTTCCTGCCTCGATCGACGCGGCGAGATGAATTGGCGCTATTCAGCAAATCAGCTAAACACTGTGGCAGGGTCGAGCGGACCTACGTGTCCGCCGTGGGGCGGTTACCAGAATTGAGCGGCCAGTATCCGCGGTGGCCCGGGAGTCCCATCGATGATT
>JBDTNQ010000147.1:0-8315 GCA_039933635.1 Acidobacteriota bacterium
CTTTCGCTGCAAGGGCCAGGGCCGCGCGGCCCGTGCCCGCTCCAACATCGAGAATCCGCCGGCCTTCAAGTGGCGCCAGGACCTCGAGCAGCAATGCTTCCTGCGTCTGTTGCAGGTGTTGTCCGATCGGACCACTGAAGCGCAACGCCTCGAAGCCCTCGGCGACGTCGCGATTGGCGTAGTGCGTGTAGCTGTAGTGATCGGGCTCGGTTCCGCCAGGCGTCCGAGGCACGAGGCCGGGTGTAGCAGTGCCACGCCCGGTCTCTTCAGTGCCCGCCGAATCGACGCCCACGAGGAGTCCGCAAGCCAAACTGGTCTTGGCAATGTACGCCTCGTCGCTGTAACGCGTCTCGGCGATCTCTCGCGCGCGGGCGCCGATCGCATCAGCCCGCGCCGGGTCTTCAAAAGCGCCAAGAATGGCGTCACCGAACGCCTCGGGCGTCGGCGCCGCCAGAAACGCGAAGTCGTCGGAGAGCACCTGCGTATGCGTGCGGAGATTGGTCGCAACGATCGCGCGACCCGATCGCAAGTATTGGTAGATCTTCAGCGGTGTATTCGTTCCGGTCGATCGAGGCGACACCAGAACCGTGGCCGCGTCGAGGTAACCCGGAATCTCTTCCGCCGGGCGCTGGCCGGTCAGGATGACCTCGTTCGTCAGCCCAAGGGCGTCGATCTGCCGTCTCGCGTGCGCCACCTGCGCGGCGTCACCTCCAACCAGAACGAGTCGCGCCTCGGGCCGGCGGGTCTTCACGCGCGCCATCGCGGCGTAGAGCAGATCGAGCCCCTGATAGTGCTCGAACGTGCCGGTGTAGAGCGCCACGGGCGTCGAGGGCGCCACACCGAGCGCTTGGCGTATCAGCAAGCCCGAGCCGGCGGTCGGCCCCGCGCCCGCTCCGGGCGCGTTTTCGATCAGCACCGTGGGTACGTCGACGCGGATCTGTCGCACCGTCGTCTCGAGATCCGCGCAGATGACGATGACCACACGTGAACCCCGAATCATCAGGCGCTCGAGCCGGCCAAGGATCCAGGCGAGGCCGGGCATCTTTCGATAGCCGAAGTTGGTCACCTGTTGCGGCAGACTCGAGTGCATGTCGTAGAGATGCGGCACGCGGAGCAACCACGCGAGGATCACGCCGATGCCGCCGCCCTCTTCGTGCGAGTGCACCGCGTCATATCGTCCTGTCAACGCGAGGCGGCAGGCGGTCAGGGTCAGCAGCAGGTTGAGCGGTACCTTCGTCCACGAGGGGCCGATGCCAACGTGCGTCACGAACGGCGGACGGAAGCTCCGGAAGATGCGGAGGCCGCGCAGCTCGACGTCACGGCCGAACGGATACGTCGCGAGATCCACCGTGTGCCCGAGCGACGTCAAGGCGCGGATGCGATGGAATTCAGAGAACGGAGTGCCGCGGGGCTCGAAGAACGGCTCCGGGGCAATCATCAGGATGTGCATGCCGGGGGGCCGCAGCGTCAATCGCACCGCGGACAGTACATGCTACACTACGCCGCTTACGCAGCCGCGTCCCCAGTCCGCCGTGATCGAACCGGTGTCTCCGTCCCCGCGACACAAGGCGGGCAAACAAGTTCTCATCTGGGCCATCAAGATCGGCGTCAGCGGCGGGCTGCTCTATCTCCTGCTCTCGCGCGTCGATCTCGGACGACTCTGGAACGTCGCCCGCACCGCGTCTCTCGCCTGGCTGACTGCGGCACTCGTGCTCTATCTGGTGATGATCCTCATCAGCGCCTGGCGCTGGGGCCTGCTGTTGCGCGTGCAGCGCGTCAAGGCTCCGTTCGGCGCCCTCCTGAACTCGTTTCTCGTTGCGACGTTCTTCAACAACTTCCTGCCGTCCAACATCGGCGGTGATGTCATTCGCATCCGCGATACGGCGCGCGCCGCGGGATCGCGCACACTGGCGACAACGGTGGTGCTGCTCGATCGAGGCCTTGGCCTGCTCGGGCTCGTGTTCGTGTCTGCCCTCGGCGCGAGCCTCGCATCGGCGAAGAGCGAGGTGGTCGGACCGATCGGTCCCGGCATCCTGTGGCTCGTCTTCGTGGCCGGCGTGGTGGGCACCGTCGCGATGGTCGTGCTGCCGCACGGGCTCGGACGCCTCCTGCGGCCGCTCGAGTCGCTCCATCAGGAGTGGGTGCGCGAACGTATCGAGCGCCTCACCGACGCCCTCCACCGATTCCGCGCGGCACCACAGTCGCTCGTGCTCGGGTTTCTCGGAGCGATCCTCGTGCAGATGACGATCGTGGCGTTTTACGCCGCCGTGGCAAAGGCGCTGGCAGTTCCGGTGCCGTTTGCGCACCTGGCGATTCTGATCCCCTTGTCGTTCATCGTACAAATGCTCCCGATCTCGGTGAACGGATTTGGCGTCCGCGAGGGGTTGTTCACGTTCTACTTCGCACAGCTCCACATGCCAGCGGAGTCCGCGCTCGCGCTCTCATTCGTGAGCGCCGCCCTCATCATGCTCTTCTCGATCTCGGGCGCCATTGCGTACCTCGGCCGTCGCGGCCAGGGCGCCCCCTCGCCCTACCTCGGCTCGTCGTCGTAAACGAACGTCGGCTTGACGAACACGGCCAGATTGCGCCGGTCTGTCGATCCTGGATTACGCTCGGCCGGCACGAAGTGGTTCGTCGCCTCGAGGTGCAACACGTACACCGAATTCGCGTGATAGCGGAACGGCGTGGGCCGGGTGACGGTTACCGCCGTCTTCCCGCCTGCGAGCACCTTCGCGCTGAAGGCGCGATCGGCGAAGCGACCCGTGACCGTGTTGTCGATCGGGCTGCTGAATTCAATGCGGACGCGTGAGGGTGGCTTGTCGGTCTTCACCAGAACATCTGTCGAGGCGCCGCCCGCAATCCAGTTGCCGACGACGGGCCCCTTCCCATCGCCCATCGGGTCCGGTTCCGCCGAATACATGCGTCCGTCCATGTAGTAGAACTGCACGGTCGGCTCTGCGATAAAGAGAATCGGACAGCGCAACGAATCCAATCGGCACGGCAGGTCGTTCACGAGCGTCAGTTCGATCGGCAGGTAGTTCAGCGGCTTGCGCTCGACGTTGAGCCACGGCTTCGCCGAGGCGCTGTAGGGATGCGATACCATCGCGCCCGTGAACGCGACGCCGACGATGCCGGCGATCAGGGAGGGCCACAACGGCATTCCGGCGGGCAGCAGAAACAGCGATGCCGGATACAGGCTCAGGAAGTACCGATTGCCCGTGGGCCCGCCCCCGCCGTTCCAGCTGTCGGGAAAGAAGACGATCAACGCCCCGACCGATCCGGCCAGCCCGATCGCGACGCCCCACTGCCAGATCGGCGCGCGCCGCAGGCGCACCAGCCACGCCAACGCGAGGACGACACCGGGAAAGTAGTACGGCACAAGCCCCGCATCGCGTCCGACGAGGAAATACCAGACATTGATCGGCACCTGCGCCAGCGCGTCCGGCGCCAGCACGCGCCCCGTGTCAGCGTCGTTCGTGATCATGGCACTGCCCTTCTGGCTGAACGTGGTGCCCTGGTCGTCGAACGGATAGTGATCCGTGAAGTAGCGGCGCGAGAGGCCGTCGGCCGCACCTTGATAGTTGGCTTCGCCCGTGATGAGGAAGTTGAGACCGAACAGGCCCAGTGTTGTCCCGAGGAACACGATCGCAATCGCAACCGACCGGCGCAGGCGCAGTGACGCCATCGCGTCCAGGACGAGCGGCACAATCAACCCGGCGTTGGTGGCCTTCGAAAAGGTGGCTACGCCAATCAGCACGGCGGCCAGCATCGTCGTCCTGGGGTGCAGCAGCCAGGAGCGCTCCTCAGTCTTCGCGACCTTCTTGTAGAGCCACAGGAAGTACCCGATGAACACCAGCGTGAAGTTGAAGATCTCAGAAGTGAACCACGCGGCGTAGACGGGCACCACCGAGGCGGCAACGAAGATGATCGCGACGATCCAGCCCGCGCGCGATCCCATGGTGGCCGTGCAGAAGCGCGCGCCACACACCACGCAGAGGCCCACCATCAGCCAGTTGAACACCAGCATGCCACCCAGGCCGCCAATGGCGACGAATGGCGCGGCGACAACGGGATACGCGAGCGCCTTGCCGAACGCGAGGCTGTTGTCACTCGGGACGGGTTCCTTGCCCCCCAGCGTGAGGTGATACCGCAGCTTCAGGAAGATGCCGCTCGGTCCGTGCCCATACAGCGAAACGAAGCGCTGATAGTCCGCCCGGTCGTACCGCAGGTCGGCATCGTCGGCGAGGCTGAACGCCATCGCAATGTAGGTGGCCTCATCGCCCTTGATGTCGCCAGCGATCCACCGCGCGTCGATCATGCGCCCGGCCAACCCGGCCAGCACGACGATGGCCACGACCCACGCGACTACTCGGGCCATTGCACGATCTCGTAGAGCCATGTGTCCTGTGTTTGCACAATCGGTCGAAGATTGGACGTAAAGCGCGCGAGCCGATCCAGCAGCACGTCGCGTGAGGCGCCTTGATAGTAGTCGACGTGCCACAGCACGTAGCGGACCTGCCGCTCCTTCATGATGGCGAACGAGGCCGGATCGGGAAAGCCGTTGATCGGCAGCGCAATCGCGTCGAAATCCGGAGGAATGACGTCACTGTAGCCGTTGACCATCGGCTGCCAATGGTACGTCGACCAGAACATCGCCGTGGCGTGATTGTGGTAGTTCGACGAGACGTACGGGAACTGGAACTCGACGAACACGCCCCGAGGCAGCGTGGCGAGCGTGCGATACGCCACCGATGGCGGATCGGCCACGCGCAGCGGCCACGACGGCCAGCCCCACTCGGCGGTCCTGACGCCAAGTTCGGACGCCACGAGCAGCACCAGAACCGCCGGCAGCCAACGGCGACGCGCCGACACGCGAGCCACTCCCAGGCCGGCCAGTACCGAGAGCGCGAACGTCACGACGATGCCGAACCGCGCGGGGGCGCGGATCAGCGACATGCCGGGAACGACGGCATCGAGGATCGAATACAGCTTCAGCGCGGGGCCAAAGGACGCCCAGGCCGCCATGACCGCAAGCAGGGCGTATCCGAGCGTCTGGCGCCGCCTCGCCACGTCGGCGCCGGCATAACCGGCCAAACAGATCGCGGCGAACAGCAGCACGCCGAGGCCGGGAAACAGCACTTCGACCCACGGCTTCCAGCGAGCCAAGCTCGGCAGCCACCAGTCATGGGCGGCCGAACTCGACGCGAAGTAGTCCGACAAGTGCGACGAATAGCCGCGGACCTCCGCCTCCGCGTGTGGCGCCAGTACGGCGCCGGAAGCCTCGCGTGCGTGCGTGAACGCCCGATACACCGGGAAGACCAGCGCGGCGGCCACGACCACGGCCACAACCAGTGCGCCCCAGTAGCGTGGCGACCGGTCCGCAAACACCAGCACGAGCAGACCAAGCGCGCAGCCCGCGAATAGCCCGTAGTAGCCGCACGCGAGCGCGGAGATGGCGAGCGCGCCGCCCAGTTCGACCGCTCGCCCCACCCCGGGACGTTCGCGACATCGGTGGAACGCAAGCGCCACGAGCGGAAAGACGAAGATCATCAGCAGCTGAATCTCGGCGGTCTTCGACGCCACGTAGGGACAGAACGTGAACGCGGTCGCCGCAACAAGACCGGCGCCATCCGACTCCGACAGCCGCCGGACGAGCGCCCACATCAAGACGAACGCGAGCCACAACGCGCTCGCCACGGCCCCGTTCAACGCCGCAAGCGGATTGTGCGTCACCACGTACCACGGCAGACCGAGCACGCCGGCCACGAGGTTCAACTCGGAATAGGCGAGCGTCCCGGTGTGTGGATAGAAGATGTTCGCGTCGAGGATGTGCTTCGGATCGGTCGTGAGCGCGTGGGCGATCCACGCGATGTTCCAGATGCCGAATCGCCCGTCGTTCGTGTCGACGCGCCCGACGGTCGTCAGATGCGTGAGCGTGGGGGCGGTCATCACGAGGACGAGCAGCGCGCCAATCACGGCCGCTCGCACCGCTGGGCCCCATCCGCTCATCGCTCGTGACATGGCGAGCGATGATAGCAGTCCGTCAGAACTGGAAATAGATGAAGTCAAGAGACGTGCGGCTGCGGAAGACGAGCATCAGCGACACGAGAACCGCGCAGCATGCGGCGTCCCACACTATTTCCCTGGCGGTGCGCCAGGGCCAATCCACTGTGTCCAGCCGCGCTTTGCCGTATTCCGCCCACAGGTCGTGAACCCACAGCGGGGTCGAGTACGTCAACGCGAGCAGGAACAGGTACCCTCCGACGCGGAGGTCGAGCGGCGTGCTCGCCAGTGGTGAGAGGCGGAGATCGCGCCAAAGGTAGGACACCTCCGTCTCCCGGAAGAACAGCCAACCGACGGAGACGAGCGCGAACATCAAGGCGATCCGAACGGGCGTGAGCAGCCGACGCACCGCGGGCGACCGCGGCAGGAATGGTTCCAGAGCCCGGCCGGCGAGCAGCAAGGCGCCGTGATAGCCGCCCCAGAGCACGTAGTTCCAGCTCGCGCCGTGCCAGAAGCCGGACAGCAGGAACGTGATCATGACGTTCATGGCCGTCCTTGCCCCTCCTGACCGTGACCCGCCGAGCGGAATGTAGACGTAGTCACGAAACCAGCTCGACAGCGAGATGTGCCATCGTCGCCAGAAGTCGGCCGGCCCGATGGCCAAGTACGGATGTTTGAAATTCCGCATCAGATCGACGCCGAGCCAGCGCGCCGCGCCACGGGCGATGTCGCTGTAGGCCGAGAAGTCCGCATAGATCTGGATCGCGAAAGCGAACACACCGGCCCAGAGAACGGAAAACCCCGGGTGCTCGAGGGCGAACACCTTATTGGCGATCACGCCGACGTTGTCCGCGATGACGAGCTTCTGGAAGTAGCCCCAAATCATGAGGAATGTGGCCTGACGCGCGTCCTCCCACGAGAACGTCCGCTGGCGCTCGATCTGCGGCAGCAGGCGCGACGCGCGTTCGATGGGACCGGCGACCAATTGGGGAAAGAAGCAGACGAACGCCGCGAAGTCGAGAAAGTCCCGTCGAGCCGCCAGTCGTCCGCGGTAGACGTCAATCGTGTAGCTGAGTTCCTGGAACGTGTAGAACGACACACCGACCGGTAACACGATCCGGAGCGCCGTCGGCGGCAGGTCGAGTCCGAGTGGCACGAGCGCGGCGTGGACGTTCTCGACGAAGAATCCGAAGTACTTGAAGAACCCGAGCATGCCCAGGTTTCCGAGCAGGCTGAGCCCCAGGAAGAGCCTCTTCCGGTCCGGCTGCGCAGCCATGCCACGACCCGCCCAGTAGTCCAGCACGGTCGTCGCAAACACCAGGCCCACGAACCACGGATGGACATAGCCGTAGAACAGATAGCTGGCCAGCACCAGGAACAGGTTCTGGCCGCGGTGAGGCAGACGCCAGTAGATCACCAGCGTGACGACGAAGAAGACGACGAAGTCGAGGCTGTGGAAAATCATCTGCGGCCCGAGATCCGATTGAAGAAGATCTCCGTGTATCGCGGTCGCTCGGGATCCAGGATGTGATCGCCGTCGTCATACGCCAACCGCCAGAGTTCCGGGACATCGCGATCGTCGAGCAGCGTGGCTCCATGCGTTTCGAGATAGGACCGCAGATTGACCATGTAGCGGTGAAGGCGCGGAGGCTCACGAGGCGGCTGGCCGTTCTGCGGCCGCCGGAGTACGCGCACGAAGGTGAGATGCAGTCCGCGCGCCCGGGCCAGGTCCACCATCAGCGGCAGCGTGGAAATCGGCACGCGGGTCGCGAAGTCCATCGCCCCCTCGTCCGCCTCGCCCATGTCGGCCGCTTCGAAGGCGCGTAGCCGATCGAGGCCGAACATGCCGTTCATCGCGCCGACGAAATCGTCGTGCGACTGGTCCGGCGCGACCGTGCGAGCGATTGCGGCGGTCATCGCGGGCTCGACCCAGTCGCGCGTGCGTTCGACCGCGTAGGTCCGATCGACCCAACCGTGGAGTCGAAACCACGGGTTCCGTACGTGTGCGGCGACAACGGTGTTCAGCTCGTCCTCACGGTCGAGCGCGTACCGATCCGTCGAAAAGCGGTCCTTGCCGATGAGGCGCCACAACGGATCGGTCAACTGAGTGTCGCGGAAGAACACCACCACGTGATCGGGCGCGATCCCGCTCGCAATCACATAGTTCTTGAGCAGCAGATACCAGTGGGCTGCGCCCGTCGCCAGGCGAATGATCGGCACGGCTGGCCGCTGGGAGAGCCGCGCCAGGACGTCCGGGTCGATGCGAAGCGCCATCGAATCGCCAAGGATGACGGTGCCTGGCCGCACGGCGC
>JBDTNQ010000148.1:0-8156 GCA_039933635.1 Acidobacteriota bacterium
GTGCGTTCGCCTCCCCGGTGAGTCACTTTCCCCGCGCCTGACGAATGTAGGGACAGGGACCTTCGCATCGAAGGTTCCGTTGAACTGGAGCTGTCCCATGCCTCGCCCGGCCCCCCTGACACGTCGCGCCTTCAGCGTCCTTACCGGTTTCGTCCTCCTCATCGCCGCAACAGGCCTTGCCGCCTCCGGCTGCAAGAAGAAGAGCGCCTCCCCCACCACCCCGACGCCCGTTGTGGCGCTGCCGAATACCGTGAACCCCGGCGGAAGCACGAACAACGTCGTTGCCAGGACGTCAATGCGCACGCCGGCCAACAGCGGCTCGCTGATGTACGACGACTTCGTCTCGGGTACGGGCACCACGATCACGCGCGTCAGTTGGCAGGGCATCTACTGCGCGGAGGTGCTCAACCGTGTGGCGCCGACGCCGACTGCGACGGGATTCCAGGTCGCCTTCTTTCCGGACAACGGCAACACCCCGAACCGCACCGGCCCCATCCAGAGCGTCGTCTATCCCATTGCGCGAACAGGCGAGACGCTGGACTTCACCTTCCCGGGCAATTGCGGGGCGACGAACCCCACGGGCTTTGGCCTCTACACCTACTCGGTCACCCTCGACACGCCCTTCGTGGCTCAACCTGACGTCCGTTACTGGGTGAGCGTGCAGGCGCAGGTGAACTACATCCAAGCCGGCAATCCGGATTTCGTGCTTTGGGGATGGCGTGACGGAACGGCCAACAACAACCGCTCCATTCAGGCCAACAACGTCGGTACGCTGACGGAGTACGCCGCCGACCGCGCCTTCAACTTCACGACCCAGTAACCAATCGTGGTCGCGCTGACCGCGACGGCGCTTGGAGTTACCTGCCGGTCGGGAGTTCCGTCCCGGGCGGGCCACGGGCCGCGGTGCCCGCGGCCCTCTGGTATCCTGCGCCGTCGCATGACGACGCCGGAGCTGACGGTGATGTTCAACGCGTGGGTCCGGGGCGAGGCAGGAGCGCTCGATCGCCTGTTGCCCTATATCTACCCCGATCTGCGCGCCCTCGCTAGCGCCTATCTGCGACGAGGGGCCCGCCCCGTCACGCTCCAGACCACGGCAGTCGTCAACGAGTTGTTCGTGAAACTACTGACTACACAGCCGAAGACGCTCGAAAGTCGCCGGCACTTCTACGTCCTGGCGGCTCGCGTCATTCGCATGTCGCTCGTCGATCACTACCGCCAGGTGCAGGCGCAGAGGCGAGGAGGCCATCAGGAGCGCGTTCCGCTGCACGACGAGTTGGCCTGGGTGGATGCGAGCAGCGACGAACTGCTGGAGTTCGATCGGGCGCTCGCCGAGTTGGAGCACCTCGATCGTGAACAGGCCGACCTGTTCAGCACGCGCTACCTGGCAGGATGCACGGCCGAAGAAACCGCCGAGCTGACGGGCCTGTCGAAGGCCACGGTCGATCGCCGCGTGCGTCTGGCGCGCGGGTGGCTGTTCCGGCGTCTTCGTGGCGTGGCAACGGCCGCGTCATGACTGACGACACGAACGACAAAGCCCCAGCCCGCTGGCGCCGCATACAACAGCTGTGCGAGGCGCTCGACCCGTTGGCCGATGGCGAGCGGCTCGATCGCCTGATCGCGCTCGAGCCAGATCCGGACATTCGCCTCGAGACGCTGGCCCTGCTACAGGCGCTCCGCGACGAAGACGCCACGCAGCGCGCGTATCGCACGGCCGATTTGTCGGCGCACGATACCGAGGGTCTCCCCGAGTCTATCGGCGGCGTCAGCATCCTGGCGTTGATCGGTTCGGGCGGGTCGGGTGAGGTCTATCGCGGCGTCCGCACGACGAACGGCACGGAGCAGGTCGTCGCGGTCAAACGCTATCACCTGCATCGATCGACGACGGTGGACTTCGAACGATTCACGCGCGAGCAGCAGATGCTGGCGACGCTGACGCACCCGGGGATCGTGCGATTCTTCGACGCCGGCGTCACGCTCGACCAGCGACCCTATCTCGTCATGGAGCTGGCTGAGGGCGAACCGATCACCGCCTACGGGGACGCCCGCCAGTTGCCCATCGCCGACCGTCTGCGGCTGATGCTGGCAGCCTGCGATGCCCTCTCCTCCGCGCATCGCCTGCACATTGTCCACCTCGACCTGAAGCCGTCCAACATCATCGTCACCGCGGACGGCCACGTGAAGCTGCTGGATTTCGGGACGGCCAAGCTGGCCGATCCCCTGGCGGCGGTGACGCGCACCGAGCCGCTGACGGTGCACTACGCCAGTCCCGAGCGCCTCCGGGGCGAGCCTGTGACGACCGCGTGCGACGTGTACAGTGCGGGATTGATCGTCTCGGAGCTGGTCTCCGGCGCGTGGCCGTTTCCGCGACGGGAGTCGCTCGTGGCAATCGCCGAGCGCGCGGCTGGCGGCATGCTGCTGCAGTCGCTCGCGCGTGTCGTGACCGACGAAGCGGCGCGTCAACGCGCGACCACGCCTGACAAGCTTCGTCGCGCCCTTCGCCGCGGCCTCGACGCCATCGTTCGAAAGGCCGTCGACGACAACCCCGCGCGTAGATACGGTTCGGTCGGCGAACTGGCGGCCGATCTGCAACGGTATCTGTCGGGCGAGGCGGTGCACGCCACGTCCCCGTCACCGCTCGACCGCGTCGGCGCCTTCGTTCGCCGTCACGCATGGCCCGTGGTGGCGGGCGCGTCCCTCCTCATAGTTCTGGCAACGACGATCGCGTACGCGATGCAACGGACGGCGCCGCCCGAGGCCGCGCCACCGATTCAGCGGCCCCGTTACGACGCGCGAACGTCGATGTTCACGCCCACCGGGACCAACGTCAGCGCGTTCGACGACTTCGTGTCACCCAAGGGCGCGCTTTTCGCACGCGCCACGTGGCAAGGCATCTACTGCGCCCAAGCCCTCAATCAGCCGGCACCCGCACCCACAGCCACGGGCTTTCATGTCGCCTTCTTCGCCGACGCCAACGGGTTTCCCGATCGTACCAAGGCGCTTCAGGACACGACCTATCCCATCAGCAGAGTCGCGCAAACCCATGAGGTCGACCGCGCGCTCAGTTGCGGACGCGTGGCGACGACGTACGGGTTCTACAGCTACGCGGTGACGCTGGACACGCCGTTTCGCGCGGCGCCGGCCGTGCGGTACTGGTTCAGCGTGCAGGCGATCGTCAGCGAGGCGGCGGCACAGGCTGTGCCGTTCGTCTTCTGGGGCTGGCTCAATGGACCAACCGTCAACGGCCGCACCGTGGCGACGATGCCTGGTGGCGGGTTTGCCGAGTTCCCAACGGACCGATCGTTCACGCTGGTGGAATAGGACGTCAAGTCACGCCGACGACGAACCGCACTTCGCACCGAACGCCGGCACCGATGCGCGCCGCCTGTCAGGACACGCCACTAGGCCACCGCCCGTGCCCTGGCCTCGACCGCCACGCCATCGTCGAACACCGGGCGATTCGGATCGATGAGGAGCCAGCAGACGGCTCCGATCGCGAAGAGCGTCGACAATAGATAGAGGGGAAAGTCCCAGTTCCTGAACCAGGACACCGAGTAGGCCACGATCACCGGGCACAGCATGCTCGCGATCTGACCGGCGGTGTTCATGATGGCGCCGACCACGCCGACGTGATTGCGACCCACCTCGCTGCACACGCTCCACGCCGCGCCAAGTGTGAACATGCACACACCCGTGGCCAGGGCGATGAGAATCGCCGCCGGCAAGGGCGCCGCGGACGCTGCGGCGACCCACAAGGCGATAGCGGAAATGCTGTAGGCGATCGCGCCCAGCACGCAGCGACCGATCCTCAGCCCGAAGCGTGCCGAGAGCCGGTCGGTCACGATGCCGCCGAACAGGTCGCTCGGCACACTGACGAGCAGGGGCAGGCCGGACAGGAAACCCAGCGCTGAGGCGTCGAACCCATGCCTCTGCCGCAGATACTCGGGCAGCCAGGTGATGCAGAAGTAGAACATCATGCTGTTCGACATGTACATGATGCAGAGCGCGATGACGTTGCGATCGCCCAGCAAGCGAAGAAAGTAGCGTGCGCCCTCGACGTGCGGCACGTCTTTGGGACGCTCCGCGAGAATGCGATCGCGCTCCGCCTTGCTAATCGTTGCGTGCTGCGTCGGGTCGTCGCGATACCAGATGCGCCAGGCGGTCACCCAGACGAACCCGACCAAGCCGAACATGACGAACATCTGCCGCCATGACAGATATGGCCGCATGGCCACGATGAACATCGGTGTCAGCCCGCCAATCAGGTGGGCGCCGGCGAAGAAGACACCCTGCACCGTGCCGCGTTCCCGGCTGGGGATCCACCGTGACAACGCGCGCGCGGCGCAGGGCCAGGCCCCGGCCTCCCCCGCGCCGAACAGGAATCGCAGCACGAGCAGTGATGTGTAGCTGAAGGCGGCGGCCGTGGCGATGGTGAAGGTCGACCACCAGATCACGATCCGGGTGAGCACGGCTCTGGTACCGAGCCGATCGGCCCACCACGCGGTCGGGATCTCGAAGGCCGCGTAGGCCATCGCAAACGCGCTGAAGGCGTAGCCCATCTGCACGATGGACAGACCAAGGTCTCGGCGGATGTCGGTCTGCAACGTGGAAATACAGACACGATCGATGTACGTCACCATCGCCAGCGTGGTCGCCAACGCCACGACCTGGTAGCGCACGCGCGTCTCCCGCGTGCCGGACGAGCGGAAGTCGGAGAGGTTCGTCGGAGTGGTCATGAGCTAAGGTCTCGCGTCGAGAGGCAGGGCGCAGGTGACGCCGCCAGCGGGGACGTCTCGGCGCGCCGCCCATACGATGCCGTTCAGCAGCAGCCGGCGGTGGGCGTCGATCGACAGGTTCTGATACGCGTGCACACCGGTCATCACGAATCCACGTCCGCCTCCCGGCCGATCGATCGCCCACGACACGAGGCTGGGTTCGACGTCAGGCGAGGTCAGCGGTGACGGCGCACCACCGGGCACCATCGGTGCGGTCAGCGCCGGAAGTTTCGTCGGCGATGTTGGGGTGACGACAATCAGTGGCGTCCTGCGCGCGTCCGCCTCCGGCATCCGGATGCGGATGTAGTACTCCTCGCGACTGGTCCAGGGCTGGACGCCCTGCAGAATGGGGTGCGTCGCCGTCGTGGGCGCCGCCGCCCACTCCGTATTCACCGTGCGCGAATATCCGGACTCGTAGTAGCCGCCAATCCAGTCCTGGAAGGAGCGTCGACCTGTGGCGTTGTTCACATACGTGGCGTAGTGGAACACGATAACACCCAGGCCCTTCTTCGTCAGAGCATCGAACTGCGCCAGCCGCGCCGTCGTCGCGGCGTCGTATCCCTGATGATCGGTGGAGCCGTCAAATGGAAAGAGCGCGTGGTGCTCCTGCTCGTAGCGATCGCCGCTGCTCTCGAGGACGACCGCGGCGGCATCCGTGAGTGTCGCGGGATCCGGCACCGTGCCCGTGACGAGATCGATCTTCAGATCGTTCACGTTGGACCGTTCAAGGCATCCTTTGAGCGCCGCGAGATCTTTCTGGTGTTCGTGCGCACCAGGCGCTCCGTGATCTTTCGGGCCAGCGACGAACACGATCCGCGTCGGCGCCTGGGCGCGAACGCCGACCGTTCCGGCCAGACAGATCGAGAGAGCACCGAACAGGACTCGACAGGTCATGTCGTAACGACGGCTGGTGCGCACGTGACAATCTCCCGGGAAGTCCGCACAGTCTAGCACTCGCGCGCGCGCCCAACCTGTCAGACAGTAAGGGATCCTGCTCCGCACGGCAGGCGTCACCCCTACGCCTTCCTCACGGTCGCCAACTGCGCGGCTTGACGCAGCGCCTCGATCAAGCTCCGCTCGTCGGCGACGCCCGTTCCGGCGATGTCGAACGCGGTGCCATGATCCACGGATGTTCGCACCACGGGCAATCCGATCGTGATGTTCACACCGGCATCGAGTCCCAGGACCTTGACCGGGCAGTGTCCCTGGTCGTGATACATCGCGACGACCAGGTCGTAGTCGCCGCGGATCGCGCGAAAGAAGGTCGTGTCGGCCGCCAGCGGGCCCATCGCGTCGATGCCCTCGGCACGCGCGCGATCGACACCGGGCGCCACCTTGATGGCCTCCTCCCCGCGCCCGAACAGTCCGTTCTCTCCCGCGTGCGGGTTGATGCCGCACACCGCGATGCGCGGCGCCGGGACACCCGCGCGAACGAGCGCGTCGTGGCCGCGCCGGATCGTCCGCAGCACGAGGTCGGGTTCGATGCGGGCGATCGCATCGATGAGGCCGATGTGCGTCGTACAGTGGATGACGCGCAGGCCGGGCGCGCTCAACATCATCGAGACTTCCGGCGTGCCCGTGAGGTGGGCGAGCAGTTCCGTGTGTCCCGGGTACGCGTGGCCACCCGCGTGGAGCGCTGCTTTGTTCAGCGGCGCCGTGCAGATGGCGTCGACGCGACCTTCCAGGGCCCAACGGACCGCGACCTCGATGTATCGATAGGCGGCGTCGCCGGCCAGGGCCGAGATGTGCCCGAACGGCAAATCCGTCGGGATGAGCCCGAGATCGACGCAGTCGATCACGCCCGACTGCGGCGCCTCGTCCGATGGGCGGTCGATGCGCTTCACCTTCGTCGTGAGGCCACAAATCCTGATCGCCTGCTCCAGTCGGAGAGCGTCTCCGATGACGAGCGCACGCCAGGGCGCGGCGCCATCTGCGCGCGCCAGCGCCTTGACGATGATCTCGGGACCAACGCCGGCGGCGTCACCCATGGTGATGGCGATGAGGGGGGGAGGCATGGCTTGGTTTACGGTTCAGGGTTCACGGTTCATGGTTCACGGTTTCGAAGCAGCTATTCTCGCAGTCCCCGCAGATACCTCACCGCACTCGCGAGCGTGCTCGCATCGCCGAATGATCCCGACTTCGTGATCACGGGGCACTCGCGGAGCCCGGCGGACGTCGACAATACGACACCAGGCTCGATTTCGGCCGCCAGGTCCAGACCGGTACAGCCGAGGGCGCGCAGAAGACCAGCCGCGGTGTCGCCGCCGGTCAGCACGAGGCCGCCGGCGTGCCGCACGACAGACGGCGCGAGCGCCGCGCCAAGAAGCGCGACGAGTTGCGCGTCGCCCTCCCCTTCGATCGGCGACGGTGCGTCGATCGTAACCAGCACGTCTTCGAAACGGCCAAGTGCCGCGTCCACGCGCAGGGGCAGCGCCATGCCCATCAGCTCGCCGGGAGAGACCCGCACGTGCGTGACGCCTTCGGTGACCAGTCGGCGGGCCTGCGCCTGGGCGATGCTGGTCAGACTGCCCACTACGGCCAGGATCGGACCATGAACGCGCGGCGGCCGAGGACGCGCGAGTGGCGGCGTCAGGCGAAGTTCACCGGCAAGCGCGTGCGCCAAACCCGCTGAGCCGACCCAGACAGTCGGCCGTCTGGCGACGAGGCCGGCACGGGCGATAGAGCGCAGATCTGCGTCCGACTCGGCATCGCAGACGATGACGCCGTCGGCGGAGGCGACGTCGCCCAGACGTTGCGCAAACGTGGGGCTGCGGACGCCGTCGAGCCCGATCGGCTGGACGCGAGCGGACCCGGCAAAAAGATCGACCACGGATGCGCCAGCGTGGGGGTGGCCGGCGATCACCGCACGACCGTCGACGGTCGTTCGACCGACGGCTGGAAACGCCGGCGCCACAATCGCGACGCTGCCTGGCCCCCATGCCGTCATGGTGGCCCGCACTTCAGCCGCCACGTGGCCGCGCAGCAGCGAATCAATCTTCTTATAGAGGACATCGAAGCCGGCCCGCTTGAAGGCGCCCGCCGCCGCGAGCGCCAGGAGTCCAGCCGACTCCACGCCAACGCCGCGCGTGCCCGCATCGATGGCCACGGCGCCGCTGCCGATGCGCGCCAGTTCCATCTCCAGATCGGGACGCGCAAATCGGACCGACACCGGCATCCGCGCTTCGAGGAACGCGACCGCCGTGTCGGCGGCCCCCGTGAGGTCGTCGGCGACGATCCCGATCCGCATCCCCATCAGTGCCGCTCGATGTCAGGCAACGGCATGATCGGCCCCGTGTCGACGCCCCTCGATGCCCACCACGTGGTCACGAGCGGCGTCAGCACGGCGGTCACGACGACGCTCGCGGCGACGAGTACCGTGGCGGA
>JBDTNQ010000149.1:0-8071 GCA_039933635.1 Acidobacteriota bacterium
AGGAGTTGGACACGCGGAAGGAGTCGGCATGAGCACGCAACCCGTCGTGGTTGTGTTGGCCGGTCCGAACGGGGCCGGGAAATCCACGGTGGCGCCGGCTCTGTTGCAGGAATCCCACAGCGCGATCCCATTCGTGAACGCAGACACGATCGAACGGGAATTGCCGACGGGCGCCACCGCAGGTGCGTCGGTGAGGGCCGGGCGGATCATGCTTCACCGTATGCGCGAGTTCGGAGAACGGCGCGATAGCTTCGCGTTCGAGACGACCTTGGCCAGCCGGTCTTTCGCTCCCTGGCTACTCGGCTTGAAGGAGGCTGGCTACGCGGTAGACATCATCTTTCTTTGGCTGCCTTCTGCGGAGACGGCTCTTGCCAGGGTCACCGACCGCGTCGCGCGCGGCGGGCACGCGGTCCCACCCGATACCGTCCTCCGTCGTTATCGGCGGGGCCTAGAAAACTTCTTCCAGCTATACCTACCCCTGGCATCGACGTGGCGCGTTTACGACAGCTCGGACGTGACGCTCGACCTTCTTGCCCAGGGCTTGGAGGACGGCACCCGGCGGGTCTACGATGGACGCAGATGGCGGCTAGCCGAGCTTGGAGGCGTCGATGAAAATTGAGGCACCACAGGATCTCCACCGGATCTTCCTCGAGGACGGCCCGCGTATCGATGCAGCCCTACAGCGGGGCGTGCGCCAGGCCCTGCTTGAGCACCAGCGAGAGGGCCGGCCAGTCGTTGTCTTTCGCAACGGGAAGACCATTTGGCTGAATCTCGACGAGATTGACGTCAAGTAGCACCACGTCTCCCATGTCCACCGTGTCGATCGATCGTGGCGGACGTGACCGGCTGGCGGCAGGCATTCGTCATCTGGCATCCGGCGCGGTAACGAACCTCGAATTCGAGGATCGTGCGGAGTTTGATTCGCCAGACCCTGCCATCCAGGCGGTCTTCTGGGGAGGCCCTTGGCAGCTATACAGCGATTTCCGTAGCTACCGTTTGCGCGGTCCCGATCGACTCCCCAACTCCGTACGGCGTGAAGCCGCGCGCTGGATCCTGTTTCTGAAGACGGACTTGCCATACGAATGGCCGCCGGCCCGACGTGGTCTGCGTGGTCTCGCCTACAGCATCGCCTGGCTTGCGGGGTCCCTCGCGACCGCCGGCCTGATCAGGGTATGGGCGAAACGCAGCTATGCGCAGCTCGGCGACATCAGCGTCTGGCCATTCATTCATCGATCTGACTATGACGTTGCGTTGAAGACGGCCCCTTACCTCGGCGGCGGCTCGCGTCCAGCCGTGAGCTAGATTGGGCGGTCGCCTCTTTATTGAACGTCATCGCTTCTGCGGCAGGTTCCATTTCATCAAAGCGTCTAGCTGGGCACGCTCCACGGGCGTCATCGTGATGACGCGTCGCGCGACCGCGTCAAGCAGTTCGACACGTGAGCGCAGACTCGCAAGCTCCGCCTCCTGCGGACCAGCCGCCCACACGTAGCCCGCACCAAACGCTGCAGCGGCCGCCAGAGCAAAGACCAGCGCGACGGCCCATCGCCGCCATATGGCCGGCCAGAATCGGCGCATCTCTTCTTCGCGGAAGGCGCGGACCTCCTTGAGAGTTCGTCGCGCTTGATCGAGCCACCGCTCCTCGTCCATCAGGATCTGCCGCAAGGCCTGATCCTGGCCAATCGCATGGGCTTGAGCCTGGATGAGCCGGAGTAGATCCGCCACTTCCGCGAGGCGGGCGTGGACCTGGTCGGCGGCTTCCTTTTGGGCTCGGAATGCGTCCAGGGCGTTCGACATCGCTACCTCCCCCAGGACGAGTCACGGTCCGGCTCTTCAGGTGACGAAGACCCATTGCCACGTCGTTCCGATTCCCGGGGGTCCTCCGGGAGACCGTCGAGAATAAGAGCCTCGCGGGCGGCCTCCAGCTGCGCGATGTCTTGCTCGATGGCCTGGAGGGTTCGTTGGTCGTCGACGCCGGCCGCCGCCTCGTCGAGCCGATCGTGGTCTCGACCGCGCTCCACGAAGTGCGCCGCAGCGGGACCGTAGTGCTGGCTAGGATCGCGACTGACGCCCTGCCGGGCATAGCTCCGATGATCGACACGTTCGGATCGTCCCGCTCGCTCGAGCGCCTCGTTCGTCAGCGCCGCCCAGCGCTCGCGGGCGTGTTCAATCCAAGCCGGTCCATGAAACGTCCGGCTCTTCGGCGCGCCTCCCCGCTCGGGATACTCAGAATTAGCCCGCCGGAACCAGTCCTCCCGCGATCGCTCGATGCCGTCATCCCGTCGCTCGGAGAACATCAGGTGCGCATGCGGGTTGTGCGCCTGGCCCTCCTCGTCGCGGCCCGCATGAATCGCGAGGGTGTACGGCAGACGCTCGGCATCGGTCAGCGCGTGTGCAAATGTACTCGCCAGCTCGACCTGTTCCTCGACCGAGAGGTCTCGCGGCAAGGCGAAATCCGCGCTCACGTACAGGCGGCCGTTCGCGCGCTCGTAGAGGTCCGCCGTGTCCCAGTAGGATGCGGGGGAATCAGCCGCCCACGACGGCATGTGCTCGGACTCCGTGTAGACGGCCTCATCCCGATCGGGGCCGCCGTACTCATCCTGTCGTGTGACATACGCATACGCAGACCGCGCGCACGAACCACTCGCGCGGGACCCCGAACGAAACGACAGGTGATAAAAACCTCCCCCGCCTTGGGCGCGCCCGCCGCCCCGCAAGCCGGGATTTCGATCGAGCAAATCCATCGGTCCCCTCACCAGGCCACAGGCGCGCGGACGGCGTTTCGAAGAAACGCCAAAGTGCGCCTGTGGCCTATATCAAGATGGTTCCTCGTCCGCGTCGGCCGGCGGCCACAGGCGTCGGCCACTCCGCCGCGCCGCCCGCCTCTCAGGCGGACTTCCGCTCCGGCAGCTCGAACACACGCCGGTCAGGCGGACGCATCAGGCGCGTATCCAGCCAGTGCAGCAACTCGGCGTGCGTGCGCAGCGCCGGCACACCCTCATGCTCGATGGCGGCGAGCACCGCGCCGCCGATCACGATCTTCCGGCGGGCATCCAGCCGACGAGCCGTCTTGCTCGCACGTGCAACGAGGCGATCCTTCTCCGCGCGGAGGCGCGCGAGCCGCTCGTCGATCGCGTGCAGTCGGACGCGGACTTTCTCGGATGGGCACATCCCGACCTCCCGAATGAACTGACGGCACAATTGTAGGGCTGGTTTTCACACACGCGCGAAGACCGCGCAGCGAGTGCGCTCGCGTGACATCCGCTGGATGGCAGTGAGGACCTAGAAATGCGGCTCAATAGATCTTGACACCCGGCGCGACGCGACGCCTCACGCGCTCGCCTCGAGCTTCGCACGCATCCACGCCGCGACCTCGTCCTCGACCCAGGCCACGGCGTTTGTCGAGATACGGCGATGCCGGGGAAACCTGCCCGCTCGCTCGAGGCGCCAGATCGTGGAGCGTGAGAGCCCCGTGCGGGCTCGCACCGCTGGGAACCGCAAGAACCGCAGGTCTCTTGTAGACGAGTCGAGATCCTGCACCAAGGGCGCGCCGAGTCGTGGCCTGGGGTTGGTCAGCACCGTTGCCTCCTCCTGAGGGTCCGATGCGACACTACGCCGCCCGGCTCGGCGGGTCTGCCCGGTCGCGTGCATTGGCGTGCGCGCGACCATGTCGCGGTCTCGACAATGTCTGCTTCCAGACAATTCCCAGCCGCAGGGCGGATTCAGACGAACGGTGTCTGATGGGATGACTCGGCTCTGGAACAACCATGAAACAGAGTTCCGGCGTTGCGAGGCAGAGCGCGTAATGGAGCCGAATCCGCGGACGAGGATACGAACCCTCGTCGGCCAAGAGCCCCAGTGAGAATTCGCGCCGACGACCACAAGCATGGTCAGGAATCATGCACATTCTTGCCTACTGAGAGGCCTCGGCCAAATCAGGGACCTCTCGGGACATGAAGCCAGGATCTTGCAGGCTGCGCCAGCCATTCAGCCTCGTTGTCCGCCTGCCCGATGCTCAGTCGATTCGAATGGCGGTCGCAGGGGCAATCCTGGCGGCTCGTATCGCTGGCAGGATGGTCGCACCGAGCACGACGGCAAGGACACTGGCGCCAGTGAGTAGGAGCGTGGCGACATCGGCAGGACGAACTCCGAACAACAGGCTCTCGAGACCTTTGGACAGCCATCCCGAGGCGATGAGGCCACCGGCGACGCCGCATGTACCTGCGGCCAGCGCGTCGCGGAGGACCAGTGCGATCACCCGACGGCGGGTCGCACCGATCGCCAGTCGGACGGCAATTTCGTGCGTCCGCCGCACGACGGTGTACGCCACGATCCCCGCAAGCCCAAGGGCCGTCACGAGGACCGTTGCGAATGCGAACAGGCCCACCACAAGTGTCGCGAAGGTTCGGTCTCGTATCGTGCGACCCAGCCGCTCGCCCACCGATCCGGAATCCAGCACGACGGCCATCCGGTCGACCTGTTGCACGACTGTCTTCCAGCCCGTGCGCGACGAGGGCGTGTCGCCAAAACGTACGACATATGTCACCGGTCCGCGGCTCCAAGCGGCGGCTCCCACCTGGTAGATCGCGGGCCTTGGTTGCACCGTTATGCCTCTCGCACGAACGTCGCGAACCACTCCAGCGATGGTGACGGTTCTTCCGCCCACGAGCGTCACCACTCTGCCAATCGGCGATTGTTCGCCTGACAACAGCCGCGCCAGTGTGTCGTTGACAACGATCGCACTGGTCTCGTCGGGGCCGGGAGGGCGACCGGCGACGAATACGAGTCCCGTGGCGTCGAAATAGTCGCCCGCCACCGTTGTGGAATCCAGCAGAGCGAGATCACGGGGTAGCGTGAGCTCGCGGATCATCTGGGACGCACTTCGTCCGTCCACGAAGCCGTAGAGGCTGACACCGGCGGCCTGCACACCTTGGACTCCCCGCAAGGCAGCCACCGTCCGATCGATCGTCTCGCGCCAAAGGGGCACGGGAAGGCTTGAGTCGTACGCAACCGTCAACGTCTCGCTCCTCTCGTCCATCCCGACGTCTACCCCAAGCAGATTCAGGTACGAGCGACCCAGCAGTATGGCCCCGGCGAGAAAGACGGTCGCGGCACCCAACTGTCCCGCCACGACTCCAAACCGAACGAGTCGGATCAGTCGACCGTCTCGGCCGACAACAAGGCGAAGCTGGCGCGCACTGCCGAACCGCCACGCCAGGAGCGACGCCACGATCCACGACACGCCCGCTAGCGCACCGGCGAGCGTGATGGCGAGTGCCACTCTCGCCGTGACGGCCGGCACTCCAAGGGTGGCAAACTGCGGCGGTAGGACGCGAACGACGGCCGCGAGCGTCAGCCTCGCGAAGACGGCCGCAGCCACGCTGCCGAACACACTCACCTGCAAGGCCTCGGTGGCGAGCAACCGCACGACATGGCCCGGCGTCGCGCCGAGTGCCGTCCGCGTGGCGATTTCTGGCGCGCGATAGAGGCCACGCGTCAGCGCGATGCTGAACACGTTCATCCAACACACGAGGACGACAAGGCCACTCGCCAGCAGGGCACCCGTGGCCACTGCGCGCACCCGCATCGTCATCGCGGTCCACAGCGCGATCACCTGGACCTGCTGCCCCGCCGGCATTGTGGCGCTGAGCGCGGCCGATGCCAGCGCGGGAGTGACGCCGGGACGCAGCCGTCCCACGATGTGTGGCCAACTCGTGGAGGCGCCGTCCTTCGTCATCACGGGGCCGTCTGGCAACGTCACGAGCACATCAGTGGGAAGGGTGCGGTCGGCCTCGGGCAGGAGGAAATCCCTCGGAAGGACGCCTTCGACGCGCATGACGCCTGCCGGAAGGATCTGAACTGACCGGCCAGGTTGGAGTTCCCCGCCAGACAGCGTGGTGGCCAGTCGGGGAGACACCCAGGCCAGAACGCCATCGAGATCCCCCCATCGCGGTCCGATGCCTAGCACCTGAAACAGATTGGCCGACGCGGCGACGCTTCGAATCGGCAGAATCCGGCCGGACAACTGGACGCGTAACCAGTCTCGATCCTCGAACGCGGCGAGATCTTCGAACAGGTCCCGCCGGGCTCGCCAGCTCGCAAGCGACGGTAGGTCTGCCTGCGCTATTTTCACCCCCTGCCCAGGTGTCGGCAGCTGCCGGCCGAAGTCGATGGACACGAGCCGATTGGGATCGGCATACGGAAGCGGCCTCCACACGTAGGCATCCGCCAAGGCGAACACCATCGCCGCCAGACCCACACCGGCGGCAATCACGGCGACGCCGCCACGAAGCGGACCATTCAGGCTTGGGGGTAAGCGAAGAAGGCCCATGCAGTGTCAGCGGCCAGCCGCAAAGTACTGGCGTGAATCGGGCGCGTTCAACTCGATCCGAGAGACGTGCTCGACAACTGTCGCGTGCCCATCGGTCGACGTCGCCAAGACGGTCGGAAATCGAATGCCTCCGAACTCGCGGTACTCAGAGAGATCGACGCGAGTCATGGTCGAGGGACGCTGCGTCGTCGTCGAGTATTCCAATGCCATTGGGACGCAGGACACGGCGTCTGCCAGGAGAGTGGCCTGAAAGCCATCAGAACCAGCAAGATCCAGGGCCACTCGCTCTCGGCTCCCCTCGCGTATGACACGCGGCGACACCGTCACACCGGCTGCCGACCGCGGGAATCTGGGCCACATCTGACGCGCGAAGTCCAACCGAGCGGAGCGCATCGACTGAGCGAGATCGGGCGATCTCGGCGCACTCAGCATGAGGCTGTGATCGAATCCAATCGTGCTCCCCAGCGTGGCCCCTGCGACCCCTGGTACCTGTCCTAGATCAATCCGCTTGTAGCTGTCGGGAAACACCACGCGGATCTCCCGCGTGCCGGGTAGGCTGCGAGGCCCAGCGGACACGGCGGGCTTGGTTTCGCCGAAAAACCGAAGGGACGAGACGTTGGCGAACGCGCGGACTCCACCGAGCGCTTCCTGAATGCACGCCAATCCCGGTGCCCGGTTGGCTTGCTCGCCGTCGCGGGCAAAGAGCACTGACGTCGGAATCGTGAAGGCCTCGGCGCGAGGGGTGTCGCTGCATGTGAGCACGGCCGCGAGCGCCGTCGCCAGACTCCATCGCGCGATCGAGAATGGCACTCGCACCGACCCTCCGGAAATCCGCAGCAAGAAACCAGGCCAACCCCATTTGGAGACGGCCCACTATGGCTCAAGGAATAGGGCGCCGCAACAGGATGGTGGCCGACCGACGCGGGGCGACGGCCAATTCAGCGCACAGGCCGTCGCGATCGGAAACGCGGTGACCTATAGGTGACCTTTAGAGGGGGAAGGTCACGAAAATTGGTCGGGATGGCGGGATTCGAACCCACGACCCCTTGACCCCCAGTCAAGTGCGCTACCAGGCTGCGCTACATCCCGACGCTGTGGTGGTGCTGTCCCGGTCGGGCGATACCCTGCCGACTGAGCTTCTTATTCTACGCTGAACGTTTGCGCCGAGGCGAGGGGGGCGGCTCGGACGCCGCCGATCCGCTCTTCGCGGACCGCGCTGTCCGAGGCCCCGCTCGAGGCGGGGCGGACGTTGAGGACGTCGGCGGCGCCAGCTCGAAATCGTTCGTCGGCGCTGTGACGTGTGCTCGCGTCGCGGCAGGCGCGTCCAGTAACTTCAGGAGGGATCGAAGCCCACGCTTGACCGACGTGAGGTGCTCGCGCACGTTCTGCCCGATCCGCTCGCGGACGATCGGCCGCCTGACGGCAGCAGATGCCACCAGCTCCGGCGCCGCCACGTCGGCGTCCTCGTCGATCTTGCGCCGCGCCCCGGCCAGCGTCAGGCCCTCCACCAGCAGCAGGTGCCGGATGCGCATCACCTGCTCGACATCCCCTCGTCGGTAGACGCGCGCTGCGCCCGCAGTCTTGGCAATCCCGAGCTCGGGAAATTCCGCCTCCCACGTGCGCAGCACGTAGGGCTGCACCTTCAGCAGCTCGCACACCTCCGTCGCCTTGAAGAGCGGGCGGTCGGGAATCTCGATGGTGGCGATGTCGGACATAGGCCGACTCAAAATACCACATCGCGCG
>JBDTNQ010000150.1:0-8005 GCA_039933635.1 Acidobacteriota bacterium
CGAGCGGTTCGCCGTGCGCGTGCCACGTATCCTGCTTGTGCGGGCTGCCGTAGCCTATATGCGTGCGCCCGATGATGAGGGACGGCCGATCGGCGGCGGCTCGCGCCGCGGTCAGCGCCGCATCGACGGCCGCCACGTCTTGCCCGTCGATCCGCTGCACGTGCCAGCCACAGGCTTCGAAGCGGGCGCCGACGTCCTCGGCAAATGTCAGGTTCGTCGTGGCGGACAGCGTGATCAGGTTCGAGTCGTAGAGGACGATCAACCGGCCGAGCTGTAGCGTGCCGGCGAGCGACACCGCTTCCGATGCGACCCCTTCCATCAGATCGCCATCGCTGGCGAGCACATAGGTGTAGTGGTCGACGACGTCATACGACGGACGATTGAACGTGGCGGCGAGCCATCGCTCCGCGATCGCCATTCCGAGGCTGTTGCCGACGCCTTGCCCCAGCGGCCCGGTCGTGACTTCGACGCCAGCGGTGCAGCCGTGCTCAGGATGCCCGGGCGTTCGGCTCTTCCACTGGCGGAACTGCTGCAGGTCGTCCATCGCCAGGTCGTACCCGGTAAGAAACAGGAGGCTGTAGAGCAACGCACTGGCGTGTCCGGCTGAGAGCACGAACCGGTCGCGATCGGGCCAGGTTGGGTTCGTAGGATTGTGCCGCAGGTGGCGCGTCCACAAAACGTAGGCCATCGTGGCCGCGCCCATCGGCATGCCGGGGTGCCCGGAGTTGGCCTGTTGAACCGTGTCGATCGCCAGCATCCGGATTGTGTTCACGCAGAGCTGGTCCAGATCCTTCATCCTCGATATCTATCCGCGGCGCCTCTTCCGGCCAGACGTAGGATCCCCCCGAACCTTCGTGGAATTCGCATTCGTTCTCATTTCACGGACACAGCTACGGCGTCTCGAGCGGCCTTCGTGGTCCAGTAGTCGGGACGGCCGTGATGCTCGTAAATGCTCTGCTCTTGTTGGCGATCGAGTTGCGCCGCGGGGTCATACGAAGGAGCACTCTGAATCGCCTGGCGAGTCAGATCGACGGAGACGGTCGCATCGGACCAACTCACCGCCGTGATCCATTGCGGGGCGATGAGCACTTGGTGGCCGCCCCACCAATTGCTCGTGTCCACAATCAGGTAGCGAATCGCCCAGGTGTGTTCGTCGACGAGGAAGTCCTCGACGTGGCCAAGGTCGCCGTCGGTCGCGTGGACGTGATGTCCGATGACGGATCGACAGCTGCGCAAGTGGCAGTCTTCGGCTGTCGGCGCCGCGGCAGTTCTCCCAACCCTCAGCGTCTCTTCGATCCGGTTCTCGGCCGTGAGGCTCCCAGGGTAGCCGCCCATGCCCCATAGACCTGCGCCTCCCCAGTAGTACGGGTACGCGTAGTAGCCGAAGTATGTGGTTTCCTGCTGACGCGATACGGGTTTCTTGGTATCAATGTCAGGGCTCTTTTCGACCTGAGCCTTCGTGAGGGATACCGGCAGCAACTGGCCCAGCCAGTCTGGATGGCCGACGGCGAGCGGAGAGACCAGCACCTTCCTGCCAGACAACCAACTGCCGGTGTCGACGATTAGATAGCGAACTGCCCAGTCTTCGTCGTCGAAATAGAAATCGTCCACTTGGCCGATCACGCCGTCGGTCGCGCGTATCGCGTAGCCCCGAAGATCCTTGATGTTGCGTAACATGCGTTTTCCTCCTGGTCGACGGAGCCCGAATGGAACCTACTTGTCCGACTGCCCATTGATCGTAGAACGATGACCGGAAGGACGACTGTTCGCTTATGCACATGTCCGCCATCGAGCCGCATGTCATGCTCGGCTGCACTACGATGCCCATCGTTAGCTGCAGTCAGGCGCACAGAGGCGCCGGGGCGGCAGGCGTGTGATGTTCGCCTGGTTGCTCGTGCTTGTGCCGGCATCGTGGGCGCTCGCCAACGCCACCGGTCAACAGTCGCTGTGGACGTTCGGGATGGCCACGGCCGCCATCGTCCCACTGGCCGAATGGATTCGGCGAGCGACGGAGCAACTGGCGAGGCGATCGGGTCCGGCGATCGGCGGCCTGTTGACCGTGTCCTTCGGAAACACGGCCGAGTTCGTCATCATGTTGTTTATCCTCACATCGGGTCACACCGACGTGGTGAAGGGCCAAATCACAGGCTCGATCATCGGCAACAGCCTGCTCGGCCTCGGCCTCGCGGTCATCGCGGGAAGCGTCGGCCGGGCAAAGCAGCAGTTCAGCCGGGCGCGGACGGGGCAGCTCTCCAGCCTTCTCGTGCTGTCGATGATTGCGCTTCTGATTCCGGCGCTGTTCGACCTCTCAGTCAGCATGACGCACGGGGTCGACGCGCCCTTGCGCGACGAACACTTGAGCCTCGGTGTCTCGTGTGTCCTGATCGTCGTCTACCTCGCGAATCTTGTATACACCTTGGTTACCCATCGGGACGTGTTCGCGTTCACTCACGATGGAGACGACCGGCTCCCGCCATCGGAGACGCGCCGCTGGCCGCTATGGCAGGCACTCGCGATCCTCGGCGCGGCGACCATCGCGGCGACTGTGGAGGCGCACTTCGTTTCGATCGGCCTCGACGCCACCGCGGCGACAATCGGGCTGTCCCCATTCTTTCTCGGGGTGATACTCCTGGCGGTCGTCGGCAATGCCGCCGAGTTGGTGGCAGGGGTCTACTTTGCCAGGCGCGGTCGGATGGGGCTGGCCATCAGCATCACCGTCGGATCAACGATCCAGGTCGCGCTCCTCGTGGCGCCTCTGCTCGTTCTCGTGTCCGCCTTTACCGGACACCCGATGGATCTCGTATTTTCGAGTCCGCTCGAGCTCGTCGCTATTGCGGCGGTGGTGTTTGCGGTGAACGCGGTCACGCACGACGGAGAGACGAACTGGTTCGAGGGCGTCCTGCTGGTGTCGATCTACGTGCTCTTGGGACTGGCGTTCTACTTCGTCTAGAGGCGCCGCACGGTCCAGTGGGCGGACACGATCGACCGCTGTGCAAAAGGAGACGGACACCTTTCACGCGACGCTTGATCATAGATGGTAGCCTGACGTCGCGTGTTCCGTAGGCATCTCACCGTTTGGGTTCTGGTTTGACGAATCCGATGACGGCTGTGCTTGACCCGCCCGTCGTAATTGGAGCATCAGATGCAAATCGGAATGATTGGCCTCGGACGGATGGGCGGCAGCATGGTCGGCCGGCTCGTTCAGGGGGGGCACACATGTGTCGTGTTCGATTCACAGCCCGACAACGTGACGAAGTCGATGCAGGACGGTGCCACGGGATCAAGTTCCCTTGACGACCTCATCAAGAAGCTCGACACACCGCGTGCGATCTGGCTGATGGTCCCCGCCGCCGTGGTCGATCCGGTGTTGAAGGAATTGTCGCCGCACCTGCAATTAGGCGACACCGTCATCGACGGCGGAAACTCACACTACGTCGACGACATTCGGCGCGCCACGGCATTCGACGCGCGTGGGATTCACTACCTCGACGCGGGCGTGAGCGGCGGCGTCTGGGGAACGGAGCGGGGATACTGCCTGATGATCGGCGGCAACGATGCGGCGGTCGCCTATCTCGATCCGATCTTCAAGACGCTCGCACCTGGTATAGGCACCGCGGCCCGCACGCCGGGAGGCGAGGCGAGGCACACCACCGCCGAGGAAGGGTACCTGCACTGTGGTCCCGCGGGCGCTGGACACTTTGTAAAAATGGTCCACAACGGCATTGAGTACGCGCTCATGGCGGCGTACGCGGAAGGGTTCAATATCCTGGCGCACGCCAACACGGGCGCGCATCCGCCACCGGTGAGTGCCGAAACCACGCCGCTCCGTCATCCCAACCTCTATCGATACGACATCGCCTTGCCCGATGTCGCCGAGGTCTGGCGGCGCGGAAGCGTCATCGGCTCCTGGCTGCTCGATCTCACGGCGCGCGCGCTCACCGAGCATCCGGACTTGAAGCAGTTCTCCGGACGCGTCTCCGATTCCGGCGAAGGCCGCTGGACGGCGAACGCCGCAATCGACACGTCGACTCCGGCGCCAGTCCTGACCGCGGCGCTGTTCCAGCGGTTCAGCTCCCGTGGCGAGGACGACCTGTCGGATCGCCTGCAGTCGGCGATGCGCTTTCAGTTTGGCGGACATCTCGAGCGGCCGGCGAAGGAGTAGACCGTTCGGCAACCGCTGCCGCGGTCATTAGGATGTGGAGTCCGGCACCGGGTTATGCCAGCCGCCGTCTGCGGCGATGAGCGCGTCCGCCTCCGTCGGTCCCCAACTCCCGCGCCTATAGGGGCGCACCCGATGATGCCTCGTGAGGACGTGATCGACCGCCGCCCAGGCGGCCTCGACGGCATCCTCACGAGTGAAGAGCGCGCCATCGCCAGCCATGGCGTCGGTCAAGAGCCGCTCGTACGGCGCTTCCTCACGCGGCTGCTCCTCGAACAGATACAGTTCTTGCTGCGTGCCCACAAATTCCTTCCCGGCGCGCTTGACGCGCGCGGCGAGAGCGACCGCCGAACTCGGGGAGATCCGGAAGCGCAGATAGTTGGCCCGACCCTTGGCCGGCGCCGAATCGGCGAACAGCCGTTGCGGCGCCGGCTTCAACTGCACCAGGACCTCGGTCGCCGTGTCGGCGAGATATTTTCCGGAGCGCAGATACCACGGCACGCCCGCCCAGCGCCACGAGTCGATGAACAGCCGTAGGGCGCAGAACGTCTCGACGTCGGACCGTTTCGCCACGCTCGGCTCCTTCCGGTAGCCGGCGTACTGGCCGCGCACGACGTCGTCCGGCGTGAGCGGCCGCATGGCCTGAAAGACCTTCGCCTTCTCGGTGTGCACGGCCCCAAACTCCCGGCCGGACGGCGGCTCCATGGCTAGGAGCGCGACGATCTGGAACAGGTGGTTCTGGATCACATCGCGGAGACAGCCGGCGGTCTCGTAGAACGCGCCGCGCGTCCCCACGCCGAAGTCTTCCGAGAGCGTGATCTGCACACTGGACACGTAGTGGCGATTCCAGATCGGCTCCAGAAACGCGTTGGCGAATCGGAAATAGAGGATGTTCATGATCGCCTCTTTCCCGAGAAAGTGGTCGATCCGGAAGATCGAGTCCTCCGGAAAGACCGCCCGCGCGACGTGGTTCAGCGCCCGCGCCGATGCGAGATCACGGCCGAACGGCTTTTCGACGATCACGCGGGCACGTTCGGTCAGGTGCGCTGCACCGAGCCCGCGGATCACCGTCTCGAAAAGCGAAGGCGGAATGGCCAGGTAGTGGGCGGGGCGCGCGCTGCTGCCCAACGCGTTCTTGATGGCCGTGAACGTGCTCGGGTCGCGATAGTCCCCACTGACGTAGGTGAGCGAGGACAGCAGATGGTGCAGGGCGCGCTGGTTATTCGCGCTGCCCGATCGCCGGATGCTGTCCGTCACGCGCGTGCGCAGCCGTGCCAGACTCCATGTCGGTGACGCGACGCCGATGACCGGGACGTTGAGCGTCCGTCGCTTCGCCATCGCATAGAGCGCCGGGAAGATCATCTTGTGCGCGAGATCGCCCGTGACGCCGAAGAGCACCAGCGTGTCCGACCGAGGGGCAGCCATCAGGAATCGTAGAACCCGGTCATGAGCACGGTCTGTCCATTTCTGCACAGCCGCCGGGTGAGTCGGTTGTCATGCTAAAGAGCTTGGACAAGTGAGGATGATATGGCGACAGAAACAGCAGCGAGTGCCACCACCAGACTTCACGCCCTCGGACAGAGCCTGTGGCTCGACAACATTACGCGTGGGCTGCTTACCAGCGGAACGCTCCAGCGGTACATCGACGAGTGGTCCGTGACCGGACTGACCTCGAATCCGACGATCTTTGATCACGCGATCGAAAACGCGCATTTCTACGATCTCGCCATTCGGCAGAAAAGCAGCAAAGGCACGACCGGCGAGCAGCTGTTCTTCGAGCTCGCGATCGAAGATCTCCGTCAGGCCGCGGCGCTGTTCCGGACGGTCCACGACGCGACGCAGGGTCTGGACGGATGGGTATCGCTCGAAGTGTCGCCGCTGCTGGCCAACGATACGGCCGCCACGATCAAACAAGCCGCCGAGCTTCATGCTCAGGCGGACCTGACCAATCTCCTGATGAAGATTCCCGGCACGCCTGAAGGCACTTCGGCTATCGAAGCGTCGATCGCGGCGGGCGTGCCCGTGAACGTCACGTTGCTGTTCTCCCGCGAGCAGTATCTGGCGGCGGCGGACGCCTACATGCGCGGGATCGAGCGACGCGTCACCGCCGGCCTCGATCCGAAGGTCGGCTCAGTCGCGTCGATGTTCATCAGCCGCTGGGACAAGGCTGTGATGGCCACGGCACCGTCCGAGCTCCGGAATAGGCTGGGGATCGCCATCGCGAAACGCACGTACGCCGCCTATCGCGAGTTGCTCGCCTCGGCGCGATGGCAGGCGCTCTCGAAGGCGGGGGCCCAACCGCAGCGCCTCCTGTGGGCGAGCACCAGCACGAAAGACCCCAGCGCCTCCGATGTGCTGTACATCGAGGCGCTCGCCGCGCCGGACACCATCAACACCATCCCCGAGGAGACGCTGCGTGCCTTCGCCGATCACGGTCATGTCACACAGACGATGCCGGCGGACGGCGGCGATGCGGAAGACGTGCTCGGTCAGTTCACCAAGGCCGGCGTCGACGTGGCGGCGCTGGGTGGCCAGCTCCAGCGCGAAGGCGCCCTGTCGTTTGACGACTCGTGGAACAAGCTGCTCCGGAGTCTGGCGTCCAAGAACAGCCCTCCCGCAGACGCAAGCCGATCCGCGAAGGCGCCATCGTGACCACAAACACCTCGGCCGAGCCATCGTCTCTGACGACGCTTCCGGCGTGGCAAGCGCTGACCGTGCACGCCGAGCAGATGCGCGACGTGCATCTGCGCGCGTTGTTCGCCAACGACCCCTCGCGGGGCGAGCGCTTTGCGGTGGAGGCTGTGGGCCTGTATCTCGATTACTCGAAGAACCGCATCAGGGACGAGACGATCCGCCTCCTCGTGGATCTGGCCGAGGCGTGCGGACTGCGTGAACGCATCGAGGCAATGTTCCGCGGCCAGAAGATCAACACGACGGAGGATCGCGCAGTACTCCACGTCGCCCTACGCGCGCCGCGCGGCGAGTCCATCGTCCTCGACGGCGAAGATGTGGTGCCGCACGTGCACGAGATGCTCGATCGGATGGCGGCGTTCGCCGACCAGGTCCGGGACGGGCGGTGGTGCGGGCACACCGGCCGGCGCGTGCGCACGATCATCAATATTGGGATCGGCGGCTCCGATCTCGGCCCGGTCATGGCGTACGAAGCCTTGAAGCACTACAGCGCGCGGGAACTGACCTTCCGATTCGTGTCGAATGTGGACGGCACCGACTTCGCCGAGGCCACGCGTGATCTCGATCCGGCCGACACCCTCTTCATCATCTCGTCGAAGACCTTTACCACGCTCGAGACGATGACGAACGCGCGGACGGCCCGCCAATGGGCACTCGACGCGCTCGGAGATGAGCGAGCCATCGGCCGGCACTTCGTCGCCGTGTCAACCAACGCCAAGGAGGTCGCGGCATTCGGCATCGACACGGCTCGCATGTTCGGGTTCTGGGACTGGGTCGGCGGCCGGTACTCTATGGACTCGGCGATCGGGTTGTCTACCATGATCGCCATCGGGCCTGATCACTTTCGGGCGATGCTGGCGGGCTTCAACACCATGGACAAACATTTTCGAACGGCCCCGTTCGAGCGCAACCTACCCGCGCTCCTGGGCCTGCTCACGATCTGGTACACCAACTTCTTCGGGGCTTCAACCGTCGCCGTCCTGCCCTACGATCAATATCTGAAGCGCCTGCCCGCGTACTTGCAACAGCTGACGATGGAAAGCAACGGCAAGCACGTGACGCGCGGCGGCGTGCGCGTTGACTACCAGACCGGACCCGTTTACTGGGGCGAGCCCGGAACGAACGGTCAGCACTCGTTCTACCAGCTGATCCACC
>JBDTNQ010000151.1:0-7998 GCA_039933635.1 Acidobacteriota bacterium
AGCTCGACCTTTCGGAAATCGGCCGGTGCGGTTTCGGCCTGCAGGGAGATGTAGCCGCTTGAAAGCGGCGTGCCGTCGATCTTGATTGCCGGGTCGACCGGCGCCACCGCTCCCCCACCGATCTGCGCGCGCGAGTATTCCAGCACGACCTGGCCGTCCACGATGTGCTGAATCAGCTCGTCGCCCTTGACCAGCACCTCGACCCGCACCCACTGATCACCGTCGTACGTCTTCGACGTCGAGTTCGTGCAGTGGGCGGTGTGGAACTTGCCGCCGTAGACGATGTTCGTGCCGGGCGTGCAGACGTTGGCGGTGGAGCGCGGCTTGCCGTCGCTCAGTCCCCCGAGGAGTTGGACTTCGATGGAGATGGGAAAATCCTGGTCCCTTACCATCGTCTTCGGGTGAGGGCTCATGAGCATCAGGCCATTGTTGCGCCGCGCCCAATCGGGTCCATTCGCCACCTGATTCCCGACGAATCGATACTCGGCTGCCAGGCGGTAGTACGAGAACGGCTCTTTGTAGAAGATGTGCCCGAACTCGCCGTCGAACTTCGTCCACTTGTCATAGCGGACCTCGAGCACGCCATTCTCGACACGGAACGTGTTGTTGAAGTTATCGCCGAGGTCGTGCTTCGAGAACTTGATCAACCAATCGCTCAAGTCCTTGCCGTTGAAGAGCTGGATCCACTCCTGCCGGCCCGGATCACTTGCCGGGGCCTGCGCGTAGCGGCTGAATCCCAGTATCGACACGGCCCCGATCACGCACGCCATGGCCACGCACGCGATCTGTGCGGCTCGTCCCAGTTGTTTCATGTCTACCTCGCGACAGAGTTTCGCATAGGTCGGGAATCGGGGGCGGACCTGAAGGTCCGCCCCTCCATCGTGGAAGCCAGGACCCTAGTTCGTCGAGCCCAGCACCCTTAATTCGTGGAGCCCCGGACCTTCAGGTCCGGGGCCCTCCGTTCGGAAATCACCCTCGGGACGCCGCCCCTCTACTGGAACAGCTGGGGTGTGAACTCGACGAGGTAGTTGCGCCAGTTCAGCCACGTGTGCGCGCCCGGGCTTTCGATGAACTGGGGCGTGAAGCCGTGCTTTTTCAGCAGGTCGACCGTCGATCGCGTCGTCGTGATCAGCCCGTCGTCCTTGCCGGTGCTGAACCACAGGACCTTGAGGCCCTTCTTCACCGCGGCGTTGTCGAGCATCGCCATGTTCTGCTTTTCCCACGCTTCGCCGAAGGGCGCTGCGGGTGCAACCGGCGCGCCGGCCGCGGGTGCCGCGCCACGGCCACGCGCGCCCCCACCGCCGAGGATGCCCGAGCTGAAGACGCCGACGTATGCGAATTGATCAAGGTGCGGAATCGCGATGTTCAGCGTCTGGCTGCCGCCCATCGACAGGCCCGCAATCGCGCGGTTCGGCCGGCCCGTCAACACGCGATAGTGGCTGTCGACGTAGGGCTGGATGTCCGTCGTGAAGTCCTGCGTGAACTCATCGGGCTGTCCGGCCGCCACCGTCAGCGGCGTCGCCGGTGCACCCACGCCAGGCATCGGACCGTTGGTGTGTCCCGCCGGCATCACGACGATCATCGGCTTCGCCTTCTTCGCCGCAATCAGGTTATCCAGGATGATGCCCGCGCGGCCCACCGACGTCCACGCTTCGTCGGAGTCCCCGGCGCCGTGCAGTAGGAAGAACACCGGATACTTCGCGGTGCTCGCCTCATACCCGGGAGGCGTGTAGACGTGCATGCGCCGATTGCGCTTCAGCGCCGACGAGTAGTACGTCACCGCCGCCACTGCACCGTGCGGCACCTGCTTCGTGTCGAACATGTCCGAGCCGGCCACGTACGCCACGCTCCAGATGTTGTTGTTGGACTCGCTGATGGCCGGGCTCCGCGGATCGATCACGGTGACGCCGTCCACGTTGAAGGTGTAGCGATAGGCGCCGGCCTCGAGCGCCGCCGACGTGAACGACCAGACGCCGTCCGCGCCCTTCGTCATCACGCCGGTCTGACCCAGCCCTGGAATGTCACCGGCATTGACCCGAACGGCCTGCGCATTTGGCGCGTAGAGGCGGAAGGTGATGCGACGATCGGCCGACACGTCGGGCGACACGACGGTCGGGGCCTGCGGACCACCGCGGCCCTGACCGGGTGCGGGCGCGGCGGCCGGAGCCGCAACCGGCGCCGGCGGCGCCTGACGAGCGGCTGGAACAGCGACGGCAAACACAAAAGTACCGAGCGTGGCCGCAGCAAGGCGGCGCACTGGGTGATGGTTCATGGAAATGCTCCTTGCCAAGCATTATAGCGGCGGCAGGGCCGCGGCTGACGCCACGCAGCCCGCAGGCCGAGGTTAGAACCTAATCCTCGCCCCCAGTTGCATCGATCGCGGGTCACCGACGGCCAGGACCTGGCCGAACGTGCTCGACGGTGACGTGGGATACGCACCGGCGCCGAAGTTGCCGTTGCGGTTCAGCACGTTGACCCGGTTGGTCACGTTGAAGACCTCGGCCAGCAACTGGACGCTCGCACGCTGGGCCAGCGGGAGGGAGCGACTCATGCGCAGGCTGAAGGTCGCGAACGCCGTGCCGACGCCCGCGTTCCGCGAAATGAAGTTGCCGTCGACGATCGGACGTCCGGCCGTGCCCTGCACGGTGGTGACACCCGACGTGATGTTGTACGGCAGCGCCGAGTACGCCTGCACCATCGCACTCAGTTCGAATCCGTGCGTCAGACGATCCAGCGTGGTCGTCGCCGGTGACATCGGCGTGGTGATTGTGCCGTTCAGCACGAGCCGATGCCGCTGGTCGTCGTCCGAGCGCGCCCAGTCCTTGTTGATATCGAAGGGATCGATCGGGCCGCTGAAGAACGCCTCGCCGACGTTGTTCATCGACTTGGAGTAGGCGTACGAGATCCGGTAGTTGCCCCACTGCGAGGGCCGCTGCACAAGGGTCACGTGCACGGCGTTGTAGTCCGACTTGCCCGCCGGCGAATACTGGCTGTTGTTCGCGTAGGTGGAGACCGGACGGCAGCCGTTGTTCGTACCGGCCGCCACACACGTCGGCACGTTCTGGTTGATCGACATGATCAGGTCACGCCCGCGCAGGTGCTCGTAGCCGATGCTGACGCTCCCGGTCGCGCCAAGCTGCTGCTCGATTTCGAGACTTCCCTGGATCGACGACGCGTTCTGCATGTTCGGGTTCATCGTCGACAGGTTGACCAGCGTCACGGTAGGCACAATCGCACTCAGGATGTTGGGAAACACCGGCGCGCCCGACTGTGTCGGCGAGAGGCTCACGCCAATCTGACGCAGGTTGGCCAGGTCGGTCGTATTGCCGGCCGAGAGCAACGCGTTCGCCAGTGCACGCAGCGGCACGCGGTCGTAGAAGATCCCGCCGCTCCCCCGCACCACGGTGCGTCGCGCGGACGTCGGCACCCACGCGAAGCCGACACGTGGCGACACGTTGTTGCGGTCCGTGCGAATCGTCTCGAGATACTGCAGATCGTACCGAATACCGGCATTCAGGGTCAGCCGCGAACCGATCTTCCACTCGTCCTGGACGTACAGGCCAAGGTTGGGGTTGGTCTGGTCGACGACGCTTTCGCCGAAGGTCTGCGTGAAGCCGGCGTTGTTGTAGGTGCCCGTCAGAAAGGTCGCGAGCGACGCGAAGGTGTACGCCCCGCGCACCGACCGGGGATAGGTGATGCTGAGGTCGTTGTAGATGAAGTCAACGCCCGCCCGCACCGCGTGCGCACCCGCCTGCAGCGAGAGGCTGTCGACCAGCTGGTACATCGTGTTGACGCGGCCGGTCGGGCTCCCGGAGGACGTGCCGAACGAGGCCACGCCCGAGATGCTCACCGCAGGCCCGATGGGATCAGACGGGAGAGCCTTGAGATCGCTCCATGCGACCTGGCCACGCGCCTCGTTGACGACGCGCGTCGAGAGCACGGCAATGTTGCTGACGGCGATGGTCTGGTCGAGGTTGTCGATCCCCGCGGACGCGCTCGGCGTATTGAGCGCACCCGCCCCGCGCGCGTTGGTCGCCGACAGATCGTAGGCGCTGTACCGCACGCTCAGGTGGTTGCTCGGGACAATCTGGTGGTCGACCTTGACCACCGCGTTCGTGGTGTACGCCGGGTTGTCGTAGACGCCGGTCGTGATCGACGGGCCCTTGTAGCCGATGGCCGCGAGGCGCGCATTGATGGTCGCCACGCTGCTGTCGCCGACCGTGACCAGACCGGTCTGCTTCAGCGCCTTGCGTTCCACGTTCGCGAAATAGAACGCGCGGTTTCTGACCACCGGGCCGCCGAGACTCGCGCCGTACTGGTTCTGGTGCATCGGCAGCGTGCGGCCGATGAGGGAGTTCTTCGCATTGAACAGATCGTCGCGCGTGTACGAGTACGCGTTGCCCTTGAGCGTGTTCGTGCCGCTCTTCGTGACCACGTTGATGTAGCCACCCAGCGCGCGGCCCAGTTCAGCCTGCCCACCGGACGTCACGACCTGAAACTGATCGACCGCATCCACGCCGTAGGTCATGCCGCTCAACGCCGCGGCGTCATCGTTGGCCGACAGACCATCCACGATGAAGTTGTTGGACATGTTGCGCTGACTGCCCACCGAGATGCCGGTGCCCGACACGGCGGACGTCTCCGCGAACTGCTGGGTGCCGCCGCCCACGTTGGTCGGTGCGACGCCGGGAACGAGGAGCGCGATGTCGAGAAAGTTCCGCCCGTTGAGCGGCAGGGTGTTGATTTCACCAATGCTGACGGTGCCGGCGATCTGACTACGCGCCGTCTCGACCGCGGGCGCTTCAGCCGTCACCTGGACTTCCGAGGCCATACCGGCGATCGACAACGTGACGGGCACCTCGAAGGCGCCGCCCGCAGCCACGGTCAACTTCTGCGTCGTCGTCACGAAACCGCTGATGTGGCAGGTGATCTCGTACGCGCCGATGCGCAGGAAGGGAAAACGGAAACGCCCCGAGCTATCGGTGGTCGTGGCGGAGGTCACGTTGGTTTCAGTCTGCCGGGCCGTCACGGACGCGCCCGGAAGGACCGCACCCGTGCCGTCGGCCACACGGCCGCTGACGCTGCCGTAGTTGACGGACTCCTGGGCCGCGGCCGAGGAGGTGATGAGCGCAAGCGAAGCAACAAAAATGGTGTTTCTGAGGCGGGAGGACAACATGTCGTGAAAGGGTCGCACGGGGGATCTGCCGGGCGGGTGTGGCACGTTGTCGCACGGCGGGCCCGCGCGTTGACGCGGCCTGCCCGCTGGCCTGCCCGTCGGACGCCGCGGCAGGTCGCGTACACTACCGACGCCTCACGGGATCGCTCCATGAAACATCGCCATCGCGTCCTGCTGCTCCTCTTCTTCCTGTCGATCATCACGTATCTCGACCGGGTATGCCTGTCGGTGGCCGGTCCCCGAATGCAGGCCGACCTGGGCATTTCGCCGGAGAGATGGGGATGGGTGGTCGGCGCGTTCACGTTGTCCTACGCCCTGTTCGAGATCCCCACCGGGGCGATGGGGGACCGAATCGGTGCCCGGACCGTGCTCACGCGCATCGTCGTCTGGTGGTCCGCCTTCACGACGCTGACGGGCATGGTGTCGAACTTCTTCCTGATGCTCGTGACGCGCTTCCTGTTCGGCGCGGGCGAAGCGGGTGCCTATCCCAACGCCTCGGCCAGCATCTCGCGCTGGTTCCCGGTGACCGAGCGCGCCCGGGCGCACTCCGTGGTGTGGATGGCGAGCCGCGTGGGCGGAGCGCTCTCTCCCCTTCTCGTGGTGCCCATTCAACGGGCCTACGGATGGCGGGCGTCGTTCTTCGTGTTCGGGGTCATCGGCTTGATCTGGGCCGTCGTGTGGTACCGCACCTATCGGGATCACCCGACCGAGGCGCACGGGATCTCCGCTGCCGAACTGGCGGAGATCGAGCCTGCGGCGGACACGCACGGACACACGGGCCTGCCGTGGGGGATCGCTCTTCGTCGCTGGAACTTCTGGAAGATTCTGATCATGTACCACACGTACTGCTGGGGCTCGTACTTCTACCTGTCCTGGCTGCATACGTATCTGCAGCGCGGACGTGGGTTCACCGAGGGTGAAATGGCCCTGGTGTCGACCCTGCCATTCATCGCGGGCATCTGCGGAAACCTGTTCGGCGGATGGATGAGCGACCGCCTTACCGCGCGTCACGGTCTGAAGATCGGACGCCGGGTCGTCGGCGCGTCGGGACTCGCGGTGTCCGCCGTCCTGATGCTCGCGGCGGGGATCACGCCCAACAAGTGGACGGCGCTTGTGTGTCTCACCTTGGGTTACGGCGCGATGGACTGCATGCTGCCCGTGTCCTGGGCCGTGTGTCTCGACATCGGCCGCGCCTTCGCCGGATCGGTCGGCGGCACGATGAACATGGCGGGCCAACTCGGATCGTTTCTCTCGTCGGTGGCGTTCGGCTACGCCGTCACCTACTTCGGCAGCTACAATGCGCCGCTCTTTCCCATGGCGGCGCTCCTCCTCATCAGCGCCGCGTTCTTTGCTCGGATCGATCCGACGGAGCAACTGGTCTAACGGGCGCTCAGGGGCGACATGAAAAGGATCTGGACAATCATCGGCGTCAGCGACGTGCAGAGAGCCCTCAGCTGGTACCAGTCGCTCTTCGGCCAGCCCGAAACGCCGCCGAGCCATCCGGATTTTGGTCAGCTTGTCGATGCGGACGGAACGGTCTTGCTGTGCCTCCACGAGTGGGGTGCGCACGGACACCCGTCTTTGACGCGCCCAGACGAGGGGACGCCCGGCAATGGACTACTTCTGTTCTTCCGGATCGATGACTTCGACCTATCGCTCCAGCGAGCGCGCGCGCTCGTCGCACGACTCGACGAGGAGCCGCACGTGAACCCGAACACGCGAACACGGGAGTTCTCTCTCCGGGATCCGGACGGATACTACGTGACGCTCAGCGAACTCGATTTGCACGAGCGGGACGGCGACTGACGCTAGACGTCCTCGCCGCGCGCCCGACTAGCGCGCCGTCAGGCGCGCCAGCGGCACGCTCGCCAACGTGAACGGCGTCTTCTGGGAGTTGTCGCCGCGGGTATTGAACTGGGTGTTCACGACGATCAGCCGATCGCCGACCTTCGCAGCGGTCGCGGGCCAGGCCAGCAGCGGATCCTTCAGTCGATTCACCACGGTCCCCTTCGAGTAGTCAGCCGTGAGTTGGACCGTCGCAATTTCGACGGCCGTCTGACGCACGACGTACAGCGTGTGGCCGTCGAGCACGAGACCGTCCGCCCCCGACAGATCCTGCCCGGCCGTGTCGATCGCCGTGACGGCCTTGGTCGCCAGGTCCACGCGGAACAGCAGTCCCTTCCCCATCTGCACGACAATCAGCGACTTGCCATCGGCGGTCGCCGCGATGCCGTTCAGATTCGCCGCGCTGTCGTACTGCAGCGGCGTGTTCGCGAACATCACGAACGGTTCGAGCGCACCAATCTGGGTGCCGGTGATCTGAATGCGCCACAAGGTCGCGAATCTCGTGTCGGTGAAGTAGCCCGCGTTGCCGACGAGCGCCACGTCGTTGATCAGACTGCCCGACGGATTCGGCACCTGGAAGTCCTTCAGCACCTTGCCCGTCCGCGTATCGAGAATCCACATCCGACCGGTGGCGCCGCCGGCGATCCACAGACGATGCGCGGCATCCAGTTTCATGCCGAGCACCGCCGGAAACGGCGCAGGCGCCCCGGGCGCGAGCAGCGTGCCCGCGGGCGCAACCGTCTCCGACGTACCGGTCTTCAGATTCACGCGTACCACGAGGCCGGTCACGGCACTCGCGGTGTAAGCCACGTCGGCAGCCGCGTCGTACGCAACGCCTTCCGGGAACGTGATCGACGCGGGTAGCGCGATCGTGGACACGGCCGGAGCCTGCGCGGCAACAAAAACGGTCGTCGCGACGGCGACGATCCCGAGGGCGGCGGCAAGACGTGACATGTGCAAATTCTCCTCGAGGGCGG